>JBEKGK010000063.1:0-20723 GCA_050012835.1 Solirubrobacteraceae bacterium | reverse complement strand
GACGAGGGCGCGCACGCGCATGGCAGGGTGATTCCCCCGGCTTTGCTCGAGCGCGGCGTGCACGTGGCGCAGGGAGCGCACGTCGGCAGCCTGGTGGTGCTCGCGCAGGACGTGTCCGTGGGCGCCGGCTCCACCGTCGAGCGCGCGGTGGTGCTCGAGGGCACCCAGATCGGGGAGGGCTGCCAGCTGCGCGACTGCATCCTGGCGGCCGGCTGCCGCGTGGGCGACGGCACCAGCATCACCGGTGGAGCGGTGCTCGGCGACGGGGTGGTCGTGGGGGCGCACAACGTGATCACGCGTGGGGCGCGTATCTTCCCTGGTGTCGAACTGCCCGACGGCGCGATCGGGTTCTAGGCTCGGACCGCGCGATCACACGAAAAACGCGAAAGACTGCGAGTGTCCATGAACGCAGCTACCACAGCACCACAGGAGGCGAGCAGCAGATGAGCGACGGCGGCGCGACCGCGACACCCACCGCCGAGGAGCTCTCGCGCGAGAGCATCGCCCGAGTGGATCCCTCCGGGCAGCTGGGCGACGTGCTGGCGCTGCCCGAGCATCTGCGCGACGCGCTGTGGCGCGTGGAGTCGGCGATCATGCAGGACTGGGACACGACCGCGGGCCTGGTCGTAGCGGGCATGGGCGGCTCGGCGATCGGCGGCGCGCTGGCACGCGCGGCGATGGGCGACCACGCCTCGCGCCCGATCTTCGTCACCCGCGCCTACGGGCTTCCGCCGTGGACCACGCCCGACACGATGGTGCTGTGCGCGAGCTACTCCGGTGACACCGAGGAGACGCTCGCGTGCTACGAGTCCGCGGGTGCGCTCGGTGCCAAGCGCACGGTCGTGACCACCGGCGGGCGCCTGGCCGAGATGGCGCGCGCGGACGGTGTGCCGGTGATCCCGCTGCCAAGCGGTTTCCAGCCGCGGGCGGCGGTTGCGTACATGATCGTCGCCTCGCTCGAGGTCGCCGCGCTGTGCGGCGCCGGTCCGCGGCTGACCTCGGAGATCGACGTGGCGGCATCGCACACAGAGCAGCTGGTCGCCGAGTGGGGCCCCGACGCGCCCGAGGACTCGCTCGCAAAGACCGTCGCACGCGGACTCTCGGGTACGACGCCGGTGGTCGCCGGAGCGGGCCTCACGAACCCGATCGCCTACCGATGGAAGACCCAGATCAACGAGAACGCAAAGCAGCCGGCCTTCTCCAACGAACTTCCCGAGCTCGACCACAACGAGATCGTCGGCTGGGAGGGGGCGGCGGAGCTCGGACGCTTCTCGGCCGTGTTCCTCGACGACTCTGACGCTCACCCGCGCCTGAAGGAGCGCATGGAGCTGACCGAGCGGCTGATCGCCGGCAACGCCGCAGCCAGCTTCCGCCTGGAGACGCGCGGACAGACCGCGATCGAGCGCGTGATCTCGCTCGTGCTGCTGGGGGACCTCGTGTCGATCTATCTCGCAGCGCTGCGGGGAGTCGACCCCGGCCCCGTGAAGGTCCTCGACGAACTCAAGTCCGCGCTCGCTGAACGCTAGCCGGGCGGGGCCGTGTGCTACGGTCCGAGGCGGCCGAGGAGCGCTGCGACGGGCTGTAATCCGCCACGCTCGGCCTGTCACCTATGCAGCAAGGGCGCTCACTGACCGACAGGAGGATTCGCCATGTCAGCAGTGACCCCCACAGCCACGCTCAGCGCCGACTTCAAGGTCGCCGACCTCTCGCTTGCGGATTTCGGCCGCAAGGAAATCACGCTCGCCGAGCACGAGATGCCGGGCCTGATGGCGATCCGGGCCGAGTACGCCGACGCGCAGCCGCTGCGCGGCGCGCGCATCACCGGCTCGCTGCACATGACCATCCAGACGGCCGTGCTGATCGAGACGCTGACGGCGCTCGGCGCGGAGGTGCGCTGGTGCAGCTGCAACATCTTCTCCACGCAGGACCACGCCGCCGCAGCGGTCGCGGTCGGGCCGGAGGGCACCCCCGAGGATCCGCGCGGCGTGCCGGTGTACGCGTGGAAGGGCGAGACGCTCGAGGAGTACTGGTGGTGCACCGAGCAGGTGCTGCGCTGGCCGCAGGAGGGCCCGGACGGCGAACCGGGGCCGAACATGATCCTCGACGACGGCGGCGATGCGACATTGCTCGTGCACAAGGGCACCGAGTACGAGATGGCCGGAGCCGTGCCCGCGCCGACGGACGCCGACTCCGAGGAGTACCAGGTGATCCTGTCGGTGCTGACGAGCTCTTTGGCCGAGGACCCGCAGCGCTGGACGCGGATCGGCGAAGGCATCAAAGGCGTCACCGAGGAGACCACCACGGGCGTACACCGTCTGTACGAGATGGTCGAGGCCGGCGAGCTGCTGTTCCCGGCGATCAACGTCAACGACTCGGTCACCAAGTCCAAGTTCGACAACCTCTACGGCTGCCGGCACTCGCTGATCGATGGCATCAACCGTGCCACCGACGTGATGATCGGCGGCAAGGTCGCGGTCGTGTGCGGCTTCGGCGACGTCGGCAAGGGCTGTGCCGAATCCCTGCGCGGCCAGGGTGCACGCGTGATCATCACCGAGATCGACCCGATCTGCGCGCTGCAGGCCGCGATGCAGGGCTATGAGGTCAAGACGCTGCAGGACGTGATCTCAAGTGCGGACATCTTCATCACCACGACCGGCAACAAGGACATCATCAAGGCGCAGGACATGGCGCGCATGAAGCACCAGGCGGTCGTCGGCAACATCGGGCACTTCGACAACGAGATCGACATCGCCGGCCTGTCGCGGATCGAGGGCATCGAGCGCGTGAACATCAAGCCGCAGGTCGACAAGTGGGTGTTCCCCGACGGCCACGCGATCATCATGCTCTCGGAGGGTCGCCTGCTCAACCTCGGCAACGCCACCGGGCACCCGAGCTTCGTGATGAGCAACTCCTTCTCCAACCAGACGATCGCGCAGATCGAGCTGTTCACCAAGAACGACGAGTACGAGAAGCGCGTGTACGTGCTGCCCAAGCACCTGGACGAGAAGGTCGCGCGCCTGCATCTCGACGCGCTCGGCGTGAAGCTCACGCGGCTCACCGACGAGCAGGCCGCCTACATCGGCGTGCCCGTTGACGGCCCGTACAAGCCGGACCACTACCGATACTGATCAGGGCGCGTCGATGAGAGCGATGGTCTTGGCGGCGGGGCTTGGCACGCGCCTGCGCCCGCTGACGTACGAGATCACCAAGCCGATGGTGCCGGTGCTGGACCGGCCGGTGATGGAGCACATCGTCGAGCTGCTCGAGCGGCACGGCTTCGACGAGGTGATCGCCAACCTGCACTACTTCCCGGACTCGATCCGCGAGTACTTCGGGCAGCGGCTGTCCTACCGCTTCGAGGAGGAGCTGCTGGGCACGGCGGGGGGCGTGCGGGGCTGCGCGGACTTCTTCGGCGATGAGCCGTTCCTGGTGATCTCCGGCGACGCGCTCACGGACATCGACCTGGGGGCGTTCGTCGCCAGGCACCGGGAGGCGGGGGGGATCGCCACGCTGGCGGTCAAGCAGGTGGCGGACACGAGAGAGTATGGAGTGGTGCTGCACGATCGCGACGGTCGGATCACGGGCTTTCAGGAGAAGCCAGCGCCCGATGAGGCGCTGTCGGACCTGGGCAACTGCGGCATCTACATGTTCGACCCGCGGATCTTCGACTACTTCCCCGCGCGGCCCTTCGTGGACTGGGCCCAGGACGTGTTTCCGGCGCTGCTCGAGAACGACGTGCCCTTCCACATCCACGAGGTGCGCGAGTACTGGAACGACGTCGGCTCGCTGAGCGAGCTCAGACAGGGGACCTTCGACGCGCTGCGCGGCGAGCTGCATCTGCGGATCGACGGCGAGGAGATCGGCCCGGGGGTGATCGTCGCTGGAGGCGCGGGCGGGTCTCCATTGAGGCCCGACACGGAGGTCGAGGGGCCGGTGTGGATCGGGCACGACGTGCGCATCGGTGAGGGCGTGCGCCTGATGGGCCCGATCGTGCTCGGCGACGGTGCGAGCGTGGGTGCGGGCGCGCAGCTACGCGAGAGCATCGTCTTCCCGGGCACCGACGTCGCGCGTGAGTCGATTCTGATCGGCGCGATCGCGGGCCACGGCGGCATCCTGGCCAGCCTGCGCCGGCGCAGCTGAGCGGTCCACGGCCCAGCACCCACGGTCGGCCACGGGCGGTCCGCCGGCTTAACGCGAAAGGGCCCGCCGAAGCGGACCCCCTCACGGAAAGTGAGACTATGACAACAGTCATAGTAGCACGTCCCGGTGACTGCGTGGCGTCCCGATAGCTCGCAAATTGCGGCGGCAACATTTCGTCCAAGGGCCATTTACATCCGCCGCGTGCGGGCGTAGCATCAGAAACAAGACCAGACCAAGTCCGACCGAAGGAGCCTCGATGCAAATCGACATCAAGGGCCGCAACGTCCCGGTCACCGACGAGCTCCGCACGCACGCGGAGAAGCGTCTGACGAAGGTCGCGCGACAGGTCTCAGACCTCGCGCGCCTGGAGATCGAGATCTTCAAGGAGCCGAACCCGCGCGTGGCGGACTGTCACGTGGCTGAGGGGACGCTGTACCTGAAGGGCGTCACGCTGCGCGCCAGCGACGCCTCTCCGGACATGCTGCACTCACTGAACCTGATGGTCGACGAGCTCGCGCGGCAGGTCAAGCGTCACCGCGACAAACTGCGCCACCGTCGCGAGGCTCACGCCATCGCCACGCGCGCAGCCATGCGCGCCGCGTCCCCGGTGATCGTCGCCGAGGCGCTGCGCCCGGCCACCGAGGGCTTCGCGGGGCCGCCGGGCCTGATTTAGACCGCGGGCTCAGCTCCCGTCGGGCGCCCGCCCCGAGCGAGCGCCGGCTTGCGCCCCGCGGGAGCCTCGGGCTGCTGCTCGGCGCTGAGCCCGCGGGAGCTATCCTTGGCGCATGCCCTCCCTGCTGGACCGCGCGCTGAACGTCGGCGAGGCGAAGAAGTTCAAGACCTATCAGAAGCGCGTGGCGCTGATCGAGGCGTTCGAGGCTGAGCTCGAACACGACAGCGACGCCGAGCTGCGCGGGCGGATGGACGCGTTGCGCGAGCGGGCGAGCGACGGTGACTCGCTCGATGCGCTGCTGCCGGAGTGCTTTGCGATCGTGCGCGAGACGGGCAAGCGCACGATGGGCATGCGCCACTTCGACGTGCAGATGATCGGCGGCATGGCGCTGCACGAGGGCCAGATCGCGGAGATGAAGACCGGCGAGGGCAAGACGCTGACGGCGACGCTCGCGGTGGTGCTCAACTCGCTGGCGGTGCGAGACGCAGACCCGGACGCGCCGGAGGGCAGCCCGCGCGAGCGCAAGGGCGTGCACGTGGTCACCGTCAACGACTACCTGGCGCGACGCGACGCCGAATGGATGAGCCCGATCTACGACGCGGTGGGCGTGACCGTGGGGGTGCTGCAGAACATGCAGGCCTACGAGGAGAAGCAGCGCTCGTACGCATGCGACGTGGTGTATGGCACCAACTCGGAGTTCGGCTTCGACTACCTGCGCGACAACATGGCCAAGGACCTCGCCGAAAAGGTCCAGCGCGGGCACTACTTCGCGATCGTGGACGAGGTCGACAACATCCTGATCGACGAGGCGCGAACGCCGCTGATCATCTCCGGAGCGCCAGAACAGGCGGCCGACCTGTACGTGAAGTTCGCGCGGTTGGCGCCGCAGATGAAGGTCGGCGAGACGCCCGAAGGCATGGACCCGCGCACGAAGAAGCAGTTCGTGGCGGACTTCGACTTCGAGATCGACGAGAAGCAGAAGACGGTCGCGATCACCGAGCAGGGCGTGGCCAAGGCCGAGCGCTTCCTCGGCATCGACCACCTGTACCGCGCCGAGAACGGCCATCTGGTCAATCACCTGATCCAGTCGCTGCGTGCACAGGCGCTTTACAAGAGGGACGTGGACTACGCGGTGATCGACGGCGAGGTCAAGATCATCGACGAGTTCACGGGGCGCATCCTCGACGGCAGGCGCTGGTCGGAGGGCCTGCACCAGGCGGTCGAGGCGAAGGAGGCGGTGTCGGTCCAGGAGGAGAACCAGACGCTGGCGACGATCACCTACCAGAACTACTTCCGGTTGTACGACAAGCTCGCGGGCATGACCGGCACGGCGCTGACGGAGGCGACGGAGTTCATGAAGATCTACGAGCTGCCGGTGGTGCAGATCCCGACGAACCAGGAGATGGTGCGCGAGGACCGCAACGATCAGGTCTACAAGACCAAGGAGGGCAAGTGGAACGCGGTCGTCAAAGAGATCGCCGCGCGCCACGAGGTCGGCCAGCCGGTGCTCGTGGGGACGATCTCGGTGGAGGTCTCGGAGCTGCTGGGCGAGCGGCTGAAGAAGCGCGGGATCAAGCACACGGTCCTGAACGCCAAGCCCGAGCACGCGGCGCTCGAGGCCGAGACGGTCGCAGAGGCGGGTCAGCCGGGCGCGGTGACGATCGCCACGAACATGGCGGGACGTGGTGTGGACATCAAGCTCGGCGGCAATCCCGAGCACCTGGCCGCGCAGCAGCTCGCGCGGGAAGGCGTCGAGCGCGAGGACGCGGAGGCGTATGAGCGGCGCATGAAGGAGATCCTGCCGGAGGTCGAGCGCAAGCTGGCGGACGCGCGCGCGACCGTGGTGGCGGCAGGCGGCCTGTTCATCTGCGGCACCGAGCGCCACGAGTCAAGGCGCATCGACAACCAGCTGCGCGGGCGCGCAGGGCGCCAGGGCGACCCGGGCGAGTCGCGCTTCTTCCTGTCGGCCGAGGACGACCTCGTGAGGCTGTTCGCGGGCGATCGCATCTACCGCATCCTCGACAAACTCGGCGGCGTCGACGAGGAGGGCAACGAGGAACCGATCGAGGCGGGCATGCTCTCCAAACAGATCGAAAAAGCGCAGAAGAAGGTCGAGGAGCAGAACTTCCTGATCCGCAAACGCGTGCTCGAGTACGACGACGTGATGAACGAGCAGCGGCGCGTGATCTACAAGTACCGCGACGAGGTGCTGGAAGGCAAGAGCATCGGCGATGAGGCGCGCGAAGAAGTCGTCAAAGTGATCGAGCGCACGATCGACCAGTACACGCCGGGCGACTTCCTCGAGGACTGGGACATGGACGGCCTGTTCACGGCGCTCGGCCAGTTCTTCCCGCTGGACATCGGCAGCGAGGAGCTGAAAAGCGACACGGTCGATCGCAGCTCGCTGAGCGATCGCATCGTGGAGGAGGCGCTCGAGCGCTACAACGCGCGCGAAGAGGCGCTGGGCAAGGAGTTGATGGAAGCGCTCGAGCGCTTCCTGCTGCTGCAGACGATCGACGAACGCTGGCGCGAGCACCTGTTCGACATGGACTACCTGCGCGAGGGCATCCACCTGCGCGGCTTCGCCCAGATCGACCCGCTGGTGGCGTACAAGAACGAAGCGTTCACGCTGTTCGGCGACCTCATGAACAGCGTGTGGTCGGACTACGCGCGCATGATCTTCAACGTGCAGGTCAATATTGACGGCCCGCCCACCCAGAACGGAGGCGGCGGCGCGGGTGCGGCTCCGATAGCGCCGTTCTCCGCTGCCGGCAGCTCCACGCGCGCGGGCCGCGTGTCCTACTCGGGCGGCCACAGCGCCGCCGGCTCCGGCGCGCTCGCCGCAGCCGCTGCCGCCGCAGGGCTCGGCACGGGCGCCGCCCAAGGTGCCTTCGGCGAAGACGGGCCGGAGATGGAAGCGCTGCCGGTGGTCGAGCAGCGCGTGCTCGACGACGAGCACCAGGTCGGGCGCAACGACCCCTGCTGGTGCGGATCGGGTAAGAAGTTCAAGAAGTGCCACGGCGCGTAGCAGTGCGGCCCGTAGCGCTGCTGGCGTTGGCGGCGCTGGTGGTGCTGCTGGTGGCGAGCGTCGGCTCGAGCGGAGCCGACATCCCATCCTCGGCGTGTCCGCCGTCTGCCGCGCCTCCGTCGGCGGGCGCCGTGCCGTCGGCTCCCGCCCCGGCCGCCAGCGCGGAACCAGCACCTGAACAGGTTCTCGTGTGCGTCAGCTCGGACGCGATAACGGGCGCGACCTACACGCACTGGCTGACGGTCGCAACGAAGAACGAAGGGCCGCCGGTCAAGGGGCACCACGCTGCCAGCGCCACGGAATTGCGGGGCGAGGTGCTCGACTTCCTGATCTCCTTCGACTGGGTGAAGGGCGAAGCTCAGGCGCGGAACGTGAGCGTCTCCGCGGCCGAAGTCAGGAAGAAGTTCGACCACATACGCAGCCAGCAGTTTCACAAGCGCAGAGAATTCGAGGCCTTCCTGCGCGACTCGGGCGAGACCGTCGCGGATCTTCTGCTCCGGGTGGAAGTGAGCCTCCTGTCACAGCGAATCCAAAGGAGCGTCGTGGCCGGGCATCACAGCGCGTCGAGCAAGCGGCGTGCGCTGACGCAGTTCGTCAAGGGATTCAAAGCCAAGTGGCAGGCGCAGACCTATTGCGCATCCGAATATGACGTCAAGGACTGCGGGCATGTTCAGGACACGGTGTAGGTCGCGCGCGACGTTCTCAGCGCTGGCGCGGAGCCGGCGTATGTGAGCGCGGCGAGCATCTGGGAGATCGCGATCAAGCGAGCTTCCGGGAAGCTCAAGGCCCCAGACGACCTGCTCGAGCAGGTCGCGCTCGCGCGCTCGTGCTCTGGTGAGGCCCGGGTGCTAGCCTCGCGCCAGATTCACTGACCGCGATTACAAATCGTGACGCCCGTAGAGGAGGAGTCGATGCAGACCCGAGCCGACCGACGATCTGCCCGCCACAGAGCGCACCGCCGGCGTCACGCCGCTCGCCTGACGGGAACGCTGATGCTCACCGCCGCCGTGCTTCTATCCGCCGCCGCGAGCGCGTCGGCGGCGGAGCAGCTCAAGCTGGTCGTCAGTCCGCTCGCGCTGAGCCTCGCCAGCGCGGAAAGCGAAGGCTTCACGGTCAACGTGTCGGGGAGCTCGAGCAAGCACGCCGCCCTGACGGTGTTCTACCAACTCGGCACACACGCGCAGTGCGCCGCGACCGGTGGCAAGGAGATGGTTCGCAAAGGCGTGAGCCAGCTCCAGCCGATTCCCGCGACGCCCAGCGCCCCGCAGCGCTTTCCGGCCAACCCCAGCAACTTCCACGGCTCGTTCGACTGGCACGGAACGATCACCGTGTTCAAAGGCACGGCAGGTCCGGGCAGCTACCTGGTGTGCGGCTATCTGGCGCCGAAGGACAGCTCCGGAAAGCCGTTCCTGGGGGCCTCGGCGAAGTTCACGCTCACAGCCACTTGACCTCGCGGCTCGCCTGTATCGCCATGGCTATACAGAGCTTTCAACGGAACAACTGTGTCGCGGTGCCCGTCCGGCCACGGAGGCCCGTCCGGCCACGGAGGCCCGCCCGGCCACGGAGGGCCGCCGGCCGCGACCACGCGCGCTGATAGCGTGGGGGCATGGCCACAGCCGCCCCCAGCGAGTCGACCCCTCAGCGCTTGGCTGCAATCCGTGAGCAGATGAAGCTGCTCTCGGATTATCTTTGACCCGCCTGCGCTGGCCGAGCGCGTGGCGGCGCTCGAGGGCGAGATGGGAGCGGAGGGCTTCTGGGATGACTCCGAGCGCGCGGCGGCTGTGTCGGCCGAGCATTCCCGCGCGTCGCGGCGCCTGGAGATGTTCAGCGCGCTGAAGTCCGACGTGGAGGACCTGGATGGCCTCGCGGAGATGGCTGCCGAGGACAGCTCGCTGGAGGGCGAGGTGGACGAGCAGATCGCCTCGGTGGAGGAGCGTTTGGCGACGCTCGAGGAGCAGCGGCTGTTCTCCGGGCGCTATGACTCCGGCGACGCGCTCGTGACCGTCAACGCGGGCGCGGGGGGGACCGACGCGCAGGACTGGGCGGAGATGGTGCTGCGGATGCTGATGCGCTGGGCCGAACGCCGCGGCTTCGAGGTCGAGCTGCTGGAGGCGAGCGCGGGCGAGGAAGCGGGCATCAAGTCGGCGACGTTCCGCGCGTCCGGCGAGAACGCCTACGGGCTGTTCGGCGCCGAGCGCGGCGTGCACCGGCTGGTGCGCCTGTCGCCGTTCGACTCCGCGCACCGCCGCCACACGGGCTTTGCGGGCGTGGAGGTGGCGCCGGTGGTCAAGGACACGGGCGAGATCGAGATCAACGAGGACGACCTGCAGGTGGACACTTACCGCGCGTCGGGCGCGGGCGGCCAGCACGTCAACAAGACCGACTCGGCGGTGCGCATCACGCACCGCCCGACGGGCATCGTGGTGCAGTGCCAGAACGAGCGCTCGCAGTCCTCCAACCGCGCGACCGCGATGGCGATGCTGCGCGCGAAGCTGCTCGAACGCAAGGAGCGCGAACGCCAGGAGGAGATCGCGCGCGAGAAGGGCGAGGCGCAGGACGTCAACTTCGGCTCGCAGATCCGCTCCTACGTCCTGCATCCGTACACGCTCGTCAAGGACACGCGCACGGGCCATGAGATGGGCGACGTGCAACGGGTGCTCGATGGAGATCTTGATGGATTCGTGCGTGCGTACCTGCTCCAGACGGCGTCCTCGGGCGGATAGCGGTGGACGAGTTGACCGCGCTCGTGAAGCGGGCGCTGGACGAGGACATCGGCACCGGCGACGTGACCACGGTTGCGAGCGTCGCCGAGGAGGCGCGCGGCCGCGCGCTGATCACGCAGAAGGCGCCGGGCGTGATCTACGGCCTGCAGGCGGCTGAGACCGTGTTCTTGCTGCTGGACCCCGACGCGCGCTTCGAGCGCCTGGTGCAGGAGGGGCAGTGGCGCGAGGAAGGCGGGCCCGTGCTGTTGATCTCCGGGCGCGCCCGCGCGCTGCTGAGCGGCGAGCGCACCGCGCTGAACTTCCTGGCGCACCTGTCAGGCGTAGCCACGCTGTCCGCGCGCGCGGCGCGCGAGGTGCAGGGCACGGGCGCGCGCGTGCTGGACACGCGCAAGACGACTCCAGGACTACGCGCGCTGGAGAAGGCCGCGGTGGCGGCCGGCGGCGCCACCAACCACCGCGCGGGGCTGTACGACGCGATCCTGATCAAGGAGAACCACATCGCGGCGGCCGGCGGGATCGCGCAGGCGATCGAGCGCGCGCGCGCGGCGGCGCCCGAGCTGGCGGGCACGCTCGAGGTCGAGGTGCGCGAACCGAACGAGATCGAGCAGGCGCTCGCCGTGGGCGCGCCGCGCCTCTTGCTTGACAACATGGACGAGTCGCAGCTGCGCGCCGCGGTCGCGCAGGTGGCGGGCAGGGCGCAGCTCGAGGCGAGCGGCGGCGTGACGCTGCAGACGCTCCGGCCGCTCGCGGAGACGGGGATAGAATGGATCTCGATGGGCGCGCTGACCCACTCCGCGCCCGCCCTCGACCTCTCGCTGATCATGGAGGCCCAGCCATGAACCTGCCCATGGCACCCACACTGCCGATGGCCCCCGCACAGGCCGCGGCCCCCAGCCTGACCCCCCACGAGATCGAGGAGTTGCACGCGGAGGTGCGCGCGCTGGCGGGCGAGCGCCGCGCGGTGATCCTCGCGCACAACTACCAGGTGCCCGAGGTGCAGGACGTGGCCGACTACGTCGGCGACTCGCTCGGCCTCTCGCGTAGGGCCGCGGCTGCGGTCGATGCGGAGACGATCGTGTTCTGCGGCGTGCACTTCATGGCCGAGACCGCGTCGATCCTGTGCCCCGAGAAGAACGTGCTGATCCCCGACCTCGACGCCGGCTGCTCGCTGGCGGAGTCGATCGACTTCGACCAGCTGGCGACGTGGAAGGCCGAGTACCCCAAGGGCGTGGTGGTGATGTACGTGAACACCACCGCGGAGGTCAAGGCGCTGACCGACTACTGCTGCACGTCCGCCAACGCCGTGGACGTGGTGCGCCACATCTACGACACGCACGGCCCCGACACGGAGATCCTGTTCGGCCCCGACATGTGGCTGGGCGCGTACGTCGAGAAGGAGCTCGGCAAGCGCATGCACGTGTGGGACGGCGAGTGCCACGTGCATGCCGGCATCCGCCCGGCGGACATCGAGGCCACGCGCGCGGCGCACCCGGGCGCGGACTTCCTGATCCACCCCGAGTGCGGTTGCACGACCAGCGTGATGGAGTACGTCGCAGCCGGCGACGTGTCGGCGGAGGGCGTGCACATGCTGTCCACCGGCGGCATGCTCAAGTATGCCGAGCACGCCGAGCACGAAGCCGTGGAGGAGGCGTCCCACCGGCAGGCAGACGGCGCCGTTGCGGTGGGCGGCGGCGCAGCGGAGCTGCCGGTGCGCCACGAGGTGGTGGTGGCGACAGAGATCGGGATGCTGTATCCGCTGCGGATGGCCGCCCCGGACGTCGACTTCATCCCCGCCAACGCGGAGGCGTCGTGCAAGTACATGAAGATGATCACGCTGCCCAAGCTGCGTGACGCGCTGCGCGACATGAAGTTCGAGGTGCGGGTGCCCGAGGACATCGCCGTGAAGGCGCGCGTGCCGATCGACCGTATGGTCGCGCTGGGTTGAGCGCTGGCGCACTTCTTAGCGGATACGCTAAGATATGGGAATGGATGAGGACATCAATCTGGTAGCGGGACGGTTGATCCGCCAGATCCGCGAGGAGAGCGGTCTCAAACAGGTCGAGCTCGCCCGGCGGAGCGGAATCCAGAGCTCCGTGCTGAGCGCCTATGAGCACGGGGAGCGTCAGCCGTCGGTCGCCGCGCTCGCGCGCATCTCGGGGGCAGCGGGCCTCGAAGTTCGTGTGGGTCCGTCGCTGGACAAGATGGAGATGCTGCGGGCCGCAGACATCCTGGTCAAAGTGATCGAGCTCGCCGAGCAGCTGCCCTACAAGCCGCGCAAAGACCTGGCCTATCCTCCTCTGGCTCGCTTGGCCGCATGAGCTCCCTGATCGAGCGCCTGATAGCGATTCACGACGCGCTCGACGAGGCAAAGCTCCCGCACGCAATCGGCGGCGCGATCGCGCTTGGATATTGCATCCAGGAGCCCAGGGGCACGCGCGACCTGGACATCAACATCTTCGTTACCAGAGCTCGCGCCGATGATGTCTTCGCCGCGCTGCCCACGGCCATCACCATCACGCTGGCGAACGTCGAACAGGTCGCACGAGACGGCCAGACGCGACTGATGTGGGACGACATGCCGGTGGACATCTTTCTCAACGTGCTCCCGTTCCACAAGGAGGTCGCGATCGGGGTTCGGCCGGTCGTTCTCGCCGGACGCACGATCCCCGTCCTCGACTGCAGCGCTCTGACTGTCTTCAAGGCGATGTACGACCGGGCCAAGGATTGGGTGGACATCGAAGCGATGGTCGAGCATGGCTCGATCGACGTCGAGAGCACCGCTGGACGGATCGCGCAGTTGGACGGTCCCGACTCCCATCGGGTACGGCGGCTGAGGGACCTGGCGCCCGACTAGGGTCCGCAAGACACTAGAACTCGTCGGCCGTGTGCGGCCCCACGCACGCGACCGCGAGACTGTCGGCGACTCCGGCGGCGACCTCGCGCACCTCGTCGAACGTGACCGCGTCGATCGCCGCGATCGCCGCGTCCGGGTCGATGTCCTCGCTGAAGACGACGCTCTGGCCGGCGGCGTAGCGCGCGACGGCGTTCGTGTTCTCGAACGCCAGCACCAGCCGGCCGGCCGTGTACGCGCGCGCTCGCTGCACCTCCTCCTCCGTGGGGCCGTCCGCGCGCAGCTCATCGACGATCTCGCGCATGCGCGCGTACGCCTCCACGCACTTCGCCGACTCGAGGCCCGAGCTCAGCTGCAGGATCGGCACGTCGGCGAACGCGTGGTTGAACGCGCTCACCGAGTAGCACAGCCCGCGCTTCTCGCGGATCTCCTCGAACAGCCGCGAGCCCATCGAGCCGCCCAGCAGCGTTGAGTAGATCGACAGCGCCGCGCGTTCGCGCACATCCGTCACGGCGATCTGCGGACGGTAGATCATGCGCAGGTGCGACTGGTTGGTGTCGCGCTGCTCGACCAGCGTCTGCGGCGCGAACTCCGGCGCCGGCAGATACGCTTCGGGCTGCGGCAGCGACGGGAAGCGCGCGAAGCGCTCCTGCAGCTCCTGCACCGCGGGCAGGTGGTCGAGATTGCCCACCAGGAACGCGCCGCCGCGTGAGCCCGCCCAGCGGCGCTTGCGAAACGCCACGATGCCATCGCGCGTGAAGCTGCGCAGGTTCTCCTCCGGGCCCAGCACCGTGCGACCGAGCGGGTGATCGCCGAACGCCGCCCTGTCGATCAGGTACTCGGCGACCATCGACGGCTGGTCGTACGCGCGGTTGATCTCCTGGATCACCACGCCGCGCTCGCGGTCGAGCTCCTCCGCGTCCAGACGCGGACGACCCACGAAGTCGCTCAGCAGATCGATCGCCGGCCCGGCGCTCTCCGCGCGCACGGTGATGTGGAACGCAACCAGATCGTGGCTGGTGTACGCGTTCAGCACGCCCCCCAGCCGCTCCGCGGTCTCGTTCACGTGCTTGTACGTCGGGTAGCTCTCTCCGCCCTTGAACACCAGGTGCTCGAGGAAGTGCGCCATCCCGTTCTCCTCCGGGCGCTCGTTGCGCGCGCCCGCGTCGAACGCCACCAGCACCGTCAGCGCGCGCGTGCCCGGCAGCTCCATCCGGTGGATCGGCAGCCCGTTGGCGGGAACCGTGGTCGTGCTCACTTGCGCCATGTCCCAACCCTAGAACGTTCTACGCTTGCGCCAAGCCATGTCGCCCTCTCCTCGACAGCCGCTGACCTCCGTGCTCGCGCTGGCGCTCCCGGTTCTGCTGCTGCTGGCGGGCCTGTGGCTGGGCGGACACCCGGAAGACCTGCCCGGGTTCCTGCGCAGCGCGTTCGTCTCAAGCCCGCAGACGCAGGTCGTCGATGAAGCGATCGAGCGGATCGCCCACGACTACTACCGGCCGATCTCCGCCGGCAAGCTCGACAACGCGTCGATCGGCGGCCTCGTTGCGAGCCTCGGCGATCGCTTCTCGCACTACCTCACCCCCGACGAATTCCGCGAATTCAGCTCGCCGCCGCACTTCACGGGCATCGGCGTGGCCGTCGCCACTCAGGTCGCCGCCGAGCGCGGGCTGCTGATCGAGCGCGTGTTCAACTCCTCACCCGCCGCGCGCGCGGGATTGAAGGCGGGCGATCTGATCGTCGCCGTCGACGGGCGCAAGCTCCAACGCCTGTCCGCCGAAGTCGCCACCGCGCTGATCAGGGGGCTGCCCGGCACCGACGTGCAGCTGGGAATCGAACCACCGTCCGTCCAGCGCGCCCATCGGCAGGTGCCGCGCAGCGTCAAGATCACGCGCGCGGTCGTCTCCGAGCCGGTCGTCGAATCCGTCACCAAGACCGTCCACGGCGTCAAGCTCGGCGTGGTCGCGCTCGCGAGCTTCAGCCCTGGCTCGCACGTGGAAGTGCGCGAAGCCGTCGAACACGAGCTGCACGCGGGCGCCCGCGGGCTCGTGTTCGACCTGCGCGGAAACGGCGGCGGCCTGGTCGAGGAAGCACAGCTGATCGCCAGCGTCTTCATCCCCAAGGGCGTGATCGTCACCACGCGCGGGCGCGCCGTGCCGACGCAGGTGCTCGACGCCACCGGAGACGCCATCTCCCCATCGATCCCGATGGTCGTGCTCGTCGACTCCAACACCGCCTCCTCGTCGGAGATCGTCACCGCCGCGCTGCAGGACCACCGCCGCGCGAGCGTCGTCGGCACGCACACCTTCGGCAAGGGCGTCTTCCAGGAGGAGCAGCCGCTGTCCAACGGCGGCGCGCTGGACATCACCGTCGGCGAGTACTTCACGCCCAACGGACGCAACCTCGGCGGCGGCGGCGTCAAGCAGGGCGCCGGCGTGATCCCCGAAGTGCTCGTGCCCAAGGACATCGTCGACACCAACCGCGGCCTGGGCGTCGCGCTGAGCACGCTCGCCGCCAAAGTCAAGTGAGCGACCCCGCGCCCGCCGGTGCGACCGTGGCCGTGGTCGAGCGCCGCGGACGCTTCCTCACCGCCGAGCCGCTGTTCCCGCCCCGTGACAGCGACCGCGGGCACCCGCACACGCGCGGCGCCGCGCGCCTGACACTGGGGCCGTCCCGCTCCGGCCGTGGCGCGAGGCTCGAGGTCTCCGCCGGCGACCTCGTGCTCGTGCAGGGCACCGCGCGCGGTCACAGCGCAGGCGTGCGCGTCGTGCGCGTGCTCGGGCGCCCCGACGTGGCGCGTGACGTGATCGAGGGGCTGCTGCTCGACCGCGGCCTCTCACGCGGCTTCGACCCCGCGCTCGAGAGCGAAGCGCGCGCCGCCGCCGAGCGCGTCAAGCGCGCGCCCGGCGACAGGCGCGACCTGCGCGCGCTGCCCACGTTCACCGTCGACCCCATCAGCGCGCGCGACTTCGACGACGCCATCTCAGCCGAGCCGATCGACGGCGCCATGGATGCGAGCGGTGGCGGGGCCGGCGAGCGCGGCGCGGGCGTGGACGGCGGCACCGGCGCGGGGGCGGGCGGGATCAGGGTCTGGGTGCACATCGCCGACGTCGCCGCGCACGTGCCCGAGGGCTCGCCGCTGGACCGTGAGGCGCGCAGGCGCTCCACCAGCGTGTACGCGCCCGGCGCCGTCGAGCCGATGCTGCCGCACGCGCTCTCCAGCGACGCCTGCTCGCTCATGCCCGGAGCCGACCGCGCCGCGGTGACCGTCGAGATGGAGCTGCACGGCGCTGTGCTCGCGCGCGCCGCCTTCTACCGCTCGATGATCCGCTCCGACGCCCGCCTGGACTACGAGCGCGTCGATCGCATCTTCGCCGGCCGCGAGTCCGCCGCCGAGCCCTGGCGCGCGCCGCTGCGCGCCGCGCGCGAGGCCGCCGCCGCGCTGCAACGCGCGCGCGAGCAGAGCGGCGCGCTCGTCGTCGACTCCGAGGAGCCCGAGTTCGAGTTCGACGAGCGCGGCAACGTGCTCGCCGTCCTCGGACGCGTGCAGACCGAGTCCCACCGCCTGATCGAGCACCTCATGATCGCCGCCAACGAGGCCGTCGCCGGCCTGCTCGAGCGGCGCGGCGTGCCGTGCCTGTACCGCGTGCACGAGCGCCCCGAGCCCGAGCGCGTGCAGCGCCTCGCCGACCAGCTCGCGTCGCTCGACGTGTCCACGCCGCCGCTGCCCGAGCACATGTCCTCCACGCAGGCCGCCGAGCTGCTCGGCGAGATGTCACGGCGTGTGGACGAGCACGTGCATCGCACCGGCCACGGCCGCCAGGCGCTCAGCTCGCTCGTGCTGCGCTCGCTCAAGCAGGCCTACTACTCGCCCAAGAACCTAGGCCACGCCGGCCTGCACTCCGTCGCCTACTGTCACTTCACCTCGCCCATCCGTCGCTACCCAGACATCGTCTGCCACCGCGCGCTGCTGTCAGCCGTCGGCGGCGGGGAGGCCGCGCCGCGCGCCTGCGAGCTCGTCGAGCTGGGCGTGTGGACCTCCGAGCGCGAGCGCGACGCCATGATCGTCGAGCGCGACTCCGACGACGTCGCGCGCTGCTTCGCGCTCGAGCGCCTGCTCTACCAGCAAGGCCACGACCAGGTGTTCGCCGGCGAGATCACCGGCCTCATCTCAGCCGGCGCATTCATCGCCTTCGGCCTCGACACCGACGCGGACCAGGACGGGCAGGGGGAGATGGACGTCGCGTCATTCCAGGGCATGCTCCCCGTCAGGCTGCTGCGCGCGCCCGCGGCCGCGCCCGCCGCGCCCGCCGCGCGGGCCGGCACCGGCGCCTCCGGCGAAGCTCGCCCGCGCTCCCGCGGCGGCGGCCCGCACCGGCGGGGCGGCGCTCGAGGGGGCGGCGCTCGGGGCGGCGGCGCTCGCAATGCCGTCGGTGAGCGCGACGGCCCGCGCGAGTGGTGGGAGCTCAACGAGCAGGGCACCATTCTCCAAGGCGAGCACACCGGCGCCACGCTGCGCCTCGGCGACGTCATTCAGGTGCGCGTCGCGCGCGTGGACTCGATCCGCGGCCGCGTCGACCTGGTGCCCGCGTAGAGGCCACTGCGAACGCCGCAGCGGAGCCCGCCAGGGCGGAGCCCATCAAACTCGACCGCTAGTCTCGGACAGTGGCCAAGGGCAAGGGCAAGCGCAAGGTTGGAGCGGGGGACGTCGCGTCCAACCGCTACGCCTCCTATCGCTACGAGCTGATCGAGCGGCTCGAGTGCGGCATCGTGCTCGAGGGCACCGAGGTCAAGGCGCTGCGCACCTCCGGCGCCCAGCTCAAGGACGGCTACGCCGCCATCCGCGACGGCGAGCTGTGGCTGCACTCCGTGCACATCCCGCCCTACAGCCCCGCCTCGCGCGAAAACCACGAGCCCGAGCGTACGCGCAAGCTGCTGCTGCACCGCCGCGAGCTCGACCGCATCGCCGCCCGCGCCGCCGAGCGCGGGCTCACGCTCGTGCCCACGCGCATCTACTTCTCAGGCGCCCACGCCAAGGTCGAGATCGCGCTCGCGCGCGGCAAGGACCTCTACGACAAGCGCCAGACGCTGCGCGAGCGCGAGACCAAGCGCGACATGGAACGCGGCGTTCGCGAAGCGCGGCGATAGTTCGCTGCGGACCGGGCCGGGCCGCGCTGGGCCGCGCTGGGCGGCGGGCGGTCGGGCGTCGGAACATTGTGTCTCGTTGCGCAGGCTGTATAACCATCGCTATACGGCGGGCCTCGCGAGAAGCGTGCGTGGCTCAGATCGAGCCGAAGCTGTGGCCGCCGCTGGTGAGGATGTGCGTTTCGTGCATCCCGAACACCAGCAGAGCGATCAGGCCGACGTACACCGCGAACACCAGCAGCCGGTGGCGCGGCGCCACGCGGTAGTACGCCGCCTGCTCCAGCGAGCGCGTTTTGCGCTGCTGCCAACGGTGATAGGTCTGGAACGCCGCGAACAGCACGATGATCAGCAGGATCGGGTTGCCCGGGTCCAGGAACACCAGCGCCACCAGCACGCCCAGGCCAGCGAACCACATCCACGGGCTCATCGCCGCCGCCGCGCGGCCGCCGTCCAGCGGCACCACCGGCAGCAGGTTGAACAGGTTGATGAAGAAGCCGAAGTACGCAAGCGCGATCAGCAGCGAGCTGCCGGTGAGCTCGCCCACAACCGCCACCGCCGCCGCGCCCAAGCTGCCGAGGATCGGGCCCGCCAGGCCCACGCGCGCCTCCGCCAGCGCGTTGTCGCCCAGCGACTTGGCGAAGATCGCCGCGCCCATGAACGGGATGAACATCGGCGCGCTCGCGCCGATCCCCTCGCGGCGCAGCGCGATCACGTGGCCCATCTCGTGCACGAACAGCAACACCACAAAGCCCGCCGCAAACCACCAGCCGAAGAAGATGCTGTAAGCCGCCACCGACACCAGCGCCGTGCCCGCCGTCACGAACAGCTTCAGGTTCGGCAGCGCCACCAGCAGCGCCTTCAGCGCCACGCCGAACTTCGCGATCAGCGCGCCGATCGCCGCCAGCACGCTGCCGATGCGCTTGCGGATGTTCCGCACCGGAGCAGCCCCGCGCGGCTGCTCGCCGAACGGGTTCTCGCCCGGGTGCGCCGGCGCCAGCTGGGTGTGGCTCGGGTACGCGCCCGGCGCGACCGACACAGGCGCCACGGGCACTCCTGGCGGCGGCGCGGACAGAGACAGCTCGTGATTGTCCATAGCTCCCATTGTGGCAGCACTTCTAAGCCTTGGCTAACGGGTTCGCCGACGCGTCGGCCACCGTCTGCCGCGAGCTGTGGCCGTCGCTCCCGTCCGTCGCTCCCGTGCAGCTTCTTGTGCCCGGTTACGCGCGCACGCGCGCACGCGCTCGCGCGCGATGGGGATTTTTCCGGAAGGTGCGGGATCAAGCGTCCGGCGGGGTTGCAAACCGTAGGCGCGCGAGCTACGTTGAATCCAGACGCGGAACCGAGCCGCAAAGAGCGAGGCCACTGAGGTGTGAGGCCGCGCCACCCGCAAGGAATGGTCTTCGGGCCGGACCCACCGGGTTCCTCAAAGTGGCTTGGAACCGCGTCTCTTTTCGTCTGCCGCCGGGGCCGCGCGACGCAGGCGGAGCCCCCGACGGGCTACACTCGAGAGGCAGTACACCCTTGGGGACGACAGGCTTCGACGCGGTCGGCTCGTGGGGGTGGTGGCGAGTCGAGGTCCCGGGCGGCCTCGTAAAACACCCGGGAAAACCATAAGTGCGGACTCTCACGAGTACGCCCTCGCCGCTTAGTCAATAGCTAAGCCGTGAGGTCTCGGGCCTCGCTTGCCTGCGGCGGGGAAGGCCGGGATCAGAAAGCAGGCTCACCCGGTGCGGTCCGCCTTCGCCAATCCGGGGAATCTCAAGGAGGCTGGTCCCCCACAACCCCGCCGGCGAGGCGAGTCGGGGATGAGATCAGAGCGCCGGCTACGCTCGTAGAAGTGTTGTGTCGCAGGACATCGGAGACTGATGTCTCGGGTGATGGTAGACGGCTTAGGGCTGCTGGAGTGGCTGGTAGTCGCGTGTGGGGTCGAGCGTGAGTTCTCGGATTAGCTCGCCGTCGAGGGCGATCACGCGGATGCTCTGATCGGCGATGAGGAGTTTGACCCGGCGTCCCTTGTGGGCTCTGCCGAGCCCGATGTGGTGGTGACCGGACCCCGTTTGTCGGTCCACCACGAGTGAGAGGGTGGTGGATATGACGAGGAGGAAGGTAGCGCTGTGCTCGGACGGACAGCAGGCGTGGGGTTTCCCGCGGCTGTCGTCGCGA
>JBEKGK010000062.1:0-33872 GCA_050012835.1 Solirubrobacteraceae bacterium | reverse complement strand
AAACTCTCCTGCCTTCAAGGACATGCCGCCACGCCCACGCGCTCGTCGCATTCTTCCCGGCTTCGGTCTTCTTCGGTGATAGCTTCGTTTTCCGCCTCACGCTGAGGGTCTTCGCGTTCGCGGCGGAAAGATTCCTGTATCCGCCGGCCTTCTTCCTGGGTATTGCAGTGCGGTGTTTCCCCGCTGACCGTGAACCCGTATTTGCAGCCGGCTTCTTCGTTTTCAGCGCGCGACTGGCCTCCATACAGGCCCGATGGCTGACTCGAAGCCGTTGTGGGCGCGGGATGGCTCGCTCGGGCCTTGCTCACGGCATCGAAGGTCAGCGTGACCTCAGCATCCGTGGCATGGCAGGCGATCACTTGCTCGCCGCCGTTTGAGCAGGCAACCGAGTAGTTCTTGTGCGTCACCGGGCTTTCGACGCCGAGATACACGACCCCGTGTTCTTCGTTGGTGGCCGTGGCATAGGCAGCGAGGATGCTCTCGGCGAACGGACAGGACGCATGGGCGTTCACCGTGACGCCAGCCGAGCAGGTGCGCGTAGCGGGCACGACAGGTCTCTTGGCGCTCGGCTTGACGACCGAGGCGACGGGTTTAGGAGATGGCGCCGTGACTGTCTTGGTCGTGCTTCCGCAACCTGCGAGCGCGGCAACCGACAGCGCCAACCCGACCGCCGATCGGGTGCGCGTGCCACGGACGGCCATTCCACATCCTAGTCATAAGGGACGGCTCGGGATATCCGCCGCGACCGACCCCACTTGTTGTCTAGCCCTGCCCCGACTGCCCGCGCTAGCGTCTGCCGGCCCCACGACAAGGAGCAGCCATGTCCTACCACACCGTCGAGCTGCACAAGCCGCACGTCTATCATGACCGCGAGGACTGCCCAGATGGCAAAGACATCAAGAAAGGCAACCGTCGCGAGGGACCGGGAACCGGCCGTACACTCTGCAAGGAGTGCGCAAAAATGGCTAAACCAAAGTAGCCTCGACCCACCCTGGGTTGCACGGACCCACGAGGTCACCATCGCCCGTGCGTTGCAGCCTGCCATCGCGGACCAGTCGGTCCGCGTACGGCATCGGCGACTCGTCAACGCCCCAGTCCCGCTGCTGTGCCTCTGGACCGTTCGCTGCCCACCAAAATGCCATTTCCCAATGTGGGCCACGGGGCTCGCCCTCAAGGATATCCCAGACGCGACGGATCGACTGCACGGGGAAGCCGTGTTCCAGCGCCACGGCGACGGCACGGAAGCCGTCGCCAAGATCACCGCTGAAGCGTACCGCCGGCTCCGCGTAGCAATGCCCCTCGCCGCCTTCACACGACTCGAACGTTTCAACGCCAGCTTCACGCAATGCGTCCACGTATGGCGCGATGCCGGGGTCAAGCTCCGGGAGACACCGCGCTCGCCACGCCTCATGCGAGAGATCAGCCATGTTGAAACCTGCCCCCTCTACTGATCCCCGCCGAAGCGGGGTTCGGCTGAGGATGAGGTTGTTCGCTAAGCGCCGGCTGCTAGCTCCGCATGATCGCAGTGTTCTCGGCGGCGTCGATCGCGTCGCCCAGCTCGCCCCACGTGACGCCGAGCGCCTTGACGATCGCCCGGATACTCGCCCATCGCGGAGTTGCTTGAGCTAGCTCGGTGCGCGCGACAGTGCCGAACGTAAGGCCGGCGGCGTGCGCGAGTCCTTCCTGCGTCAGGCCGGCGTTCTGACGCAGGACACGGATTGCTGCGCCTAGCGCCTGATCGTGGTCTGTGGTCATGCTCGCCAAGGCTCGCACGCCCTACGTCCTGGGTCTATGCGCTATAGCGCCCCATGCTTTGACGTATGGCGCTACGGCGTAGTACGCTGTGGCGCGGTATCGGGCGCAGCGGCAAGGGAAAGGATGACAACAGTGTACGATCCTGAAAGAGTAGTCGTCGAGGAAGTGCTATGGCGCGCGAACGGACGACGACGCAGCGACCTGTACGTCGCCCTAACGATGCTGAGCCGCGAGGAAGTCGATACAGCGATCACAGCACTGACCGAGCATGGCCTCGTGCGGAGCACTCCGACACGGGTCCTCCCGACGGCCGCGCTGCGTCACGTCGAGTACCTGAACCTCATCGGCGTTTAGCGGGCTTCTCGGCAGCGTCCATCGCTTCGCCGAACTCCGTCCAGCTCGCGCCCAACGCCTCCACCACGGCGCGCACGGTCGGCCAGTTGGGGTCTGCCTGCGCCAGCTCCATGCGGGTGATCGTCGCCAACGTCAAATCGGCGTTGCCAGCGAGACGTTCCTGCGTCAGCTCGCGGTCGGTGCGTAGCTGGCGGATGGCGTCTCCGAGCGCACGATCATGGTCGCCTGGCATCGGGGCGCGAGCCTTCCAGAACCCCGCGTCCTAGTCTACGGCGTCCTAGCGTGCTATGCCAAGACGTAGTATGCTCACGCGTAGCCTGCCTGTCTCGAATCAATCGAACCAATCACGGCGATGTTTCAACTCGAAGTCAACATGACGCAGGACGAGATGCACGAGCGGCTGCGCATCGTCCGCGAACAAGGCGTCTCCGTCAGCGACCACCTACGCATCGCGCTCGGGATGCGCCCCCTTGGAGAGCCGCCCTTCTTCCCAAAGCCCGAGCCTCGCGGTCGCCTGCGGCTCGTACACGACCGCACGCGACCCGAACGGCGATGAGGTAGCGTCGCGCTGATGTTCACGGTACTCGTGCTGGTCATCGTCGGTTCGTCTATTTGGGTCGGCTTCGACGCTCAAGGACGCGACTTCAGCGACAGCAACATGGCGCGCGGCCCCTACGCGTGGGCGTTCGGCTGCCTCATCCTGTGGATTCTGTTCTTCCCGGCCTACCTGGCGCAGCGCTCACGGTTCCCGGTCAAGGACGGCGACTAGCCTTCCGGCGTAGAATCCGATATGTGGGCGAAGGAACACTCTAGGCCGAAGTCTACGAGTGCATTGCCAAAGCGGCGCAGGGCACTCCCTGGCTCGAATCTCTGCTCGCCGGGGAGGCACCCGACACGAGCCGACTCGACATCCAAAGCATGGTCAGTGGCCTCACGGTCGCCGCCGGGGCCATCATCGAAGCCCTGGACTTGATCGCCGCCAGAATCGACAGCGATACCGGCTGATTCTCGACTCGCAGGCATAGCGCCCCTCTCTAGCGTCGCTCCGACGCTCACGGCTTGTACTCGCCCCACCGGAACGTCTCGCCCATCTCTTCCAGACGTTTCACGACCCACTCACCGGGGAGCGGCATAAGGCCCGCGATCATGTGCGGCGAGAGATCATCATGCGTGCTCAGATACTCGGCGTGCAGGGCGCGGATGACTTCGCGCTCGCGTGCCTGCTCCGCCGCCATGTCGTAGTGGATGCGCTTGCGAGGCTCCGCCTTCTCGGCATGGGCCTTGGCCGCACCTACAAGGCTGTAGGGCGCTGACGCTACCTGCACCGGCCGTTGCTGTCTGCGCGAGAGTAGAAGCAGGACCGCCAGCAGCAGCGCAAGACCGAGGAAGACCAACGGCACCCAGCCAACGCTCGTGAACACCTTGACGAGCGCCACCGCAGCGGCGATCAGTACCGCTGCCATGATCCCAACGACGCTGACGAGCGTCCGCAGGTTGCCGACACGCGAGAGGAACCTATGGTCGAGCAGCGCCTGGAGCCGGTCAAGCATCGCCAGTCACGCCAAGCATCATCGTGCATCGGTGCATCGCCTATCTCGCCCTATGGCCGGGCGCGTAAGGCCACCGGGCAGACTTTGTGCGCATCCGCACTTCTGCAGTAGATGACCATATGTGACCCCCGTCACACAGAAACCGGGTACGGGCCAGATATCCTCCGAACAATTGTTCGAGTCGCCGAGTCGTCTCCGTGGATGGAGGCGAACGGGGGACCCACTGCCGGATCGCGAAAAGGCGAACCGGATGGGGCGAATCGGCCACTGATGTGGCTGTAACGCCCGGCTGACACGCGTCCGTTCGCGTGTGCAGTCGGCTGTGAGCCCGACAGCTAACCCCGTAGGCGCAAACAAGGAGGTTTGTCAACGTATGTACGTCCCTGCGACGCCGCTGCCTGCGGCGCCTCTGGCCCCGGTCGGTATCGCCTCGGCCGCTGCCATTCCCACCGACCCCACGCCAGTGCACACCACGCTGACGCTGCGTGGCTACCAGCTCAACGTCCTCGCTGACCATCGCACGAGCGTCACCGGCACGCTGCTGGAGGACCGCCGGCCTGGACTTGCAGGGCAGCTCGTGGCACTACAGGCGCTGGGCAGGCACGGCTGGCAGACGCTCGCCCGCGCGCGCACCGGCGCGCACGGGCGGTTCCGCCTGAGCTACGCGCCGCGCCGCCTCGGCAGCGAGTTGGTGCGCCTGCGCTTCGCCGGCAGCGCCTCCGGGCTCGCCTCGCATCGGCGGCTCGGGCTGCTGAACGTCTACCGCCTGGCCGAGGCCTCCTGGTACGGGGGCGGAGGCAGCCTCGCGTGTGGTGGATCGCTCACCAGCTCCACCATGGGCGTCGCCAACAAGACGCTCCCGTGCGGCACGCTCGTCACGCTGCGCTACGGCGGCCGCACGGTGCGTGTTCCCGTGGTCGATCGCGGCCCGTATGTCGAAGGGCGCGAATTCGATCTCACCGAAGCGACCAAGGACGCGCTCGGGTTCGGCGGCGTCGGACAGGTGTGGAGCACGAGCTGAAGATCTGCATGTTCTGCTGCAGGGTGGGCGTGCTCGTGCAGGGGTTGGTTTTCTGCCCTGCACTTCATTGAATCTCCTGAATGTCCATCACCGTGAAGGCATCGCGCACACAGGTGTGGCTCGAGAGCCTGGGCGACTGGAGCTGGCCCGGCCAGGGCGGCGTGGCGGTCGAGTTTCTGCCGCCGCCCTGGGTGCCCACCTTCCCGCCCCGCCGGGAGCCCGCCACCGCCGGGCCGGGGGCACATGCATTGCCGCAGCCCGGGCGCGCACGGGCGCGCAGGCTCGTCACGGGCGTGCTGCTGGTCGCGCTGGCGGCGGTCTGCATCGCGCTCGCACAGGGCGGGCAGCTGACGCTCGCGGGTCTCGTCGGGTCGGGCAGCGCCGTCGCAGTCGAACAGGAAGCACCGGCGATCAGCTCCGCATCCGCGGTACAGTCGCTGCCCACGCTCGAGCCGGTCAGCCAGGATGCGGCCGGAAGCTCGATCGTCCGGGCGAGCTACCCCTCCGCGGCGCTGCACGGAGAAGGCTCCTTCCTCGTCTACCTGCCGCCCGGCTACGACAGCACCACCGCTCACTACCCGGCGCTGTACATGCTCCCGGGCCAGGACCAGTCTGATACCGCGTTCCTGCAGGTGGGCCTGCAGGGCCAGCTCGACGGGCTGATCGCCCGGCACGCGATTCCGCCGGTGATCGCCGTGATGATCCAGGGCGGGCCAGGCGCCAACCTATGGCGCAACCACGGCGCCGTGCGCTACGAAAGCTACATCCTGGAAGTGCAGGAATTGATCGACCGGACGCTGCCCACGGTTCCGGCCCGCGGCGCGCGCGCGGTCGTCGGCGACTCGATGGGCGGCTACGGAGCCATGAACGTCGCGCTCTCGAACCCCTACCGCTTCGGCGTCGTCGAGAGCTGGCTCAGCTTCTTCAACGGCCTGGAAGGCGACCTGCGCACCGACCAGCCGATCATCTCGCGGCTCGGGCTGCACGCGTTCGTGTACGGCGGCGAACAGGACCACATCGCCAATCCCGACGAGGACCGGCCGTTCGCGGCCGCGCTGCGCGCCGCTGGCGCGGACGCCGCCGGCGCGATCTACCCCGGCGAACACAATCTGGAAACGATCGAAGCCCACCTCGGGAGCATGCTCGTCTTCGCCGGGCGCGCGCTGCGCAACGGCGAGCCGCCCGCAGCCCAGCCGCGCAGCGCACAGCCCCATAGGGCCCGGACGCATGGCGCGAGCTGAGCGGCAGGGACGCGATCGAGGCGCGCTCCGTGTGCTGGGCGCGGCGTCGCTGGGCGCGCTTGCCCTCGGCGCGTTCGCCGGCAGCGCGGTGGCGATCGGAGCCCTCGCGATCGGCAGGCTCGCGGTCCGGCGAGCGGCGATCGGCTCACTCGATGTCGGCGATCTGCGCGTCGAGCGTCTGAGCGTCGGGGAGCTCGTCGTCGAGCGCCAGGGCGCAGCGCCGCCCGCACCAGTCGACCAGCCCTCGTAGCGGCCAACTTCCGCAAAGTCTGCGCCCTCAGAGCCTCCCGCCTGCGCAAACTGCGGGCAATCCCGGACGTGGTGCGACCTTACTGGCCGGACAGCCAGTATGATTGCGCGGGCGTCCTGCGGCAACGATCAGGGGAGCATCGATGGCAGCGGTTGGCAGCGATCTCGAGAGCGTCGAACTCACGACGCGCGAGCTCTGGCTCGACGGTCCGCCGCACGATCTGTTCAAGCAGCTGCGCGGCGGCTGTCCGATCCACTGGACCGAGAGCTTCGAGGAGTTTCCCGACGAGGCTGGCTTCTGGTCGGTGACGACCGCCGAGGACATCCACACGGTCAGCCGCGACTGGCAGACGTACTCCTCAGAACAAGGGATAACGGCGGCGAGCGTGCTCCCGGTCGAGCTCGTACGCGCGATGTTCATCGGGATGGACCCGCCCAAGCACGATCGTCTGAAGGCGCTGTTCCAGGCGGGCTTCACGCCGAGGCGGATCGCCGCTCACGAAGACGCCATCCGCGCGATCGTGGTCAAGGTGCTCGACCGGTTGAAGGGGCGCGAGACGTGCGATCTGGTGGGCGACGTCGCGCAGCCGGCGGTCGCGCGCGTGATCGGCAGCTTCATGGGGATCGCCGAGGAGGACGATGAGATCTGGGCGCGCCTGATGAACTCGACGCTCGGAGCCGGCGACCCGGACGTCAACCCCAATGGCATCGGCGGCGCGCTGGAGAAGGACATTCCCGAGGTCTTCGAGCGTTGCGCGCGGCTGATCGACGAGCGCCGGCAGTGCCCGACCGACGATCTGACCAGCGTGCTGGTGCACGCCGAGGTCGATGGCCAGAAGCTCGAGGAACACGAGATCGTGATGGGCTTCTTCCTGCTGATGGCGGCCGGCAACGACAGCACCAAGGCGACCTTCTGCTCGGCGATGCGCGCGCTGATGGAAGACGGCGAGCAGATGCAGGCGCTGCTGGAGGACCCGTCGCTGATCTCGAGCGCGGTCGAGGAGTCGCTGCGGATGTTCCCCGCGTTCGCGCACTTCCGGCGCACCGCCACGCGCGACACCGAGCTTCACGGGCAGAAGATCCGCAAGGGCGAGAAGGTGGTGCTGTGGTACGCCTCGTCAAACCGCGACGAGACGCGCTACGAGGACCCCGACCGCTTCGACGTGCGTCGAGACCCTGAGCACCAGGCCTTCGGCGCCGGCGGACGGCACTTCTGCCTCGGCACCGCGCTCGCGCGCCTGGAGCTGCGGATCATGCTCGAGGAGACGCTGAGGCGCTACCCCGGCATGCAGATCGCCGACGGGGCGGGTGGGCCTCAATACGTGGAATCCCCCTTCATCAATCAGCTCAAGCTGCTCCCCGTCCGGCTCGCGGCATAGTGCCGCGGGCCGGACGGCCCTCTACCGAGCACGCACGCGACCTCGTCAGGCTCCTACGATCGCCCGCGTGGGCTCACAGCCACAGCTGAGAACCGAGCGGCTGCTGCTGCGGCGCTGGCTGGCAACTGATCTCGAGCCGTTGGCCGCGATCAACGCCGACGCGGCGGTCATGGAGCACTTCCCCGCGCCGCTCTCAGCCGTCGACAGCGCCGCCCTGGTCGAGCGCATCGAGCGCTGCTTCGATGAGCGCGGCTACGGCCTGTGGGCGGTCGAGGTGCGCGAGCAGCGCGCGCTCGCCGGCTTCGTCGGGCTCGCGCCCGTCGACGCCGAGCTCGCGTTCGCACCGGCCGTCGAGGTCGGCTGGCGCCTGGCACGCCCGTACTGGGGCCGCGGCATCGCCACCGAGGCGGCGATCGCGTCGATCGCGTTCGCGTTCGACGAGCTCGGCCTACCGAGCCTCGTCTCCTACACCGCCGCGCGCAACCTGCGCTCGCGGCGCGTGATGGAGCGGCTGGGGATGCGGCGCGACCCCGCCGAGGACTTCATCCACCCCGGGGTACCCGCCGGGCATCCGCTCGCCCCGCACGTGCTCTACCGGCTCGAGGCTCACGCGCGGCCGTAACGCGCCCTGATCGCTGCGATCCGCCGCAGCGCGCGTTCCGGATCGACCGGGATCTCCGCAAGCCCGCCGACGAGATCGACCGCGTCGTCGATGCTCGCGCGACCGCGCAGCTCACCGCACCAACGCTCCAGCCAGCGCAGCGTCCACTCGTCGAACGCGTCCGGTCGCTGCGCCGCCACCAGCGGCAGGAAGCGCAGCGTCAGCTCGAGGTCGAGCGGCCGCGTGCGCTCGTGTGCGGCCACCCGCGCCAGCGCGATCGCGAAGTCGAGCTCGCCACGGTCGAGGTGCGCTTCGAGCTCGCGAACTGGGCGGTATGGCCTTGACATACGAACACATGTTCGCATGTTCCCGTCGCGAGCATGAGCGATGATCGGTCGCGTGCATATGCTCGGGGGATGTGCGGGCGCTACACCAACACAGCCGGGCCCGAAGAACTGAACGACCGCTTCAAAGTCCCGATCTCAAGCGACGCGGGCACGCGACGCTTCAACATCGCGCCCACCGAAGAGGTGCTCGCGATCGTCGCGCCCAACGGCCAGCCGGAAGCGCGCATGCTGCGCTGGGGGCTGATCCCGCACTGGGCGAAGGACCTCAAAGGGGGCGCCAAGATGATCAACGCGAGGATCGAGACGGTTGTTTCCAAGCCCGCCTACAGGGACCTGATACCCAAGGGCTCACGGCGCGCGCTGCAGCTCGCCGACGGCTACTTCGAGTGGCTGAAGCCCGAGAAGCGCAGCGAGCCTCGCCAGCCGTTCTTCTTCCAGGTGGACGGCGGGATCCCGTTCGCGTTCGCCGCGCTGTGGACGCCCGCCAAGATCGACGGCAGCTGGGTGCACAGCGTCACGCTGCTGACGTGCGACTCCGCGCCCAACCACATCGCCGCGCCGATCCACGACCGCATGCCCGTGATCCTCGCCGACCGCGAAGCCCAGCAGGCGTGGCTCGATCCCGCATTCGGCGCCGAGGAAGCGCTCGCCGTGTGCGCGCCGCTGCCCACCGAGCGGCTGTCAGCGCGCGCGGCCAACCCCGCGGTCAACAAGGCGGGTGACCTCGACGCGGAGGGACCGGAGCTGCTGCGCGCTCTCGGTATTCAAGATTGATATCAGGAGGCTCGAGCGCGAGGTTTGGCGCGGCGGCGCCAGCGGCCTACGCGGTCAGCCAGCGCCGCGGGTTCTCCGTGAAGATCGTGTGGAAGGTGTCGTCGTCCATCACGCCCAGCTCGCGCAGCGCGGGCACGACCTCCTCGAAGACGAGCGTCATCGACCAGTTGCGGATCGCGCCGCTCGATTCGAACACCTCCGCCGCCTCCGGCGGGAACCAGTCGATCGACGCGCAGAAGTCCTGGGAGATCATCAGCCGCTCGGCGTGGCCGCGGCGCAGCAGCTCGGCGGCGGTCGCGTTGCGCTTGTCGATCGGCAGGTACATCTCGAGGCCGTAGCGGTCGAGGCCCACGTACACGCCGCTGTCGATCAGCCGCTCGATGTACTCGACGTCCTCGGTGTCGCCGCAGTGCGCGATCTGCACGCGCGACATGTCGACGCCCTCCTCCTTGAAGATCTCGACCTGGCGGGGGCCGGTGGCCACGGCGGGCATCGAGTGCGCCATGATCGGCGCGCCCGTCTGCACGCTCGCGCGCGCGATCGCGCGGTGGATCTTCTCGACGTTCGCGGTCACGCCGGCGGCGTCTGCCGCGCACTTCAGGAACGCGGCCTTGATCTCCGTGCCCTGAATCCCGCGTTCGATGTCCTCGACGAAGTGGTCCGCCATCACGTCGACGTCGCGGTTCTCGAAGTAGTGGGGGAGATGGTCGTAGCTGTAGATGCCAGTGCACGCCACCACGCGCACGCCGCTCTGCTCGGCCACCCGCTGCATGAAGCGCACGTCGCGCCCGCCGAACATCGCGGTCGGGTCGACGATCGTCTGCACGCCCCTGGCCTTGGCGGCGTTCGCCGCCAGCAGCGCCGCATCGAGCTCGAGCTGCTCGTCGTAGCGGCTCGGCCACTCCACCGCCACCGCCTCGTCACGGAAGCGCAGGTGCTCGTGCACCAGCACCAGTCCCAGCTGCTGCGCCTCCACGGCCCCCTGCACGGTCTCTACGGTCGGCATCTGCTCTCCCTCGGATTGTTCAGCGAAACGTCGGCTCTCTCAGCGAAGCGGCTTGCCCCAGCTCGTCTGCTCGCGCAGCTGCGCCTTGAGCACCTTGCCGCCCGGGTTGCGCGGCAGCGGCTCCTCGCGCAGCGCGACGTACTGGGGAACCTTGAAGTCGGCGAGGTGCGAACGGGTGTGGGCCAGGACCGCGTCGACGTCCAGCTCGCGCCCGGCGAGCGGCACGATCACGGCGCCGACCTTCTCGCCCATCATGTCATCCGGCACCGCCACGACCGCCGCCTCACCCACGCCGGGAGCACCCGCGAGCGCGTTCTCGACCTCGATCGAGTACACGTTCTCGCCGCCGCGGTTGATCATGTCCTTGCTGCGATCGACGATGTACAGCAGGCCGTCGGGATCGATGCGTGCCACATCGCCCGTGTGCAGCCAGCCGTCCGTGAACGTCTGCGCGTTCGCCTCGGGCTTGTTCCAGTAGCCCTGCACCACGTTCGGCCCGCGCACGAGCAGTTCCCCCGCCGGTGCCCCCGAAGGGGGTGCGCCGGGTGCGCCGGTCGCGGTGTCCACGCCGTCGAGCGCGAGATCGACCACCGGCATCGCGAACCCGACCGAGTCCGCGTGCTCGGCCGCCTCCTCATGGGGGAGGAACGACGTCAGCGAGCAGGTCTCGGTGAGGCCGAAGCCGTTGCCCACGCGCGCGCTCGGGAAGGCGTCCATGATCTGGTGCACGAGGCTCTCGGCGATCGGGGCGCCGCCGTAGGAGACCCAGCGTACGTTGCTCACGTCGAGCTCGGCGAAGCGCGGGTGGCGGATGACCGCGTGGTAGACCGCCGGCACCGACACGAGCTGGTTGACGCCGTGCGCGCCCACCGCCTCGAAGAAGCCATCGAAGTCCAGTGGCCCGGAGAGCAGCTCGACCCTGCCACCGTGCTCGAGCAGCGGAATCAGCTGGCTGTTGCAGCCGGTGACGTGGAACAGGGGCACTGATACGAGCGTCGAGATCGACGGCCCCTCCGAGCGTTCGACGTCGAGGCAGCGAAACGCGTTCTCGCTGTTCGTGAGGAAGTTGGCGTGGCTCGTCATCGCCCCCTTGGGAAAGCCGGTCGTGCCGCTCGTGTAGAAGATCGCCGCCAGATCGTCCGGCGCCAGGTCATCGATCGCGAACGGCTCGCCGTCGGGCAGCGCCGCGTCCGGCTCAAACGTGTAGGACGCACCCGAGTCCTGCACCACATAAGCGACCTCCTCCGCGGTGAAACGCGTGTTGACCGGCACCACCACCGCTCCCAGCAGCTGCGCGCCTACGAACGCGAGCACCCAGTCGATGCCGTTGGGGAGGCGCAGCGCGACGCGATCCCCGCGCTGCACGCCCGCCTGGCGCAGGCCGCCGGCCACGCGCGCCGCCCGCTGCCACAGCTCGCCGTAGCTCACCGAGCGTCCGCCTGCGACCTCCAGCACGGCGATCGCGGCCGCGTCGCGCTCGACGCTCGCGCGCAGCATCGCCACCAGCGACGGCGGGCGATCCAGGTAGCGCGCCACGCCGTCGGCGCCGCGCTGCACACCGCTGTGATCGAACGGATTGCGTCCCCGGGGCAACGGCTCGACTGCCAACATCCACTCCTCTCTCGCTGTGCGCTGCAGCCTATCCCCAGCGCGCGGGCGGGGCGCCGTCAGCGATCCCGAGCGCCGGCCCGTGAGCGCGCCCTCAGGCGAGGTGCTTCGCCGTGATCTGCTCGATCGTGCCCTTCGTGCGGATCGTCATCGAGCCGAGCAGGCGCGCGAGCACGGTCATGTCGAGCGCCGAGCCCAGCACGCCGCCGCTCGGCAGCCAGTAGACCTCGCGCCCCTCGAACACGAGACCGTCCTGCTCGCCCGCCTGCGCGAGCGCGTCCGCTCGCGCAGGCGCTGAGGGGGAGGCAGCGAGCAGCCCCACCTGCAGCTTGCCCGCGGAGCTCCGCAGCCGCTCCTGCTCGAACGGCGCCGCCGCGGCAATCGCGTGGACCTCCGCGGCAGTGCGGATGAACGTGGGGACCGCGTAGCCGAGCGCCGCCGCCAGCCCGTCCTCGATCTGCTCTTGAACCTGCTCCGGCGGCCGTGCCTCGCCCGCGAACACGACGTTACCGCTGGCGCGGAACGTCGCCACCTCGGCGAAGCCCATCGCGACGAAGTGCGCGCGCAGCTCGTCGTTGGTCAGCCGGTGGCCGCCGATGTTCATTCCGCGGAGAAACGCTGCATACAACGACACGGCCGAGACCTTATCCGCTGCGCGAGTGGACTCGGACCGGTACGGAGCGGCCATTGCCGTATCCGGACAGCAAACTTCGAGCGATACTCGAACGAGCGAGATGTCCCAATCCGCGCGTACGGTTGGGGCTCGTGACCAACGAGCACCCCAACGCAATCGATCCCGACGGCCGACTCGTCGTCTTCGACACGGGCTCTCGTCTGCATCTCGCTCTCCGGCGTCCCTGGCTGCTCGATCACATTGACGTGATCATGGGGACGATCGCGCGGCCCGATCATCGTGCTCCCGATCCACTTCCTGAGCGGGAGCGCTTCTACCGCCAGCACATCGAGCCAAACCGCTGGCTTCGGGTCGTCGTACACTTCGGCGACGACCCAGCATGGGTGGTGACGGCCGTCGTGCAGGACAATGATCCCCGTGGCTAGCACAATGACGATCACGATCGCCGGCATAGACTTCGACTACCACGATTACGACGAGCGTGGAGATGTGCTGTACCTGCACCTGGGGCCTCCCAATGGGCCACCTGCCAAGGCGCTCGAGACGCCCGAGGGGCATACGGTCGAATACGACGAGCACGGCGCGATCGTTGGGCTGGAGCTCATGGGTGTGCGCGGCACGCTCGAGCGGGACGGAGAGTTGAAGCTGACATGGCCGCCGGCTCATCTGGAGGCGAGCATGCTTCGCCGCGCGTTGGCGGCGTAGCTTGCCGCACCGCACCGTAGGGCGCGCGTAGACGCAGAGCGGGGCGGAGGCGGAGGCGGCGCCCGGGTCAGGCGCAGGGAGCCTCAGGCGGCGGTCGACGCGGCGATGCGGTCGGCCAGGATCGCCGCGAGGCGCGCGCGGTGGCGCCCCGCGCCTCCCAGCAGCGCAGCGTCGAGCTGCGCGCGCTTGTACAGCCAGTGCACGTCCGCCTCCCACGTGAAGCCGATGCCGCCGTGCGCCTGGATCGCGCTCGCGGTCACCTCGCGGCCGGCGTCCGACGCGGCCGCCTTGGCCATCGCCGCCGCCTCCGCAAGGCCGTCGGGGTGCGCGTCGGCGCTCCATGCCGCGAACGCCGTCGTCGAGCGCGCCTTCTCGGTTTCCAGCAGCATCTGCGCGCAGCGGTGCGAGACCGCCTGGTAGGCGCCCACCGGCACACCGAACTGCTTGCGGTCCTTGACGTAGGAGACCGTCATCTCCAGCGCCCGCTCGCACACGCCCACCAGCTCCGAGCTGACCGCCACCAGCGCGCGGCCCAGGCCCGGGCAGCCGTTCTCGACCGCCTCGCCGGCGTCGCTCGCGCTCACGCGCGCCGCCGAGCGCGTCGGGTCGATCGACGGGATCGGCGTCACCTCGGCTTCAGCGGGCGTCACGATCCTTCCCGAGCCGTCATCTTCGACCAGCACGATCACGCCCGCCTCAGCGCCGCTCACCACCAGCTCCGCCGTGCCGTCCACCGCGCCCGCCAGCGCGCCGATCGTCTCGCCCGAGGCGAGGCCCGGCAGCCAGCGCTCGCGCTGCTCGTCAGACCCCGCCTGCTCGATCACGCACGCCGCCATCGCGCTCGCCAGGAACGGCACCGGCGCGACCGTGCGGCCAAGCTCCTCGCACAGGATCGACAGCTCGATCGTGCCGAGCCCCTGACCGCCGTGGGTCTCGGAGATCGCGATCCCCGGCCAGCCCAGCTCGCACAGCTCCTTCCACAGGACCTTGTCCGTGGTGCCCGCCTCTGCGTGCTCGCGCACCCGCGCGAACGTCGCGCGCTCGGCCAGCAGCTCGCGCGCCGTGCGCTGGATGTCGCGCTGGTCGTCCGTCAGGCCGAAGTCCATGAGCTACGCGACCCCGCCCGCGGAGCCCGAAGGGCGGAGCCCATAAAGACAAGAGGTCATCACGCGGCCACCTTCAGGCGGGGGAGCCCCAGCACGCGCTCCGCGACGATGTTCTTGAGCACCTCCGTCGTGCCTCCCTCGATCGTGTTGCCGCGCGCGCGCAGCAGCTCATAGCTCCAGCTCGTGCCGCTCGTCAGCGCCTCCGGCCCGATCACGTCCGCCGCCAGCTGCGTCAGGCGCTGGTTGGTGTCCGACCACAGCCACTTCACAAGCGATCCCTCCGGGCCCGGCTGGCCGTAGCGCTCGGCGTCGGTCAGGCCCTTCCACGCCAGCAGGCGGATCGACTCGCAGCGCACGTGCAGATCCGCGATCGCGTCCGCGTACAGCGCGTTCTCCAGCAGGCCCTTCTCCGCCGCCGCCGCGATCAGGTCGTCGAGCAGCTGGCGCAGGCGGATCTGCAGCGCGAAGCCCAGGCCCGCGCGCTCGTTCATGAGCGTCGTCAGCGCCACCTTCCAGCCGTTGCCCACGCCGCCCACCACGTTCGCGTCCGGGATCCGCGCCTCCTCGATGAACAGCTCGTTGAACTCCGCCTCGCCCGTGATCTGGCGCAGCGGGCGGATCTGCACGGCGTCCTGCTCCATGTCCATCAGGAAGTACGAAAGGCCCTTGTGCTTGGCCACCTCCGAGTCGGTCCGGGCGACGAGCATGCACCACTTCGAGTACTGCGCGCCGCTCGTCCACACCTTCTGGCCCGTCACCACCCACTCGTCGCCGTCTTTCACGGCTCTCGTCTTCAGCGACGCCAGGTCAGAGCCCGCGTCCGGCTCGGAGAAGCCCTGGCACCAGATCTCCTCGGCCGAGAGGATCGGCGCCAGGTAGCGCTCCTTCTGCTCCGGCGTGCCCCACACCATCAACGTCGGGCCGCCCAGCAACAGGCCCAGCGTGTTCGCCGCGAACGGCACGCGCGCACGGCCCAGCTCTTCGAAGTAGATCGCCGACTCGCTCTGCGAGGCGCCGCGCCCGCCGTACTCCGTCGGCCACGCCGGCGCCGCCCAGCCCGCGTCGTACAGGCGTCGCTGCCAGTCGCGCCGGTAGGCGAACTGCGCATCGTCGCCCGCGTCCGCAGGCGGTTTGCCCTCGGGCTGGTTCTCCGCCAGCCAGCCGCGCAGCTCGTCGCGGAAGGCCGTCTCCTGGGGGCTGAAGGTCAGGTCCATCGCTGTTCTCGAAAGCCTACTCCAGGAGCGCCATTCAGGATGAGCCCGGGCTGCGCCGCCCGAGCGCTCACGTGATTTCGATCGGCGTGCCCACCGCGATCATCGCCCACAGCCGCGTGATGTCGGCGTTGAGCATGCGGATGCAGCCGTGCGAGGGGCGCCCGGGAATCAGCTGCGGTTCGTCGGTGCCGTGGATCCCGACCACTCCGCCACCCGGCCATTCGTTCAGGGTCGGCGCGTACGCGCTCGTGCCCAGCGCGAACGGCCCGTATGCCGGCGCGTTCAGCGTGATCAGCTTCTCCATCACATAGAAGTGACCGGGCGGGGTGACCGTGCTCGCCTTGCCCACCCCCACCGGCGCGCTGAAGATCGCGCGGCCGCCGCGAAACAGCGTCGCGCGCAGGCTGGAGCGGTCGATCAGCAGGTAGCCGTTGACCGTGTGCAGCGACTCCAGCGCGCCGCGCGACACCCAGCCGCGCTGCCCGTTGGGGCGGCCAGGGAGCTCGATCTGAATCCAGGTCTGTCCCGAGGCCAGCCGCGCCGAGGCAAGCGCGATGTACAGCTCGGCCTGGCCGTCCACCGTCAGGAAGCGCAGCCTCCCGATCGTGGGCGAGCTGCCCGACGGCGACGCGTGAACCAGAGCCTCAGTGCCCGGATACGCCCACTGCGTGACGGTGCGCAGATTGGACACGCGCGTTATCAAAGCGCCGGCGGCAGCCGCCGTCGCCGGCCCCGGCAACGCGATCGCGGCGAGCGCGATCGCGACGGGCACAGCCGGCCGCACCCGGCGCCACCGCGCCGCCTCTGGCCAGAGCGCGCGCACGTCAGCCGGTGAACTTGGGGGTCAACACCGCCGGATCGCAGCGCAGCACCATCGCCGAGCGCGACGCCGTCCTGGCCTTGGTCGACGCGGTGGCCGCCATCGTGATCTTCGCCGTCAGCCTGTGCGCGCCCACCTTCAGCTTGGCCGGGTCGATCTCGATCGTGAGCATGCCCTTGCGCGCGTTCTTGCTCGTCAGCGTCCGCACCTTGCGCCCGTCCAGGTAGAAGGTGACGCTCGCCACGCCGGCCGAGACGATGCTCACGTGAAAGCCGCTGCGCACGCAGCCCTCGGGGCCCTTCAACCTGGGCACGGTCCTCGACGAGAACGGCAGCACGCCCGATTTCGGCTTTTCGCTGACGGACGAGGACAGCACGCCCGAGGACCCCGACGTGTTCGAGCCCGACGGCGTCTGCCCGCCGGGCGGCTGGCCCGGTGTGGTTCCGGTGGGCGCCAGCGTCACGACGACCGTGTTCGAGCCGTTCGTGATCGGCGCGCCGTCGCCTTCCGGCGGCGTCAGCGTCAGCGTGACCGTGTTCGAGTACGAGCCGCTGGTCTGGTCGGCCGCGTCCAGCCGATGACTGCAGCGGTAGACCGTCGAGGAGCCCGCGCCCAGCGTCCCACCGGAGGGCCCGCCGGAGATCGTCCCGGGGTCGCACTGCGAGTCCGTGAAGGTGGGGAGCGTCAGCGCGACGTTGCCCGTGTTCTGCACGATGATCTCGTAGTCGACCACCTGGCCCACCTGGCCGCTCAGCGACGAGCTCGTGTAGGAGCCGCCGCCACCGGCGATCTCCTGCAGCTTTTCGATCGTGAACGCCGGCGCAGGCGGGGGCGGCGGCGAGGTTTCCACCACGACCGTCTTGGAGCTTTCGTGGATCGGCGAGCCGTCGCCTTCCGGCGGGGTGCCCGTGACCGTGGCGACGTTCGTATACGAGCCGACGGCGCCCAGCAGGTGCGTGCAGTCATAGGTCGTCGAGGCTTCCGGCTCGAGTTCCGCGCCGCCCGGCCCGCCGGAGATCGTGCCCGGGTCGCAGTGCGCGTCGCTGAAGCCCGCGAGCGGTTCGGTGACGCTGCCAAGGCTCAACGGAACGTTGCCGGTGTTCGTCACGCGGATCTGGTAATCCACAGCCTGGCCGACGGTGGCGCTCAGCGGCGATGCCGTGTAGGAGCCGCCGCTGCCTTCGATCTTCTGGAGCTTTTCAACCGAGACCGCCGGCATCGGCCCGCACGTCACCGGGGCATGCAGGTCGAAGCCGCCGCTCAGCCCGTTCGCCGCCGCGCTGCGCCAATGTCCGCGAGCGTCCATCGTGTAGTGACCGGGCGGCGCGCTGAAGGTCGTCGTGTTCGAGCCGGCCGTGCCGGAGAACGTGAACGGCGAGGAGATCGCCGCCCCATGGTTGAACACGACGGTCTCGATCACCGTGTTGTAGTGACTCGGCGCGTCGCGAAAGCCCCTGAATTCCCACGTCACCCCGGTACAGCCGAACGTCACCGCGATGTGTTCCTGTTCCCGCTTGGTTGGACCCGGGTTGCTGTGAGCGTCCTTTTTCGGCTGTTGTGCTTTCCTGCCGGCGGCGCGTTCTTCGCGTTCCTGCTGCTTGGCGTTCCTGCGTTCTTCCTTTTCGGCTGCCTTCTTGGAGGCCGCGAGAGCTTCTTCTTCGGGTGAGCGTTCGCGCGCAGAGTGCGCCTGGCCGATCGGCGCGAGCGAGGCCACCAGCACGAGCGCGAGCGGCAGCATGACGGCGAGAGACCGCGCCCACAGTCGGCGTCTCACGCGTGCCTGGCGCGTCGCACGCGTTCGCCTTGCGGCGGATCTCTCAGACTGAGCATGCCCTTCGTGGCGCTTCGACATCCGTCTCCCGTTCCGTGGCCTGCGCTCCCTGTAGGACCGCTACTTAGCCCCCCTGTCCACCCAGCTCGAACCTCCTCGAGATTCAAGTGACGGCAAGGATAAAGAGTTGCAAACATGGTCTCGCGCCTGTCGCGATACGTGATCATCCTTGAGGGGGGATCTTCGGGTGACACGCAGGGTGATCAACGGAGTAGACATGACTCACCCGTGCGCTGGTATTTGTCGATACGATGAGCGCAAGCCAATGCCCGAGACGAGCGCAACCACCGTCGCTGTCGGACGCTTCGACGATCTGCTCGCACGCGGGCTGCGCGGGCTGATCGAGGAGGATCCCAGCCTCGAGCTGGTGGCAGAGGACGTCGCCCCGACCCAGCTCACGCGGGTGCTGCAAGCGCGCCAGCCGCACGTGGCGATCCTGGACACCGGCTCGTTGAGCAGCCCCGCCGAGGTCCGCGAGCTCACCGTCCGCCATCCCGCCACCCATGTCGTGCTGCTGGCGGACGAGCCCTCGAGCGTGGAGTGCGCGCAGCTGCTCGCGTTCGGTGCCGCCGCGTGCCTGACGAAGGCCACCCAGGTACGCGACGTGCTCAACGCGATACACCTCGCCTCGCGCGGGCTGCAGCTCACCCCGCGCGACAGCCACATGAGCGGCTCCGGACTGCTCACCGCCCGAGAGACGGACGTGCTGGCCCAACTCCAGCGGCGCCGCTCCAACTCGCAGATCGCGGCCGACCTGCACATCAGCATCGAGACCGTGCGCACACACGCCCGCCACATCTACCGCAAGCTCGGCGTCGCATCCCGGCGCGAGCTGCTCGTGCCGCACGCCTCGCCGCGCGCCTCGGCGCGCGCCCGCTGAAGCATCGGCCACCCGCCGCGCGCCGCGCTAGATTCGAGCGGTCGTGCCCGCCGCAGACTCCGCACTGCGCGTCGCGCACCTGGACGCCGACGCCTTCTACGTCTCGATCGAGCTGCGCCGCCATCCCGAGCTGCGCGGCAAGCCCGTGGTCGTCGCCGGCAGCGGACCGCGCGCGGTCGTCACCACCGCCAGCTACGAGGCGCGCCGCTACGGCGTGGGCTCGGCGATGCCCGCCGCGCGGGCGCGGCGGCTGTGTCCGCAGGCGGTCTTCCTGCCGCCGGACTTCGCCACCTACCGCGCGGCCTCCAAGCAGGTCATGGACCTCGTGCGCGCGCACGTCGAGCGGGTCGAGGTCGTGGGACTCGACGAGGCATACCTCGACGTCGCCGGCCTGTACTCGCCGCGCGCGGCGATGCGCCGGCTGCTCGTCGAGATCAAGGCCGCCACCCAGCTGACGTGCTCGGTCGGCATCGGCCCCAACAAGCTCGTCGCCAAGGTCGCATCCGACGCCGAGAAGCCCGCCGGCTTCGTCGTGCTCACCCGCGAGCAGGCGTGCGCGCGCTTTGCATCCGCGCCGCCCGGGCTCGTGCCCGGCATCGGGCCCAAGACCGCCGCGCGCCTGGCCGAGCTTGGCCTGAGCACGCTCGCCGCCCTCGCCGCCGCGCCCGAGCAGACGCTCATCGAGCGCTTCGGGCCGAACCTCGGACGCGAGCTGCGTCGGCGCGCGCGCTTCGAGCACGACGGCGAGATCGGCGCCGCGCGCAAGGTCGTCTCCGAGTCGCGCGAGCGCACCTTCGACAGCGATCTCAGCGACCCCGCGCAGATGCGCGAGCACCTCTCGCTGATGGCCGAGGAGCTGTGCGCGGGACTCGCCGCCCACGGACGCCGCGGGCGCACGATCGGCATCAAGGTACGCCTCGACGACTGGACCACCGTCACGCGCGCGCACACCGTCGCCGAGCCCACATGCGACGTGCAGCAGGTCAGCGAGGTCGCGCTGCGGCTGCTGCGCGAGTACGCCCCCGCGCGACCCGTGCGGCTGCTCGGCGTGCGCGTCGCCGGCCTGGGCGCCCCGCCGGCGCACGCACACGGAGGCGAGCCGCGGGGAGCCGCGCAGGGCGCCAGCGGTGGGGGAGAGCCGGCGGATCAGCTCGCGCTGCCCGTATAGGATCGGGCCATGGCCGGGAGCGGGCGATGAGCGGAAGCGGGCGATGAGCGTCATCAGCGTGGGGGAGATCGAGCTCGACTACGAGCGCAGCGGAGCAGGCCCGCCGCTGCTGATGATCATGGGCCGCAGCGGCACCTACGCGCATTGGGGCGAGCCGTTTCTCGAGGAGCTGCGCCGCGATTTCGAGCTGATCCTCTACGACCACCGCGGGGTCGGCGCCAGCACCCGCCTGCAGGGGCCGGTGACGATCCGCGAGATGGCGAGCGACGCCGCGGGCCTGCTCGCGGCGCTCGAGCTCGACTCGGCGCACGTCCTCGGCATCTCGATGGGCAGCATGATCGCCCAGGAGCTCGCGCTCGCCGCGCCGGAGCGGGTGCGCACCCTGACGCTCGGCTGCAGCTACTGCGGCGGCCCCCGAACGTCTCGCGCGCCTTCGCCGCCGACGAGCAGGCCTGGGAGCGCTTCCTGCAGATCAGCCTGCGCCGCCGCGTCTCGCTCGAGGTGATCGTCGCGCAGACGCATGCGTGCCTCGAGCACGACACCTCCGCGCGCCTGCACGAGATCACGCTGCCCACGCAGGTCATCCACGGCACCGTCGACGAGGTACTGCCCGTGCAGAACGGGCAGTACCTCGTCGAGCTGATCGCCGGCTCGCACCTGGAGCTGCTCGAGGACGTCGGGCACCTGTTCTTCTGGGAGCGCCCCGAGCGCTCCGCGGAGCTGCTGCGCGCGCACATCGCCGCGTATGCCTGAGCGGCCGGCGGCGCCGTCGCCGACGGTGGTCGGCGAGCGCGCGCTTGGCGTGGCCACAGACGACGGCGTCACGCTCGCCGGCGAAGAGTCCGGAGGTGGGGAGGCCTCAGGCGCCGGGGAGAGCGCCGGTGCCGCCGATCGCGCCGGCGCCGGCGAGGCGATCGTCCTGCTGCACGGCCTCACGGCCACCCGCCGCTACGTCGTGATGGGCTCGCGCGCGCTCGAGCGCTGCGGCCATCGCGTGATCGCCTACGACGCGCGCGGGCACGGCCACTCCACGCCTGCGCCCGATGCGAGCGCGTACGGCTACGAGCGGCTCGCCGCCGACCTGCGGGCCGTGCTCGACGCGGCCGGGGTGCAGCGCCCGCTGCTCGCCGGCGCCTCGATGGGCGCCCACACAGCGATCCGCTTCGCGCTCGAGCACCCCGAGCGCGTGTCCGCGCTGGCGATCATCACCCCGGCGTTCGACCCCGCGGCGCAGACGACCGACGCGGACTTCGCCGGCTGGGACGCGCTCGCACGCGGGCTGCGCGAGGGCGGGGTGGAGGGGTTCGTGCGCGCGTACGACCTGCAGGGCGTGCCCGAGTCCTTTCGCGCGACCGTCCAGACCGTCCTGCGCCAGCGGCTCTCAGCGCACGAGCATCCCCACGCGGTCGCCAACGCGCTCGAAGTCGTGCCGCGATCGCGCCCGTTCGAGAGCCTCGCGCAGCTCGCCGCGATCAAGGTCCCGACGGTCGTCGTCGCCAGCCGCGACGAGGCCGATCCCGGCCATCCGCTCATCGTCGGCGAACGCTACGCGCGGGCGATCCCCGGCGCCCGGCTGATCGTCGAGGACGCCCGGGTGGGTGGGCATCCGATCCCCTCGCCGATCGCCTGGCAGGGCGGGCAGCTGTCGCGCGTGATCGCGGGGCTGGCGAGCGACGCCGGTATCGGCGACTCCCGCGGGTGAGGCTCTGGCGGGGGGCGGGTCGCACGGAGGCGGGTCCCAGGGGGCAGCCCTGACGCGAGTACGTGATAACGTACATTCGTATGCCAGTACGCGAGTGGGACGGCGCCAGCTACGACCGCATCTCTCAGACGATGGAGGCGCTCGGGCTGGGCGTGCTCGAGCGCCTCGAGCTGCGCGGCGATGAGACCGTGCTCGACGCCGGCTGCGGCTCGGGGCGCATCACCCAGACGCTGATCGAGCGACTGCCACAGGGGCGCGTGATCGCGATCGACGAGTCGCCGTCGATGATCGCCGCCGCGCGCGCCCGGCTGGGGCCGGATGTGGACCTGCGCGTGGGTGACCTGCTGGAGCTCGAGCTGCAGGCGCCCGTGGACGCGATCCTGTCGACCGCCACCTTCCACTGGATCGCCGACCACGAGCGGCTGTTCGCGCGCCTGCGCGCCGCGCTGAGGCCCGGCGGGCGGCTCGTGGCGCAGTGCGGGGGAGAGGGCAACATCGACATCCTGCGCGGGAAGGCGAACGAGGTGCTCGCGCGCGAGCCATACGCCCGGCACTTCCTCGACTGGCGCCCGCCATGGAACTACGCCGGGCCGGCCGTCACGCGCGAGCGCCTGCTCGCGGCCGGCTTCAGCACAGCCGAGTGCTGGCTTGAGCCCGCGCCGCGCGAGCCCGAGGACCCGCGCGCGTTCCTGTCCACGATCGTGCTCGGCCCGCACGTGCAGCAACTGCCCGAGCACCTGCGCGAGCCGTTCATGGACGACGTGCTCGCGGTGCTCGGTGAGCCGGTGGTGGTCGACTACGTGCGTCTGAACATCGACGCCGTCGCGTAGGCGACATGGCCGGCGCTCGCCGCCGCGTTGGGTGCGGGAGTCGGCCGCGGAGTGAGTCCTCTTTCGGCGAGCGATAGCAATGGTTATACGCCCGCGGATGCGGGCTCGTCCGCGACTGACGCTCCGCTCAGCAGCGCCGCGTAGCGGCCGCCGAGCGCGATGAGCTCTCGATGGGTGCCGCGCTCGACGATGTGCCCGGAGTCGAGCACGAGGATCTGATCGGCGTCCCTGATCGTGGAGAGCCGGTGCGCGATCGCGATCGTCGTGCGCCCCCGCGAGAGCTCGTCGAGCGCCTGTTGCACGGCGCGCTCGGTCTCGGTGTCCAGCGCCGAGGTCGCCTCGTCGAGGACCAGCACCGGCGGGTTGCGAAGCACCGTGCGCGCGATCGCGATGCGCTGCTTCTCGCCGCCGGAGAAGCGGTAGCCGCGCTCGCCCACGGGCGTGTCGTAGCCCTCCGGCAACCCGGAGATCAGCTCGTGGATCTGCGCCGCCTTCGCCGCCTCTTCGATCTCATCGTCGCTCGCGTCCGGGCACGCGAAGCGCAGGTTCTCGCGGATCGAGGCGTGAAACAGGTAGGTCTCCTGGGAGACCAGGCCAACGGTGGCCGCGAGCGAGGCGAGCGTCATGTCGCGGATGTCCACGCCGTCGATGCTCACGCAGCCGCGCTGGGCCTCGTACAGGCGCGCCACCAGATACGCGAGCGTGGTCTTGCCGGAGCCCGTCTCGCCGACGAGCGCCGTGCGCGTCCCGGCGGGGATCTCGGCGCTGATCTCCTCCAGCGTCCACGGCGCGTCCGGCGCGTAGCGAAACCACACGTCCTGGAGCTCCACGTCACCCCTCACATCGCTCAGCGTGCGCGCGCCCGGGCGCTCGACGATGTCCACCGGCAGATCCAGGTACTCGAAGATGCGCCCGAACAGCGCCAGCGAGGTCTGCACTTCAAGGCCCACCGACAGCAGCTGCTGCATCGGGAACAGCAGGCGCGTCTGCAGCGTCGTGAACGCGACCACCGTGCCGATCGAGATCGCGTTATGGCCGTGCGCGATGTTGTAGCCCGCGAACCAGTACACGGCGGCGGGCATGATCGCGAAGCTCATCTGCACCGAGGCCATGCGCCAGCGCCCGGCCATGCGCGCGCGCACCTCCAGGTCGGCCAGCTCGCGCGACTCCGAGGAGAAGCGATCGACGAGCTCGTGCGAGCGACCCATCGTCTTGCCGAGCAGGATGCCCGACACCGACAGCGACTCCTCCACCAGCGTCGACATGTCCGCCAGGCGGCTCTGGCGCACCGACTGGATGCGGCGGCGCTCGTTGCCCACCCGGCGCGTCAGCCACACGAAGAACGGCAGCAGGATCAGTGAGAACACGGTCAGCTTCCAGCTCAGCGCGAACATCGCCGTGACCGTCGCCAAGACCGTGGCGACCGTCGATACCGTCGAGGTGGCGGTGCTCGTGACGACGTCGTCGATGCCGCCGATGTCATACGCGATGCGCGCCTGCACCTCGCCCGAGCGCGTGCGCGTGAAGAACGCCAGCGACATGCGCTGCAGGTGCGCGAACACGGCCGCGCGCAGGTCGTGCATCACGTGCTGGCCGACCTGGTTGGAGATCCACGTCTGCGCCACGCTGATCACGCCGTTGATGATCGCCAGCGCGATCATGCCCCCGACGAGCCACGACAGCAGCGTCAGGTCGCGCCCGATGATGCCCTTGTTGATCGCTTCGCGCAGCAGGAACGGCGAGGCGACGCTGAGCACCGAGCCGAGCACGATCAGCGCGAGCAGCAACCCCAGGCGCACGCGGTAGGGGATGAACAGCCGGCCGATGCGCCGCAGCGAGACGTGTTTGTCGGGGATGTCCTCGGGACGTGTGCTCGGCTTGGATGGGTCCGCACGTCGCGAGCGGCGGCCGCCGTCGCCGCCGTGTCCCTGGGCGAAGGGCTGATGGCTCACGGAGCTGACTTTACCGGCGGATGCTGCGCCCGCCGGGGCGCCCGGCGCCTACCCGCCGGCGCCGTACCTGTCGGCCCACGGGTCGATCCGCGGCAGCGGTGGCTCGAGCTCCGTGGCGGCGGGGAGCTGTCCGCTGCCGAGCGTGGGGAAGGCGCTCGTCCGCTCGACCACGGACTCCGCGGTCTCCGCCATGCGCGCGCGCATGCCGTCGATGAACGCCTTCAGCAGCGCGGATTCGATCGCGAGCGAGTCTCGATCGCCGACCTCCGCGACCAGGCGCTGGCGCAGCTCCTCCTCGATCGGGGCGACCGCTTCCGTCGCCAGCTCGGCAATCCCGCTCGGATCTTCGCTATCGGCCATGCGCATCACGCCTCCTTTGCGTGCATTCTGCTGGATTCGAGAGCGCGACGCCGACGTTGCGCCCTGCGCGCGCGCAGCCGGCCGTTTGAAACGCGGCCCCGGGGAGCCTTTACGCCCCCGGGGAGCCTTTAACATCAAGGGCGATGGATCTCTCCTCCACCGAGACGCGCGTGCTCGGCTGCCTGCTGGAGAAGCAGCGAACGACTCCCGACGCCTACCCGCTGTCGCTGAACGCGCTGCGGCTGGCGTGCAACCAGTCCACCAACCGCGACCCCGTGGTCGAGTACGACGACGCGGCGATCCGCGACGCGCTGCACCGGCTGGAACGCCGCGGCTACACCCGCCTGGCCAGCGGCGCCGGCAGCCGCGCCGCGAAGTACCGTCACTTGCTCGCCGATGCGCTGCCGATGAGCTCGGCCGAGCAGGCAGTGATGTGCGTGCTCATGCTCCGCGGTCCCCAGACGCCCGGCGAGCTCAAGCAGCGCACCGAGCGGATGCACGCGTTCGCCGGACTGGAGGGGGTCCAGGAGACGCTCGCACGCCTGATCGAGCGCGAGCTGGTGGCGCGACTCGAGCGCCGCCCGGGGCACAAGGAGGAGCGCTACGCCCAGCTGCTGCAGGGCGAGCAGGACGCGCAGGGCCTCGCGTACGAGTCCACCGCCGACGGGCCGCCGCGCGCGGTCGCGCCGCCGGCCGTCACCGGCGGGCGGCAGGCACCCGATGGGCCGGGCGCCCCCGACGGGTCGCGCGGGCACCGCGGAGCGGTCGAGTCGGACGCGCCGCGCGAGCTCGACGAGCTGCGCGCGCGCGTCGCGCAGCTCGAGCGCGACGTGGCGCTGCTGCGCCGGGAGATCCGCCATCCTGCCCCGGAGATGCAGCCGTGAGCCACGCCCAGCTGATCCTGGCCGCCTCCTCGGACACCGCCAGCGGCGTCGGCATTCCGCTGGCGCTGGCCGCGGGGCTCGTGTCGTTCCTGTCACCGTGCGTGCTGCCGCTCGTACCCGGCTACCTGTCGACCGTGATCGGCGTCACGCCGGCGGACATGAAGGAGGGCGTGGGCGTCCGGCGGGTGCTCGTCCCGAGCCTGCTGTTCATCGCGAGCTTCTCGCTGATCTTCATCCTGCTCGGCCTCTCAGCGACGGTCATCGGCTCGTCGCTCAACACGCACAAACACATGCTCGAGCAGATCGGCGGCGTGCTGATCATCCTGATGGGCGTGGTGTTCCTGGCGACGCCGTTCATCGGCATGCTCAACCGCGAGTGGCACTCCGAGTCGCTGCTGCGCCTGGCCGGGCGCGGCGGGCCGCTGGTGGCGGGCGCGGCATTCGCGATCGCGTGGACGCCCTGCACGAGCATCACCCTCGGCGCGATCCTCACCCAGGCCGCGATCTCGAGCTCCGCGGCTCACGGCGCGCTGCTGCTCGCGTTCTACTCCGCAGGCCTCGCCATCCCGTTCCTGCTGATCGCGCTCGCGTTCGAGCGGATGACGACCGCGCTAGGCGTGGTCAAGCGCCACTTCCCCGTGATCATCGGCGTCGGCGGCGCCGTGATGATCTGCCTGGGGCTGCTGATCCTCACCGGCGAGTTCACGACGCTCAACAACCAGGCCAATGAACTACTGCAGGGCACCGGCCTGAACGTCTCGAACGTCTGAGCGGCGCTCCAGATAGCGCCGTTCCCAGGCTTCCTGGTTGCGCTTGGCGTCGAGCACGAACGGCGAGTAGCCGATCGCTTTGACGATGCCCTCGTTGATCGCCGACTCCGGGAAGGGCAGCGGGCGCATCACGTCCACGAACAGCACCACGCGCGTCTCGTCGGTGTCGTTCCAGACCTCGTGGTTGAAGGTGTCGTCGAAGACCATGCTCTTGCCCTCCTCCCAGTGGCGCACGTCCTCGCCGACGCGGATGCGGCACGCCTCGGCGTCCTCGGGCACGATCAGCCCGAGGTGGTAGCGCAGCACGCCCTTGTAGGGGCCGCGGTGGTCGAGGATGTGCTTGCGCGGAGAGAGGATCGAGATCATCGCCGTCTTCATGCCGGGGATCTCGCGCATCAGCGCCGCTGTGCGCGGGCACATCTGCACGCCGAGCTTGGCCTCGAAGCCGTAGCCGTACAGGAAGAACGTCTTCCAGCGGTCGTCGTCGGTGATCTCGATCTGGTCCTTGGAGATGTCCTGGAAGTTCGCCAGGTCGGCGTGGTGCTCGAGCAGGCGCTCGGCCTCCTCGCGGATCACCGTCCAGTTCTGCTCGATGTGCGCCACCCAGGGGAAGCGCTCGAGCGGGAAGAAGGTGGCGTCACCTACCAGCGAGCGCTTGCCGATGAAGCGCTCGATCGGGGCGAGGACCCGTTCGCCGACCGCGATCGTCAGCTCGACGGTGCGCTCCCACAGCGACTTGGACACGTTGCTCGACCTCCCGCTTTGGCCCTGGTCCGGCGGACCGCAGTCCGCAGTCCCGCGTGTCGCAGCCTAGCGAACGCGGCGGCAGGGACCCGAGGGAAAGCGCGTGTGCGCCGGCCGCTCCGGGCTCACGCGCCCGCGCGAACGACGCGGACGTCGTAGCGGGCGAAGTGCGGGTCGGCAGTCACGATCGTCAGGCCCTCGCTGCGCGCCTGCGCGATCAGGAGGCGGTCGAAAGGATCGAGGTGGTGGAGCGGAAGCTCGGCGATCGCCAGGCCGTGCTCAGGCGTCAGACCGAGAATCCGAGCGCCGCTCTCCAGCACACGCTCGCGCAGGCCGGCTGGCATACGCAGCTTGCCCGTCGCCGCCTTGATGCCGATCTCGACGAACGAGACGACGCTCACCAGCAGCTCGTCGGCGGTCTTGATCGCCTCCGTCGCACTGCCGATGCGATCCAAGCGTCCCTCCTGCCGCCAGATGAGGACGTTGGTGTCGAGCAGGAGCCTCACACGAGCTCGTCGTCTTCGTCCATCTCGGCATACATCTGGTCCAGCTCCTGCTCGCTGAACTCGAAGTCCTCCGATATCAGGATCTGGCCCGCCATCTCACCGGCGCCGGTGAGGAACTTCTCGCCCGGCGTCATCTCACGCTCGACGCGGACGAGCCTCGCCACCGGCACCCCGTCGCGCGCGATCTCCACGTCTTCACCGGCCTCCACGCGCGCCAGCAGACGGGAGAGGTTCGTCTTGGCCTCGCCCACGTTCACCCTCATGACGCCCACGCTACCAGCTTGGTCAAGGTTGGCCAAGGCCGATTGTGCGTGGCTGGCCATCACCGTCCTATCCGACCGCCTCTGCACGGTGGGACACCAGCCGATCTTCATCTCATAAATGAGAAGGAAGGGCCGCATGCGGCCCTTCCCCGGCCGCGCATGCGCGGCCGGTCGGTCGGTGCATGCACCGACCGGAACCGCAATAGACGCCAAAACGCAAAAGGCCCCCGGCGGAAGCTTCCCGCCGGGGGCCTTTGCGTTCAGAGAGGGATCTGGGGCTTACGCGGCCTCGCGCAGCGCTGCCAGCTCCGGCGACTCTGCGAGCTTCTTCAGCGCCCGCTGCTCGAGTTGGGATGCGCGCTCAGCGGAGAACCCGAGCCGCTTGCCGATCGCGGTGAGCGTCTGGGGGTCCTCGCGGCCGGTGCCGAAGCGCAGGGTCAGGACCTTGCGCTCGGTTTCGGGCAGCTGCTCGATCGCGCGGTGCACGATCCGCTCGCGCTCGTTCTCCCAGGCCGTCTCCTCCGGCACCTCGGCGTCGGAGGGCAGCAGGTCGCCCAGCGCGGTGTCGCCGTCTTCGCCGATCTGCTGGTCGAGGCTGACGAGCGCGGCGCGCTGGTGGCGCACCTCTTCCACCTGATCGATCGGCAGCCCCGTCTCCTCGGAGAGCTCCTCGAGCGTGGGCTCGCGCCCCAGCCGCACCGACAGCTCGCGCTCGACGCGCCCGACCTTGCGGGAACGCTGGGCGACGTGGACGGGCAGGCGGATCGTGCGCCCCGAGTTCTCCAGGCCGCGCTGGATCGCCTGGCGGATCCACAGGGTGGCGTACGTCGAGAAGCGAAAGCCCTTGCGCCAGTCGAACTTCTCGCTCGCGCGGATCAGGCCGAGCATGCCCTCCTGGACGAGGTCGCCGAGCGGCAGGCCCTGGTTCTGGTAGCGCCGGGCGTTGGAGGCGACCAGGCGCAGGTTGGAGTTGACGAGCAGTTCCTTGGCGTGCAGGTCGCCGCGCTCGATCCGCTTGGCGAGGTCGATCTCTTCCGCGGGAGTGAGCAGCGGGTAGCGCCGCGAGTGCGCCAGCAGCTGGTCGACAGCCTCCGGGATGAACGTGTCGGGGGTGCTGACGTCGAGGCGCTCGATCGGGCTGTCCAGCCGCTCCGGGGCAGCGACCACGGTCTCGGTCTCCGTCTCCGGGCCGGGCTGCTCGGTCTCGTGCTCTAGTGTGAGGGTTGGGTTTGTGGGCGAATCTGTCATGTGCGTCCTTCTAATCCGATGCTTGGAGTCGGAATTATACGACACGATAGTTGCGTTGTCAACCATTCTTGGTGCTACCGCGTCCTCTAGCTCGTTCGACGCCATATGCGCGGTTACCTTCCCGACGGATCAGTTGTACGGTGCCCGCCATAACGCCCGGTAAAACCCGTAGATGGGCCAAAAAGAGCGATCGTCGATCTGAGCCTGGTTATCGGCCGCACCCCGTGGATCGCTGAGCGAAGGCGGCTAAGCTCCGCGTATGGGCATCGATCTCTCATCTCAGGTCGTTGCGGTGACCGGCGCCTCTTCCGGCATCGGTGAGGCGACCGCGTTGGCATGCGCCCGTGCCGGGGCCGCCGTGGCGCTGGCCGCGCGCCGAGCCGATCGCATCGAGGCGCTCGCGCAGCGGATCGTCGCAGAGGGCGGGCGGGCGATCGCCGTGCCTACTGACGTGGGCGAGGAGTCCCAGGCGCAGGCGTTCGTGACGCGCGCCCACTCCGAGCTCGGCCGGCTGGACGTGCTCGTGAACAACGCCGGCGTGATGCTGCTCGGCCCGATCGAGAACGCTCCCACCGAGGAGTGGCGGCGGATGATCCACGCGAACGTGTTCGGCGTGCTCTACTGCACGCACGCGGCGTTGCCGCTGATGCACGAGCAGGGCTCGGGGCACATCGTCAACGTTAGCTCCGTCGCCGGTCGCGTCGCCCGCCAGGGCTCGGGTGTCTACAACCTGACGAAGTTCGGCGTGGGCGCGTTCTCGGAGTCGCTGCGCCAGGAGGGCGTTGCGATGGGCGTGCGCGTGACGCTGATCGAGCCCGGCGCCGTCGCCACCGAGCTGCCCGGGCACAATCGCCCGGAGGTGCTCGAGCAGATGGCCAAGCGCTTCGCGGGCGTCACACCACTGTCCTCCGAGGACATCGCCGGCGCGGTGCTGTACGCGATCGGCCAGCCGCCGAACGTGAGCATCAACGAGGTGCTCGTGCGCCCCAGCGGTCAGGGCGCCTGACCGGGCGCGATTTCCAGCTGGACGATCTGCGATCGGTCGCCGGCGGCGTGGTCGACCTGCAGCGTCGTGTGATCGAGCTCGAAGCGCTCGCGTAGCATCGCCTCGATCCCCCGGCGCGCGGCGTGGCAGTCGCTGTCGGCGCCCACCAGCACGTGTGCCGAGAGCGCGGGAAAGCCGCTGGTGACCTCCCAGACGTGCAGGTCGTGGACCTCCACCACGCCAGGCTGTGCGACGAGCGCGCGACCGATCTCCTGCGGATCGAGCCCCTTCGGCGCAGCCTCGAGGAACACCCGGCCCGACGCCTTCACGAGCGAGAAGCCCGAGCGCGTCATCAGCGCCGCGATCAACAGCGAGGCGATCGGGTCGGCGCGCTGGAAGCCGCTCACCAGGATCACTCCGGCGGCGAGCGCCGTGCCGATGAAGCCGTATAGATCGGTGAGCATGTGCTGGAAGCTGCCCTCGACGTTCAGGCTGCGGCGGTTGGCGCCGGACAGCGTCCACACCGCGGCGAGGTTTACGAGGATGCCGACGAGGGCCACGGCGAGCACCAGTCCGGCGCGAACTTCGGGCGGCGCGAACAGGCGCCGCGCGGCCTCGTATGCGATGACTGCCGCCAGGACCAGCAGCGTTATCCCGTTGGCCAGCGCCGAGAGGATCTCCACGCGCTTGAGGCCGAACGTCAGCGCGCCGCCCGGCGGACGCGAGGCCAGCCGCAGCGCGAGCAGCGACACGCCGATCGTGGCGGCGTCGGTGAGCATGTGCCCGGCGTCTGAGAGCAGCGCGAGCGAGTGCGCTAGAACGCCCGCGGCCACCTCGACAGCCATGAACGCGACGATCAGCGCGAGCACCGCCGCCAGCCGGCCGCGGTCGGTGTCGGGGCCTACGCCGTGAGCGTGTGCGGCGTGCTCGTGAGCCATCGACTCACGATACGACGAGCGCGGGACGCCCGCCAGCGCCGGGGCCGCGCGCGCCAAGCCCCGACCGCGCCCGCCCGAGCCGGGCTGAGGGCCGCCGATCGGCGGCCCTCAGCCCGGGCATCAGCCTCAGTAGCCGTAGCCGCTGCCACCGCCGGATGAGCTTTCGCTGCTGCCTGAGCCTTCGCTGCTCGAGGGGGCAGCTGCCGCGGGCGTCGAGGTCGTCGCGGCGCTGGCGCTGCCGGCGCCCGTCGAAACCGCGCTCCAGACGCCGCCGTCGGCCTTGACGCCCTGTCCGTTGGCTTCTCCGGCGGCCTTGTCTCCGGCGAACGTGTACAGCGGCTCGCCTTTGTACGCGAGCTGCTCTGTGCCATCGGGGCGCTTGACGGTTTCAAGGCCAGTGATGCTGGCGCTGCTGGCGCTCGCGCTCACGAGCGGCCACGCCGCCACGCACGCGGCGCTGGTGCAGAGGAACTTGCCGTTCTTCTCGCTGCTGAGGTGATACAGGGTCATGCCCTGCGCGTCGACCAGCACCGTCGCGCCCAGCGACGCGTTCGACGCCGACTTCACGGCGCTCGCGCTGCTGCTGCTGCTGGTCGAGGCCGCGGGGGCGGCGCTCGCGGGTGCGCTCGTGCTCGCCGCCGCGCTGGTGGCGGGCGGTGACGTCGAGCTCGAGCTGTTCGAGCTGCTTCCGCACGCCGCCAGCGTCAGCGACACGGCGAGCGCGGGAATCAGGGTCTTCAGGGTGGGGCGCATTGGGACTCCTTTGGCCATACGGCAGAGGGTGAAGCCGACGGCACGGTTGTGGGTCGGGCAACCTCCTGAGACTCCGCCTGCTCGCGATTCCTTTCGTCGCAGCTGACCGCGCGGCTGGCTCCCGCTGGCACGAGGACCATAGTCTCTAGTTATGTCGCAGATGGGGGAGTCGCGCCTGCTCACCGGGCGGGCCAGCACGCTGGTCTCGCTCGCCGCGGCAGGCCTGCTGGTCGTGCTGAAGCTGGGCGTCGGCCTGGCGAGCGGCAGCCTGGGGCTGATCTCCAGCGGGATCGAGTCGAGCGGCGACGTGATCGCGGCGGCGCTGACGTTCTTCGCCGTCAAACTCAGCGGCAGGCCCGCCGACTTCGAGCATCCCTACGGCCATCGCCGGGCGGAGAACCTCGGCGCGCTGGGCGAGGCGGCGATCCTGCTGGGGGGTGGCGTGCTGGTGAGCTACGAGGCGGCTACCCGCCTGTCGGGCGCGGGGACGGTGCCAACCGTGCACTGGTACGAGCTGGCGGTGATCGGCGTGGCGCTGCTGCTGGAAGTCGGCCGCATGAGCATCTCGCTGGCTGCCGCGCGGCGCACCGGCAGTCCCGCGCTGCGCTCCAACGTGGCGCACTTCGCCGCCGACATGACGGGCTCGCTGGTGGTGCTCGGCGGCCTGCTGGCGGTGCACGCGGGGTTCGAAGACGGCGACTCTCTGGCGGCGCTGCTCGTGGCGCTCGTGATCTTTGCGACCGCCGCACGCCTGATCGTCGAGAACGCCAACGTGCTCATGGATCGCGCGCCCGAACAGGCGCGGATGGACGCCGAGCGGGCGATCGCGGCGCTCGGCGCGGAGGTCGAGCTGGACAGGCTGCGGGTGCGGGAGTCGGCCGGGCGCTACTTCGCCGACGTGGTCGTCAGCGTGCCGCCGGGCCAGGCGGTCGTCGAGGGTCATCGCGCCGCCGATCTGGTCGAGAGCGCACTCGAGCAGGCGCTGCCGGGCAGTGACGTGGTCGTGCACGTCGAGCCGCGCCGACGGGGCCTGGACCTGCGCGATCGCGTGCTGGCGATCGCGCTGTCGGAGCCGCTCGTCAAGGAGGCGCACGACATCACGATCTTCGAGCAGCCCGGGTCCAGCAGCGTCTCGCTGCACCTGAAGTTCCCGGCGGACCTCGACCTGCGCACGGCGCACGAGATCGCCGAGCGCGTCGAGCAGGCGATCCGCGCGCGGCCGGACGTGGCCGACGTGCAGACGCACCTCGAGCCGCTCGAGCGCCCGCTCGCCGCGCGCGCGCCGGACGACGGCGCCGAGGCGCAGATCACGGGCGCGGTCGAGCGGATCGTGCGCGAGCGCACCGGCAACGGCCCGCAGCGGGTGCGACTGCTCTCGACCGACGCCGGGCGCGTGCTGTTCCTGACGCTCGTCGTCGACGCGGCCGACTCCCTGACCGACGCCCACAAGCTGGCCGGCGAGCTTGAGGAGGAGTTGCGCCAGCGGATCGAGGGCATCGCCGACGTGATCATCCACACCGAGCCGTAGGGCGCGCGGGAAGCAATCGGACGGACGGGAGTCTCTGCAGGAGAGCTGCCGGACAGGCATCGCTCACACGACGCACGATCACACTCCGATGCTCAACCGACAGGAGATCTCCCCAGTGCCCAGATTGCCATTCGCCGCACTCATCGTCGCGGCGCTCGCGCTCGCG
>JBEKGK010000061.1:0-22253 GCA_050012835.1 Solirubrobacteraceae bacterium | reverse complement strand
AAGGTCGGCACCGGCATCGTCGCGGAGCTCGGCGCGATGCGCATCTCCGAGGAGATCGACGCGCTCGAGGTGATGGGCGTGGACTCGATGGTGTTCCTGTGCGCCACGCGCCTGCTCGCCGCCTGGATCGTGCTGCCGTTCATGTACATAGGCGCGATCGGCGTTGCGTTCCTCGCGTCATACCTCGCCGTCGTGGATCAGATCGGCTACACCTCCGCCGGCGGCTACCTGCTGATCTTCTGGCAGTTCCAGAATCCCGGCGACTTCCTGTACAGCGTGATCAAGGGCATGTTCATGGCCACCGCGATCGTGCTCGTCGCGTGCTACTACGGCTACAACGCCAGTGGTGGGCCCGTCGGCGTCGGCAAGGCCACGGCGAAGTCGATGGTGCTCAACCTGGTGCTCGTGAACCTGATCGGCATGCTCGGCACCGAGGTCTTCTGGGGCACCAACCCGCGCGCGCCGATCGGGGGTTGACGCTTTACCCGCCGGCTCGAGGTGAGACCCGGATCATCTCCGCCACTATCCGTTCGGCCTTCCCGCGCTTGAGCTTCATGTCGAGGCGCAGGATCTTCCAGACGAGCAGATCGGTTGCGATCACGATCGCCGTCAGGCGCCGTTCGCGCGCCTCGCCTCGCAGGCCTCGCAGCAGGGGCGAGAAGGTCGTTTGCGCCCAGTTGCGGTGGTAGGCGCGACCCGCGTCCGTCATCTGGCGGACCGCCGGTATCTGCTCCTCCTGCGAGAGCAGTCGCAGGACCGCTCGTCCGTGCTGCTCATAGCGGTCGAACAGCAGCGCGAGCGCCGCTTGCACGTCTTCGGTTGGCTGCGCGGGGCGATCGGTCACCTCCTGCCGGCCAAACCACGCATACGCCGCGGTGAACAGCTCTTCCTTGGAGCCGAAGCGAGCGTGCAGCGTCTGCGCCGTGACCTCAGCCTCGCCGGCAATCTCGCGTAGGAGCACCTCCTCGTACGGGCGCGTTGCGAAGTGCCGCCACGCCGCCGCGAGCACGCGCTCGCCCGTCGCCGCCGCAGCCTCGGCACGGGCGGTCATCCGATACGGGCGCTTTCGTGGCGAGTTTGACAAGTTCACCTGATATGGAATAAGATCAAATCTATCGTGCAGCTGCCGCTGACCAGCCACGCGGCGCACCGGGCATTCTGATGGCCCGCATCCTCGCCTACACCTCACCCGGGCGCAGCCATCTGTTCCCGCTGACCCCGATCCTCGACGAGCTGCACCGCCGCGGGCATCAGATCGTGCTGCGCACGCTCGCCTCGCAGGTGGACTTGATGCGGGCCCGCGGCTTCGACGCCGAGCCGATCAGCGCGGCGATCGAGGCGATCGAGCTCGATGACTGGCGCGCGCGGAGCGCGCTGCAATCGGTGCGCGAAAACACGCGGGTCTTCTCTGCCCGCGCCGAGCACGACGCGCCCGACCTGACCCACGCCATCGCCGAGGCAGACCCCGACGCGCTGCTGGTCGACATCAACACCTGGGGCGGCCTGATGGCCGCGGAGGCCTGGGGCGGACCGTGGGCTGCGTTCTGCCCGTATCCGCTCGCGCTGCGCTCGGACGATGCGCCGCCGTTCGGTCCGGGGTTCGCGCCCGCCCGCGGGCCGATCGGCCGAGCGCGCGACCGGCTCGTTCGCCCGCTCGTGTTCGGCGCGGTCGAACGGCTGGGGCGCCCTGCACTGAATCGCATCCGCGCGGACATGGGCCTGGCGGCCATAGCGACCCTGGATGAGTGGTTCGCTCGTCCGCCGCTGCTGCTCTACATGACCGCCGAGCCGTTCGAGTACCCGCGCCGAGACTGGCCCGCGAACGTGGTCATGATCGGCCCGTGCGCTTGGGACCCGCCCTCCGAGCCGCCGCCATGGCTCGCAGAGACGACACAGCCGATCGTGCTGGTGAGCACCTCCACCGAATTCCAGAACGACGGCCGGCTCGTGCAGGTCGCGCTGCAGGCGCTCGCCGATGAGCCCGTCACCATCGTGGCGACTCTGCCCGCAGGCGACCCTGCAAGCTTCGACGTGCCCGCGGGCGCGCACGTCGAGCGCTTCATCTCCCACCGTCCGGTGCTCGAACGCGCCGCCTGCGCCATCACCCACGGCGGCATGGGCTCGACCCAGAAGGCGCTCTCACACGGCGTGCCGGTGTGCGCGGTGCCGTTCGGACGCGACCAGCTCGAGGTCGCGCGACGCGTCGAGGTCGCGCACGCGGGAACGCGACTGCCCGCCAAGCGCCTGCGCCCCGACCGCCTGCGCACCAAGGTCAGAGAAGCCATGACCTGCACCGAGGGCGCGGGACGTATCGCCGCCGCGTTCGCCGCCACCGGCGGGCCGTGCGCCGCGGCCGACGCCGTCGAGACACGCCTGCTGCGCCAGGCTGCGTAGGCTTCAATCGACATGGACTTCCTCGTCGCCAAGGCCGACCTGCACAGCTGCCGCTTCCAGGACGCTCCCCCGCTCGAGCCCCAGCCCGGCCAGGCGCTGCTGAGGGTGGACGCGTTCGGCCTCACCTCCAACAACATCACCTACGCGATGTTCGGCGAGGCCATGTCCTACTGGGGGTTCTTCCCCGCCGAGGAGGGCTGGGGGCGCGTGCCCGTGTGGGGCTTCGCCGAGGTGGCCGCCAGCGAGGTGCCCGAGCTCGAGGCCGGCACGCGCGTGTTCGGCTACCTGCCGCCCTCCACCGAGCTGCTCGTGGCGCCCGCGCACGTCAGCGCCAACGGGTTCACCGACGCCTCCGCGCACCGCGCTGAGCTGCCGCCCGCGTACAACCGCTACGCGCGCACAGACACCGACCCGCTGTACGACGCCGAGCACGAGGACGAGCAGATGCTGCTGCGCCCGCTGTTCCTGACCTCGTATCTGATCGACGACTTCCTCGAGGACAGCGACCTCTTCGGCGCGGACACCGTCGTGCTGTCCAGCGCCTCCAGCAAGACCGCCAGCGCGCTCGCCTTCCAGCTGTCGCTGCGCGAGGGCATCGCGGTCGTCGGGCTGACCTCATCCAGGAGCGCCGAGTTCGCGTGCTCGCTCGGCGTGTACGACCACGTGCTCGCCTACGACCAGCTCGACTCGCTGCCCGCCGGACGGGCCGTGTACGTGGACATGGCCGGCGACGCCGAGCTGCGCGCCGGCGTGCACGGCCACTTTCGCGACGAGCTCGCCCACTCGGCCGTCGTCGGCGCCACCCATCACGACCGCATGGGCCAGGTGCCCGACTCGCTGCCGGGGCCCCGGCCGACGTTCTTCTTCGCGCCCGACCGCGTAACCAAGCGCGCCGCCGACTGGGGAGCCGACGAGCTGCAGCGCCGCATGGCCGACGCGTGGCACCCGTACGTCGCGTGGGCCTGCAGCTGGCTGGAAGTGATCCACGGCCACGGACCCGACGCCCTGCAGAGCGCCTACCTCGACCTGCTCGACGGGCGCATCGACCCCGCCACCGCGCACGTGCTCTCGCTGTAGGAGCCCGCCGCGGGCCGGCCGCCACGCTCGCCGGGCGCGGCGTCAGTCGCCGGCGATCTCCAGCACCAGCTTGCCCGTGTTCTCGCCGTGGAACAGGCGCAGCAGCGTATCCGGGAAGCTCTCCAGCCCGTGCGCTATGTCCTCGCGCGAGACCAGCTTGCCCGAGGCCAGCCAGCCGGCCATCTCCTGCACCGCCTCCGCGTAGCGGTCCAGGTAGTCGGACATCACGAAGCCCGTCATGCTCGCGTGGTTGACCAGCAGCGACAGGTAGTTGGACGGGCCCTTCACCGCGCTCGTGTTGTTGTACTGGCTGATCGCCCCGCAGATCACCACGCGCGCGCCCCGCGCGAGATGCGCGAGCGCCGCATCGAGAATGTCGCCGCCGACGTTGTCGAAATAGATATCGATGCCGCGTTCGCAGTGCTCTGTCAGCGCGGCGTCGAGGCCCTCCGCCTTGTAGTCGATCGCCGCGTCAAAGCCCAGATCATCGATCAGGTGGCGGCACTTCTCCGGTCCGCCTGCGATCCCAACCACATGGCAGCCCTTCAGCTTGGCGATCTGGCCGACCAGCCCGCCGACCGCGCCGGCGGCGCCCGAGACCACCACCGTCTCGCCCTCCTTGGGGCGGCCGATGTCCAGCAGGCCGAAGTACGCCGTCACGCCCGGCATGCCCAGCGTGCCCAGGTACACCGGCAGCGGCGCCAGGCTCGGGTCCACCTTGAATACGCCTTTGCCGTTCGCCACCGCGTACTCCTGCACGCCCAGCAGCCCGCCCACGTGCTCGCCGACCGCCACGTCGGGGTCCTTGGACGCGATCACCTCGCCCACAGCGAATGCGCGCATCACCTCGCCGATGCCCACCGGCGGAATGTAGGAGCGCCCCTCGTTCATCCAGCCGCGCATCGCCGGGTCAAGCGACACGTACGCGATCTTCACCAGCACCTCGCCCTCCCCCGGCTCCGGGACCGGCGCCTGCGCGTAGGTCCAGTCGCTCGGCTTGGGAAGTCCGACGGGGCGCGCGGCGAGTAGAAACTGGTGGTTCACGGCGTCCATGGCGCTGCCTTTCGCTCGAAGCGGCGCAGAGGCCCTGCGCCAGCGCGCGACACCATACCCGCGCCGTAGTATTTCGCCGCCGCCGCCATCCCACCGCCGGCTCCGCGAGGGCGGAGTCGAATAGGCGCCCAGCCACCATCCACCTTCACGGACCCAAGGAGCAACACATGCCCGACATCGAGTTCCCCACCACCTCCGGCGATGCCGGCGCCGGCAGCGCGCCCGGCTACCTGGCTGTGCCCGCCGGCGAGCACGGCCCCGCCGTGATCGTCCTGCAGGAGTGGTGGGGCGTCGACGAGCACATCCGCTCGATCTGCGACCGCCTCGCCGGCGAGGGCTTCTACGCGCTCGCCCCCGACCTGTACCGCGGCGAGACCACCACCCAGCCCAGCGAGGCGCAGCAGAAGATGATGGCGCTGTCGATGGGCGAGGTCGAGAGGGACATGTGCGCCGCGGCCGACTACCTCGCCTCCCAGCCCGGCTTCGAGGGCCCCGGCGTGGGCGCCGTCGGCTTCTGCCTCGGCGGCGGGCTCGCCATCTGGGCAGCCGCCACCTGCCCCAACATCGCCGCCGCGGTCACCTACTACTACGTGATGCCCCACGGCAAGCCCGACTTCAGCGGCATCAGCGGCCCCGTGCTCGGCCACTTCGGCACCGCCGACGAATTCATCCCGCTCGAGGACGCCAACAAGCTCGAGTCCGAGCTGCGCGACGCCGGCGTCGACACGACCTTCCACTACTACGACGGTGGCGGGCACGCGTTCTTCAACGACACCAATCGCCTGGGAACCTACGATCAGGGCCTCGCCGAGACGTCCTGGGAGCGCACCGTCAGCTTCCTGCGCTCAGCCCTGGCCTCCTGAGACCGGGAGACCGCGGCCGCCGCCGGCCACCCAGCTTGTCGAGGCTCGCCTCCACGCTCGCCGCAGCGGGTGCGCTCGCCGCAGCGCGCGTCCTGATCAGCGCAGGCTTGCTCGCCGCTGCGGGCGCGCTCGCCGCTGCGGGCGCGCTCGCCTTCTCGGCGGTGCTCGCCGAGACGCCCGCGCGCACCGCGCTGAGCGCCGACGTCACGCCCGCACAGCAGCCCGGCACGCCGTGGTCGGCGCCCGTTGCCCTCAGCGCATGCCCCGCAGCGCCGGCGGCGCGGGTGGTGTTCCCGAGCGACAGCCCCAACCACGCCACCGGCGCCGGCGCGATCGTGTGGAGCGACTCCTCGCACTGCCCCGGAGGCGAAGGCGCGCGCGTGGCTGCGCTCGGCGCCGGCGATGAGCCGGGGGCGCCCGCCGTCCCGCACACCGCCGCCGGGCAGCCGATCGCGCCGCGCGGAGCGCTCCTCGCGAGCGGCGCTCCGCACGGGCAGATCGTGATCGCCGGCTCCTCGCCGGGCGCGCCCGCGGACGGGCTGCTGATCCAGGGCGCCGCCAGCGGTCCGTTCGCGGCGCTGCAGCCAGTCGAAGGCTCGGCCGCGCCGATGGCGCTCGCCACCGGCTACCTGGGCGACGTCGCGCTCGCCTCGCCGCCGGCCGGCAGCCGTGCCGGCCACGCCGGCGGCGCCACCGGCCACCCCGGCAGCCCCGCCGGAGTCCGCACGAACGGCCTGAACGTGCACGTCGAGCGCTTCTACGCGCACGACTTCGTCCGCAACCTTGCCGGGCGAGCGGCCGGCGAGGGCCAGGTGCAGGCGCTGACGCTCGCCATGGACTACCGCAGCGAAGTGCTCGCCGTGTGGGTGCAGGGCACAGCGATCTATGCACGCGTCGTGCCCAACAAGGGAGCCGCGCGCCCGATCCAGCGGCTCGCGTCGGTCGGCTCCCACGCGGAGATCGCCGCCGTGCTCAGCGACGACGAGCGCGCGATCGTCGCCTGGAGCGAGCAGCGCGGGGGCGAGACCGCCGTCTACGTCGACCGCTCTGCCACCGGCGTGCGCTTCGGCGCGCCCCAGTTGCTCGAGCGCTTCCGCGACCCCGACGGGCTCTCGCCGCCCACGGCATCTCCCAGCCTCGTGCGCCTGAGCTCCGAGAGCGTGATGCTGGCGTGGGCCGGCTCGGCCGCCGGCCACTGGGTCGTGCGCGCCGCGCCCGTGGACCTGAACGGCGTCGGAGACGTCAGCACGATCGCCGCGCCGGGCGTGGACGCGCTGCTGGCGCACCTCGCGGCGGGGCCCGCGGGCGACGCGCTCGTGCTGTGGACCGAGCCGCTGCCGACCGCCGCCGGGCCACCGGACATGGCGCGCCAGGCGATCTTCGCCGCGCGCGGCTTCGACGCCTACCAGGCACGCACCGTGTTCGGCGCGCCGGAGCAGGTCGCGCCGCCGGCGCCCGTCAGCGACCCCACCGTCGCGATCGACCCCAACAGCGACCGCGCGGTGGCGGCCTGGCGGGGCGAAGCGGCCGCGATCGAGTACTCGATCCGAGCGGTCGCCGCAGCCCCATGAGCGGCCTTCGCCACAGGGCACACCGCGCGCAGGGCGGCCTTTAGGAAAAGATGCTGCCCGATGGACAGGGACTACGAGCTACAAACCCACCACGCCGAGGATCGTCACTGGTGGTACCGGGGGCGGCGAAAGGTGCTCGCGGGCGTGATCGCGGGACTCGGGCTGCCCGAGCCCGCACGCATCCTCGATGCCGGCTGCGGCAGCGGGCGCAACATGCTCGAGCTCGCCCGCCTCGGAAGCGTGACCGGTGTCGAGCTGTCCGACACGAGCGTCGCGCTGGCGCGCGAGCGGAGCGTCGGCGAGGTGGTCGCCGGCTCCGTGCTGGAGATGCCCTTCGCCGACGGCAGCTTTGATCTGGCCGTCAGCCTGGACGTGATCGAGCACCTCGAGGACGACCTCAGCGCGTTGCGCGAGCTGCGCCGCACGGTCGCGCCCGACGGCGCGCTGCTGGTCACCGTGCCCGCCTACCAGTGGCTGTGGAGCGGCCACGACGTGATCAACCACCACCACCGCCGCTACACGCGCCGCTCGCTGCAGAGCGTCGCCGAGCAGGCCGGGTGGAAGCAGGTGCGCACCACGTACTTCAACTCACTGCTGCTGCCCGTGGCGATCGCGCTGCGCGTGCTCGAGCGCGTCAACAGTGCCAAGACCACCGAGACGAGCCTCGATCTGTGGATCCCCCCGCAACCGATCAACTGGCTGCTCGAGCGCCCGCTCACGCTCGAGGCCGCGCTGATCGCCCACGGCGCGCGCATCCCCGCGGGCCTGTCGCTGCTCGCGGTCTTCCGCTAAACGTCCACGTCGGCGACCGCCGCCGGCGTATGCACGCGGAACGTCCATGCGCGGTTGACGATGAACGTCGTGACGGTCACCACCGCGGTCGCGCACACCTGCGCGAGCAGCTTGTCCAGGTGTCCGTCGTGCACCAGCAGGTACAGCAGGCCCTCGTTGATGGCCAGGCCGCCGCTCTGCACGACCGCCCAGCGAACCGGCGTGAGCGCGTCGCCGATGTGCTCACGGAACGTCCAGCGACGGTTGAGCAGGAAGCCGTTGGTGGCGCCAACCGCAAACCCGATCGCCGACGCCGCCAGGTACCAGACGCCGAAGACCTTCAGCAGCACCGTGTATACGACGAGCGTGAGCAGCGTGTTGGACACGCCGACGATGCCGAACTTGATGAACTGGACCAGCACCGGCGCGCTCAGGCGGCGGGACCGTCGCGCTACGCTGGTGGGCGATTTGCGCGTATCAGTGGGCTCGAGGGTCATTCAGAGACAGGATGAACGATAAATTGAACGTCCGCTTAGGACGTTCGTCGAAGATCAACGCTACGCGGCATTTTCGCTAGCGCCGCCCGGAAGGCAACGATCATGTCGGATATACAACCTCGCACCCCCACCTTGCTGAGCGTAGTCGCACCGGTGTACGACGAGGAGCAGCTCGTCGAGGAGTTCGTCGCTCGCGCCAGCGCCGCCGTCGCAGACTACGAGTTCGAGCTGATCCTCGTCAACGACGGCAGCTCCGACCGCACGCCCGAGCTGCTCGACCGCATGGCCGCGACCGACCCGCGCGTGCGCGTCGTGCACCTGTCGCGCAACTTCGGCCACCAGGCCGCGCTCACCGCCGGGCTCGAGCATGCGATCGGCGACGTGGTGGCGATGATCGACGCCGACCTGCAGGACCCGCCCGAGCTGATCCCCGACATGATCGCCCAGTGGAGCCAGGGCGCCGACGTGGTCTACGCCGTGCGCAAGCAGCGCGAGGGCGAGACCGCCTTCAAGCTCGCGACCGCGTCTTGGTTCTACAAGCTGTTCGACAAGCTCGCGCAGGTCGACCTCGAGCCGAACTCCGGCGACTTCCGCCTGCTCGACCGCCGCGCGCTGAACGCGCTGCTGGCGATGACCGAGCGCTCGCGCTTCCTGCGCGGCATGACCGTGTGGGTCGGCTTCACGCAGACCGCCGTGTCCTACCAGCGCGACGCGCGCCACGCCGGCGAGACCAAGTACACGCTGCGCAAGATGCTGCGCTTCTCGCTCGACGCGATCGCCTCCTTCTCGCACGTGCCGCTACAGCTGGCCACCTACGTCGGCCTGCTCTCCGCCGGTGTCGCGTTCGTCGCGATCCCGGTGGTGATCGTGCTGAGGATCTTCGACTCCTACCTGCCGGGCTTCGGCTCGATCACGATCGCCATCCTGCTGCTCGGCGGCATCCAGCTGATCGCGCTCGGCGTCATCGGCGAGTATGTCGGGCGCATCTACGACGAGGTCAAGCACCGGCCGCTGTACATCGTGCGCGAGGAGCGCAACCGCCCCAGCGCGTCCAACGGGCGTATCGCCGCGCTCCCCGCCGACCGCGCCGGGCTGCCCGCGTGCGCGCCCGAGCAGGTCCTGTAGCCGGCGTGTGACCGGAGCATGACCTGAGTGTGACCGGAGCGTGACCTGAGTGTGACCGGAGCGTGACCTGAGTGTGACCGGAGCGTGACCGGAGCGTGACCTGAGTGTGACCGGCGCTGTCTCGTTTTCTGTTTCGACGGTCCGTATAACCATGGCTATACAGCCTTGGCGTGCGGAAGCTCCACGCTGAGCCGCCACATCACGCGCCGGCGATGTTTGCACCGCGGACCACCACTCCTCTGAGGATCGATACGTGTTCTGATCCGGCGATGGGCTCTCCGCGCCGTCGCCCTCCCATAGCAACGCTGGCCCGCCGGGCATCGCTCACGCTCGCCCTGGCGTTCGCCGGCGCTGCGGCACACCCGGCCGGTGCGGCCGCCGAAGCCTGCGCCGGCTCCGGCGCCGGCCCGTGCCCGTACACGGGGGTGCAGGTCATCGGTCAGCGCGCGGAAGGGCTGCTGCGCTTCCCCGAGGCGGTCGCGGTGGACACCCAGGGCGACGTGTACGTCGCCGACCAGCTGAGCTATGTCGTGCAGAAGTTCACCGCCGCGGGCGCGTTCGAGACCCAGTGGGGCTCCTACGGCGGCGGGCACGGGCAGTTCGGGCCGATCGGCGGGCTGGCGGTCGACGCGGCCGGCGACGTGTACGTGGTGGACTCCAGCCACAACCGCATCCAGAAGTTCGGTCCGAACGGCGAATTCATCACCGCGTGGGGTCACCGCGGCAGCGAACTCGGGGAGTTCGACTTCGGCTCCTCGCAGAACCCCAGCCAACCGCCCGGCGGCGGCATAGCGGTCTCGGGCGCGCACGTGTACGTCGCCGACTCCGGCAACGACCGCGTCGAGCGCTTCAACCTCGAAGGCGGCGAAGCGACCGCGTGGGGCACACATGGAAGCGCCCCCGGCGAGTTCTCCTACCCCCGCGCGGTGGCCGCCAACGAAAGCGAGGTGATCGTCTCAGACGACGACAACCACCGGCTCGAGAGATTCAGCCCCGAAGGCGCCTTCGAAGCCGAAGCCGGCTCGCAGGGCGAAGGGCCGGGACAGTTCGGCTACCCCTACGGCGTCGCGCTGGACGCAGCCGGCGACGTGTACGTGGCCGACGACAGCAATGACCGCGTCGTCAAGCTCACCCCGCAGCTGGCGTTCGCCGGCGCATGGGGCGACGCCGGCTCCAAACCGGGCCAACTCGAGTTCCCGCGCGCGCTGGCGAGCGACCCCGCGGGCGATACCTACGTGGCGGACACCGCCAACGACCGCATCCAGGTGTTCAACGCAGCCGGCGAGTATCTGCGCACGCTCGGCGCCTCCGGTCGCGCACCCGGACAGCTGACCGCGCCGCAAGGCCTCGCTATCGACCCCACCGGCCGCCTGCTCGTGTCCGACACCGTCGACGATCGCATCGAGGCGTTCGCGCCCGGCAGTGGCGCGTTCACCGAACAGTGGACGCTCGCCGGCGGGCACGCCGCGGGCTTCGCCTCGCCGGCGGGCATCGCCGTCGACCCGCGCGGATCGGTGTACGTAGCCGACCCCGGCAACCAGCGAGTCGTGCACCTGTGGGGCGACGGCACGTTCCTGGGCGAACTGGGCGGCCCGGCCGATCTCGGCGGAGCCGAACTGGCGGGCGCGGGCGCCTTGGCCGTGTCCGCCGTGACCTACCAGACCTACGTGGCGGACACCGACCACAACCGCGTGCTCGTATACGGCCCCGAAGGCTCGCTGCAGGCCAAGTGGGGAGCCGGCGAAGGCGACGGGTCGCCCGGGAGCGGGCCGGGCGCGTTCGATCATCCGGACGCCGTCGCAGTCGCCCCCTCCGGGAACGTGTACGTCGCCGACACGGGCAACAATCGCGTCGTCGAGCTCTCCTCCGCGGGCGACGTGCTCGGCGAATGGGGCGCCACAGGCACGGCCAGCGGGCACTTCCGCTCGCCGAGCGGCGTCGCCGTCGACGCGGCGGGCGAGGTGTACGTCGTGGATAGCGAAAACGACCGTGTCGAGGTGTTCGAAGCCGGCGGGCGCTTCGTGGCCAAGTGGGGCCTGCGCGGGACCGCGCCGGGCGAGCTCTCCCAGCCGGCGGCGATCGCGGTGGACTGCAGCGGCGATGTGTACGTGGCCGACACCAACAACAACCGCGTGCAGCGCTTCGAGGAGGCCTCCCCCGCCGGCGGCGGCTGTCTGGCGCCGGGCACGTGGCCACCGCCGCTGAACGTCGCGCCGGTGCTGCACGTGAGCCTGCCCCGCGGCGCCGGCGTGCTGGCGCGGCGCGCGCTGGCGCTCGAAGTGAGCTGTCAGCGCGGCTGCAGGATCCTCGTCACCGCGACGCTGTCCGCGCCAGGCCACCGCGGCGCCGTGAGCCTGCTCGCAGCCGCGCGCGGTCTTCCACCCGCCGTCGCCGGCCACGTGCGACTGCTCGTCGAGCCGGCCGCGCTGCGGCGCCTGCGCACGGCGCTCGGCCACCGCGCGACGATGCGCGCACGCGTGCGGATCGTCGCCGCCGGACCCACCGGGCTGCGCACCACCGTGACCCGCAGCTACGTCGTCGGCCGCTGAGCCCACGTCGCCGCGGCCGCTCCGCCCGATGCCGCCACGCCTCCAAGACGCCGAGCCCCGATAATGACCTGATGAGCATTAACGAGCCACCGCTCGAGGGCGATCCGCCCGGGATCGACCTGCGCACCGAGCGGATCAGGATCGAGACCGAGCGCCACCGTATCGAGGGCCTGCTGACGCTGGCGCGCGATGGCTACCGCAGCCGCGTCTCGGACGTGCTCAACGCCTCCGAGCGCGACTTCATCACGCTCACCGACGTCACCGTCGCGCCGCTGGACGGGGGCCCGATCGAGCTGCACGCGTACCTGAGCCTCGCCCGCCGGCACATCGTGTTCGCGGTCGCCGCCGCCGACACGCCGTAGCCTCACGCCGCGCCCGTGCGCGGGCGGTCGAGCAGCGACGAGCTAGTCTTCGCGCACGCACCCGATGCGCGCGACCTGCACGTAGATCTCATCGCCGGTACCGGACGCGGTCACGATCAGCCAGCCGGGGGGCGCCAAGATCGCGCCGCTCCCGCGCCGCAGTCCGTCTTTCGAGTTGACGATCCTGTTCAGGACGTCCTCCACGTCCTCAGCAACCTCGATCTCCGTCTCGTCCAGCAAGATACGCGCCACTTGGGCTCCTTCCTCGTGCGCGTGTCGCGCAGTTGTCGACCTGTTGAGTGAACAACGTTACGCTATCGACGAAGCGAGGGGCTCTTCAGGGCGTGAAGCTGCTCGCGCTGAGGACCGTGCCGACCGGCGCGGAGGTGTTCGTCACGGCGATCGCTCCGGCGAGGGCGCCGGCGGGCACCTTCACCTTGAGCTTCTTCGCGGACGCGGTCTTCACGCTCGCGACCACGCCCCCGAAGCGGACGGTCGAGCTGCTGTTGAAGCCGATCCCCTTGATCGTCACGACCGTGCCCGGGCCGCCGCTGTGGGGCGAGAACACGGTCACCGACAGCGTGGGCGTGAACTTGCGCTTGCTCGCGACCGTGCCACCGGAGAACTTCAGCGAAATGTGTGCGGCGCTCGCACCGTTGGGCACAGTCGCTTCGATGCGCGTGGTCGAGAGCACCTTGAACCTCGCGGGGAGCGCGCCGAACTCGACGCCGCTGACCGCGCCCAGGCCCGTGCCTTCGATGTCCACCGTGCTGCCGGTGATCCCGGAGCTCGGTGTGAAGCCGGCGAGCTCCGGATGTTCTTCACCGGGCGAGGTCGAGAACGCACCCAGGCCGATCGGGCTGCCGACCCCGGAGGGGCCGTCGAATCCGACGGCCGCCTGGCAGGAGGTGGCCGTCCCGCACGAGCCGTTGCTGCCCGCGACCACGTCGTAGAGGTCTTCGCCTTCGCCGGTATGCAGATAGAGGGTGGCGGCCGGGTAGGCGACGCCGCCGGAGCCGCCCGCGAGCGCAAACTCGGCGGCGACGATCGGCGAGGCCACCGATGTGCCTCCGAACACGGTCCAGCCGGTCGGATTGCCGTTGCCTTCGGGGGTGCTGTCGTAGACGTCCACACCGGTATTTGGATTGCCGATCGCGGCCACGTCTGCGACCGATCGATACGCGCCACAGCCGGTGGCCGAGAAGTTGGCCACGGCGCTCTGCCATGCGGGAGCCGCGAAGATCTGGCTGCAGCCGCTGCCGCCTTCGTCCCACACGGTGCTGCGCCAGGTTTCCTTCTTCTCGACGAGGCTCGTGCCGCCCACCGCGACCACATCCGGCGAGTCCGCCGGGAAGTTCGCCGTTCCAGGCTCGCCCGCGCACGCCTCGTTGAGATAGCCGCAATCGCCTGAGCTGGCCGTCACCACGACGCCCGGATGGTCGTAGAAGCTGGCACCCAGTTCGGCGTACAAGGTTGCGAAAGCGGGTTCCTCGGGGCCGGCGTACGAGTTGCTGATCTCGGTCGCGCCCGCCTTCACCGCGGCGTTGACAGCGGCGCCCAGGTCTTCGAATTCTTCGCTGCTGGCCTCCACCAGCAGCACGTGGCAGCCTTGGCAGACGGCGTGGGCCATCTGCACGTCGATCGATATCTCGCCAGCCCATTCGCCGTTTTCGGCCGGCAGCGGGCTCGCCTTGCCTTCCTCGTTGACCTTACGGAAGCAGCCGTTTGCGCTGGTGCACGCGGGCAAGCCGAACTGTTCGTCGTAGACGCTCAGATCCGCTTCGGCTGTGGGATCGTCGAACGCGTCGATCACGGCGATCGTCTGCGTCGAGGAAGCGGCGGTTTCGTCGGGCAGCGAGTACGCGTCGTGCAGGTCCTGAGGCGTGAGATATCCGGCGAACGGGCTCGTGTAGGTCACCGCGGGGCGCGCGCCCGCCGCCGCTTCGCCGGCCTGCGTGGCTGCGCTGGCCCGCAGCTCGGCGGGCGTGAGCGACGCGGCCACCAGCCTCATCGCCGCGCACGACGCCGCACCCGGACGCGGCGCGCCACACACACGCTGCGCACGGTAGGACGGCGGCGCTTCGGCAGGAGCGACGACGGACGCTTCAGACGTGGGCGGTTCGGATGCGCTCGCCGCGGACGCGCTCCAACCGGCCACTACCGCCAGCGCGAGCGCGGTGAGAACCGCTGCCGCGAAGCGCAGAAGCGGGCGCGTCGGCTGCTGCCCCTCCCCAGAGCAAGCGATCCCCATGCCATCAATCGTACCCGCTCAGACCGAATTAATCGACAAGGAGACACAAGTGCGGGCCTTAGACTCAAACCCGGCATGCACGCCTACGTCGACGTGGCCGGCGCCGGCTGCGCGCGACTTGCGGTGGCTACGCGTCAGCGGCCGGAGCTGCCTCGGACGCCTCGGCCGTCGCGCCTCCCGCACCCTCGGCTGGCGCGCTGGCGTCCGCGGCGTCGGCTGGCGCGCTAGCGTCGGCTGGCGCGCTGGCGTCCGCGGCGTCGGCTGGCGCGCTCGCTGCGCCCTCGGCCCCCGGCTGCTCCGCCCCTGTGAGACCGTCGACGAGACTGCCGGCCTTGGCGCCGGCCTTCTGGATGCGGTCGTGGTACTTGCCGCCGGTGCGCTCGTCCGCGGTGGACGCGACCTTCTCCACCGCTTCGTGGATCTTGTCGCTGCGCTCCGCGGTCGCATCCACGGCCTTCGTCTTCAGGTCCTTGAGTCGGTCTGCGATTCCCATGGCTGCCTTTCGAGAGTGTCGTCGTGAGGCGATCTGCCGAGAGCACCGTCGCGGGCCATGCTACTCCTCAGCCGGTGAGCCACGCCGGGCGTCCACGGGCTTGCGCGCCACTCCGATCGAGCGTCCCAGCAAGGCAAATCCCGCCGCCGCCGCGAGGCCCTCGAACACACCACGCTGAACCCCCTCGGACAGCGAGTGCTCGGCGTGCCACTCAAACAGAGTCATCGCCAGGGCCACGCTCAGCGACGCGCCGGCGCCCAGTCGCCACGGTCCCCCGCGCAGCCACCGCCAGCGCATCGCCGGCAGGTCGTCGAACACGTGTCCAGCGGAGCCCGGCGTGCGCGTCACGATGGCGCCGGCGCGAACGAGCCTGCTGGCCGCCACGAGCAGCGTCGCGCCGGCCGCCGCGGCCAGCCCGCCGACGAGCGCCAGCCACCAGGCCGGCATCACCGACGAAAAGTCCACCACGTAGAGCTCCAGGCCCACCATCGTCGCGACCCCGCCGAGCAGGCCAACCCACGCGCGCCGGCGGATGAGCGCGATCTCGGCAGCCGGCAGGGTGCTCGCGCGCCTGCGGCGCAGCGCGCGCAGCGCCGCGAGCGCCCCTGCGACGAGCGCGGCCTGAGACGCGACGAACATGCCCAGGGCCGCAGGTACGAACAGAGCCAGCGAGTGACCGTGGTTGAATCCGGGATACCCCCCGGTCCAGCCGGTTGCCAGCTGCGACACCGCCAGGGCGAGCGCCGCAAAGGCCAGCGCGCCGAACACCTCGAAAGCACAGCGGCGCGCACCGGCGGAAGCCAGCTCGTCGGCGAAGCTCGCCGCCAGCTCCCGCGGATCGCCGAGCCGCTCCTCGCAGCCGGGCTCGCACGCGATGTGGTCCTGCAGCTCGAACACGATCCGGCGACGCTCGCGCCCGGTGACGCCGCGCGCGCCCAGCTCATCGGCAAGCAGCTGCAGCCAGGTCATCCGAGCACCGCCTCGACCGCCTTCGCGAAGTGGGTCCAGTCGCGGCGGCGCTCTCGCAGGGTCGAGCGCCCCGCGCGGGTCAGCCGGTACACGCGCCGGCGCCGTCCGCTCTCGACAGACCACGAGCTCGCGAGCAGGCCGTCACGCTCCAGGCGGTGCAGCGCCGGGTACACCGTCCCCTCGGCCAGCTCGAACGCTCCACCGCTGCGCTGCTTCAGGCGTTGCACGATCGCATACCCGTGGGCCGGCTCCTGGGCAACCGTCGCGAGGATCAGCGGGTCGAGCTGGCCGTTGACCGTGTCCGCTCTCATACCTAGTGAGGATAGGCATAGAGAGGCAAGGTGTCAAGGGTGCGCGCCTCGGTGAATCACAGAGCCTGCGGGTGCAGCGCACTGTGGCTGAGAGCGAGCACGACTATCGTCATGTCCCTCGGATCGGCAAGCCGCAGCTCGGTGAGCTCTTCGACGCGCCGCAGCCGGTAGTCGAGCGTGTTGGTGTGTATGTGCAGGCCGGCGGCTGCCGAGCGGCGATCGGTCTTCGCGTCGATGAAGGTGCGCAGCGTCTCCTCCAGCCCGGCGCGACGCCCGGGAGCGCCCCGCAGCGGTCCGAGCACCCGCGCCACCAGCAGCTCGGCGGTTTGGGGGCTGCCCGCGAGCAGCATCTCGAGCGCGATGTCATCCACGCCCACCTCGCCCGCGCGGCCCAGCTGACGCCCCACGTCGACGACCAGCCGCGCTCGCTCGAGCACGGCCGTGAGCGAGCCGCGAGGCGTCAGCGCATCGACCGCCAGCAGCGTGCCCGGAGGCGGGCGCAGCTCCTGCCCCTCGGCCAGGAGCCCGCTCACGCGGTCGCCCTCCGTCAGGGCGAGAATGCGCTGGGCGCGCAGGTCGGCAGCCATCTGACCGTGGCGGATGGCGCCTTCGCCGGGGATCGTCAGCGCAAACGGTCGATAGCGCTCCGCCACCGGGATACCCGCGTGGGAGGCCAGGCTCGAGGTATCGGCCATCAGCGGGCCATCGTCCTCGCACAGCGCCCGCAGCAGCACCCGCAGGCGGCGCTCGTCCTCTGACACCACGTGCTGGCGTGCGTCCAGATAGGCCTGCGCGACGGTCGTGGAGACCGTATCGATGTAGCGCATCAGCAGCTCGGCGCCGACGAGCAGGCCGTCGCGCTCGGCGGGCTGCGCGATCTCGATGACCGCCTTCCACGCCAGGCGCCCACCGAGACGGTAGGCGTGCAGAAGATCCTCCAGCGGCATGCCCTCGCCGGCGCGGACACGGGCCGACACCCGAAACGGCTCGAGCTCGACGTCGGCCGGCTCGCGTCCCGCCAGCGTCGTGCTGCGGAACACCTCCAGGTTGTGCTCGACGATGTCGACGATGTTGCCTTCGATGAGCAGCTCCGGCAGCCGGCGATAGCCGCTGATGCTGCTGCGAAAGGCCGTCACCATGCGCTGGGTGATCTGCTCGAAGTCGAGCCGACGGACGATCTGGTTGAACGTCTCGTGGTCGCTCACAGCGATCCGCTCTCGGCCGTCCGTGGCAGACATCAGCATGAAGTGTAGGTACGTGCCCGTCTCGCGTCGTCCACCATAGCCCGTCATAGCCAGCCGGCACGCGAAAGGGCCCTGGATTCCAGGGCCCTTTCGATCCGACGCTATCCAGCGCTCGCTACGGGCCGGTGAAGCTCCCCGCGTAGCAGGCCTTGTGTCCGCAATCGTCCGACTTCGTGATCGCTCCTTCGAAGAAGTCGGACACGAGCTGCTGCTCGGCGGGCGCGTTGCGCGGGGCCTCGTGCGGGTCTTCGCCGCCGGCGTTCGGCACGTTTTCCCACGGAGGCGGTTCGACGCCGATTTTTGAGCCCGGGTTCAGCGGGTTTTCGCGGACGGGGCCGATGTCCCAGTAGTAGATCGCCGAGCCCGTGTACGGGTACTGCTTGATGCGGGGGACGTTCCACAGCACCGACGTTTCCGGCCAGCGGCCGCTGTAGAGCGCCGGCTCGTGCCCGGACGCGCCCATCGTGCGAGCCTCGACTTCGGCCTGGTAGTCGGTCACCTGGTGGTCGCCGAAGGCCACGTCCATCAGCACCTGGTGGGCGGGCGTGCCGGGTAGCGGGTCGCTGGTCATCCGCTCCGCGTAGCCGTCCGGCTCGCCGCGATCCCACAGCATCTGCATCAGGTCGAGCACGAGCGGTCGTGCCGTTTCGTTCGGGTAGTAGGGGTAGAACACCTCGGAGAATTCGTCCCAGTCGACCGACCGCGGCAGCAGTACCGAGTAGTTCATCGCCGGAACTCCGAGCGACGCGCGGGTGAAGTCGGGGGAGATCGCCGTCAGGGCGCCGCCCATGATCCCGCCCTGGCTGTTGCCGTTGTAGAACAGGTGGCTCGTGTCGAGCACCGAGCCCGTGCCGAGCGTGCCATCCTGGTGGAAGGCGGGGGCGGTGGTCAACCCGGACGGGCTGATCAGCATGCGCCCCAGGTAGAGCTCGTCAAGCAGGCCCTGCTGCAGTCGGTCGGGAATCGCCGGGAACGCGGACACGTTCTCCAGCGACCCGATCACGACCGGCACATCCGATTCCGCCATCCCGATCTCGTCGGTGGCGCACTGGACGATCTTGTGCGCCTCAGACAGGCTCCGCTGCGGGCCCGACGCGACCTCCGAGGCGTCGCCGAGCAGACCGTGACCGTAGAGCGACGGTCGCCCTGCTTCGGCCGCTCCACTGACCACCGAGTCGGGGATGATGCAGTCGAAGTTGGCCGTCCAGGTCCCGTTCTGGATCGGGTCGCCGTTGCTGTCGAGATGGAACAGCCCGCCCGGCCCGCAGCTGGGGAACAGGAAGCAGGGGACCTCGAAGGTGCCCTTGACCCGGCGCGCGATCTGCCCGGGGTTGGGGTTCTCTTCGACGTTCGTGACGTCAAAGGTCGGCGAGACTCCCTCGGGAATGCCGTCGGCGAGGTTCGTGTCGCCGAGCTGCGCGAACGCGTCGTTGCGCATCGAGAGCATGCGGCTCGTGTTGTTGGCGTCGCTTGCGACGGTGAAGTCCCACGCGAGGTACAGGTTGGCGCGGTGAATGCCAGCGCCTTCCAGCAGCGAGAAGACTTCTTCGAAGTGCGGGCGGCGCGCGTTGATGACTTCCTGTTCGGAGGGCACGTCGTCGCGGTAATAGCGGAAGGCCGCAGGCGCTTCGAGGTGTTCGTCGGCCGCGTTCTTGAGGTGCCGCAGCACCACGATGTAGCGGTGGCCCGACGTGAAGTTGACGGCCGGATGGATCTCCAGCACGGCCTTGGAGTGATCCGATGCGTTCGAGTCGATCTCCGTCCAGATCGGCCAGCGCTGTCCGGTCTGCGCGTCGATCACGATGACCGGCGTATCCTTGCGTCGGTACTGGCTTATGTGGTTGATCGGCACGCCGCCCATTGCGCGCACGTCCGCGGCCGTTTCGATGCCGGGGATCTTGACCAGGATCGTCGAGCCGGGGCTGAACCCGTCGGAGGCGTTGTACGGTTCCGCTTCAATGTGCTCGCCCAGCACGTTGGCGGGCATGCCCGCAGTCTTGAAGTCCACACGACGGCCCGTTTCGCTTGTCGGGTCGGCGACCGTGTAGTAGTCATCCGGGAAGGGCAGCATGCACAGCGCGTCGCCGGGATCGGCGATGAAGTCGCAGTTTTCCGCTTCGCTCGTGTCGATCGGCGGCAGCGTCTCATGGTGCTTTGCCATGCTCGCTCGCTGCGCGTGAGAGCCGGTGCGCGCCGGCAGCGACGCGTCCGCGACCCCACTGAACAGAACGGCCGCAAGAGCCAAAACGGTCAACGTTACGACCACCTTCATGCGAGTCCTCATGCTCGATCCCCTCCTCCGTATGGGCGGCCGGTCCCGACGTTCTCAACGTGAGCGCGGGTTGACTCCGACCTGATCCTCTCCTGCGCTCCAACGTAGCGACTGGCATAGACGCCCGTCGATGTGAGCTATCCCAGTTTTCGTGGCGAGCTTTAGGGCTGACTCCCAACTCCCTCGGGATCGGCTACGCCAGCTCCGAGGCGTGCGAGAAGCTGATCGAAGGACGGGGCGCTCCGGATCAAGTACGCCAGCGGTTTGGGGCAGGCCGAAATTGATGCCCTACCTGATGCCCTATACTGGTGCCAATGCGTAAGACCAGCGTCTATCTCGATGAGGATCAGGCCCAGCGCCTCGCCCGTCTGGCCCGTGAGGAGGGCAGGTCACAGGCAGAGGTACTGCGCGAGGCCGTTGCCACCTACCAGCCCAAGCCATCCCAGGACCGGAACTTCGCATTGGCCGGCTCGGGGCACGGCGATGGTTCATCGATCGCGGACGTACCGGAGGAGGATCTGCTCAAGGGCTTCGGCGAGTGACCGTCGTCATCGACGCCGCCCCCCTCGTGGCGTTTGGCGATGCCAACGATCCGCAGTTCGCTCGCATCGACGAGCTGCTGCGGACTGTCGATGGACCGCTGATCATTCCAGCGCCCGTCACCGCCGAGGTGGACTACCTACTCGGACAGCGGGTTGGACGTGGGCCACGGCGAAGCTTCATCGCCGATCTCGCCGCCGGACGATTTACCGTTGCCTGTTTGGAGCGTGAGGACTATGCGACGATCGGGGACCTCCACGCACGCTATGCGGATCTACCGCTACGGGACCGATCAGATCGTAAGCTTCGACGAGCGGCATTTCCGTGCGGTCACACCGCTTCGAGGCGGAGCCTTCACGATCCTGCCCAGCGATAGCTGACGGCCGGACCCGCGGAGCCAGGGCGTCTGTCCCAGCTGTTCTCCGTCAAGGACGCCAGACCGACAACTCGAGCGCGGATCCGCCGCCGGGAAGCTTCGTGCTCCAAGCGAGGGCTGCGGCGCGACCCATGGGCGCAGCGGTCACGAGGACCCCTCCATAGGGCGAGGGGGCGGGCTGGTACGGTCCACCGCTGACGGGGCGCACGACCACTCGACCCTGGGCAGACAGGTCAGGCGCAAGGATCTCGTCGCCACCACCGTCAATGGCGACGGGAACGAGCCCGCCGGGGATCTGTTGTCCAGATTGAAGGGGACCCAGCGCGCCGTCGGCGTCGACTTGGACGCTGAAGGTCGTGAAGGCCAGGCTTCCCGATGAAGCGGCATAGGCATCCCAACTCACCGTGCCGCCGCCTGTAGGCACCGCCACCGCATTGCTGCGGCCAGCTTGAATCTGGGTCCTCGTGAGCGCCTGCGGCCTACCAAACACGCCCATGCGCAGCACGCTCGCGAGTAGCGGTCCGGTCATGTTCATTCCCGACGGCGTGGTCGTGCAGACGCCGTGCACCCAGGCGGCCAGGCCGATGCCTGCGCCGGCGAGCGATAGCGTGAAGCCCGCCGCGGGAGGCGGCGCCACCACGAGGGGACCTTCGAAGCGGTGACGGCGGGATGGCGCGGTGAACACGATCCCGTCACACGGACCCGAGATATACGCGGTGCCGTGCGCGTCGAACTCCGGGATCGGGCCGAGCTCGTGCGGGATGCTGAGCGGGACCTTCACCGAGCCGATCAAAGGCCGCGGCACCCCGAACCCATGCCCAGGCGCGCGCCACGCCACGGCTGGGCCATCAATCGGTGAGCTGCTCTCATCCCACGCAAGCAGCACTTCGCCATCGGGCGCCACGGCGAGGCGCGGGTATCTGATCTCCGGGAGATCCGCGTCGTGCCAATGGCCGATCACTCGCGCCGGTGCCCAGTGCCCGACGAGCGGCCCATAGGCCGCCCAGACGGCGGCGTCCTCGCGCGGTGTGCGAGCAAGCCATGTAACGGTGACTTCCCCATGGCCCAGCACGACCGAGGCCGGAATCGCTTCGACCCGCCGGCTCGACCACACGATGCGCCTGATCATGCTGCCGTCCGCCAGCCGCACCACCAGGTCAACCGTCCGGGCAGCAGACGGCGTCGACGGCGCCAAGAACGACGCCCACGCCACCGCCGCGTCACCGCGAGCGTCCACCGCCGCGTCGGCGGCAACGTGCCTGACCGGGATCGATGACGTCGACCACCTAGCCAAGGCCGAGGCAGGACCCACGATCGACGACACGAGCACAGCGACGATCACGGTCATCCGCATATTGGAAGCCTGTCCGCCCCACCGCTCGTCGGCATCGTCGAGAAACCACCAACCCGCTCGGTATTACGCCGCTCGCTACACCAAGAAGCGCAAGCCGCGGAGGCGATCAGGCGACTTTGAGATATTCGCGTAGCGCCTTGCGGATCACCGAAGAAGTTGTCTCGTGATCGCGCTCGGCACG
>JBEKGK010000060.1:0-21349 GCA_050012835.1 Solirubrobacteraceae bacterium | reverse complement strand
CCAGCAGCGCCCGCCCGGCTTCTCGTGAGCGGGGCGGATGCGCGCGGGCAGGACGTGAGCGGGGTGGACGCGCCGCGCATCGATGCGCGCGAGGCTGACGCGCTGCTCGAGCTGGCCGTCGAGGCGGCCACGACGGCGGGCGCGCTGCTGGCCGAGCGCGTGCGTCACGGCGCCGAGCACCACGTGAGCGCCAAGAGCACGCCCACCGACCTCGTCAGCGAGGCCGACCTGGCGTCAGAGCGGGCGATCCGCGAGCTGCTCGCCCAGCGGCGACCGCACGACGGCTTCATCGGCGAGGAGGGCGACCACGATGAGGGCAGCAGCGGGCTGAGCTGGGTGGTGGACCCGCTCGACGGCACCATCAACTTCCTGTTCGGCATACCGGAGTGGTGCGTGAGCGTCGCCGTTCGCGACCGCGAGGGCACCGTCGCGGGCGCCGTCTACGATCCCAACCGCGACGAGCTGTTCAGCGCGACCAGGTACGGGCGCCCGACGCTTGTGGGGCCGCGGGGCGAGGTCGAGCTCTCGGGCAGCACCCGCGATGGGGAGCTGGCCACCGCGATGGTCGCCACCGGGTTCGCATACGGCGCGGACGTGCGCGCGGCGCAGGCGAAGGTGCTCGCGCGCCTGCTCCCGCGCGTGCGCGACGTGCGCCGCTTCGGCAGCGCCGCCCTGGACCTGACCTGGACGGCCGCCGGGCGCTACGACGCGTACTTCGAGCGCAGCGTCAAGCAGTGGGACGTCGCCGCTGGCGCGCTGATCTGCGAACGGGCCGGGCTGCGCGTGCTCGAGCTGCCAGCGCACGAGCAGCTGCCGTGGGGGATCCTCGCGGCGCGCCCGGCGCTCGCGGAGGCGCTGCTGGAGCTTGTGGGGGGCCTTGACGTGGCCGCCCGAGATATCCCTGTCTCATAGAACCGCGCTCGTCTTCCGTCTCCGAACTAAACTAAAAAACGAGTCCCGCGCGGCGGTGGAGGAATGGCAGACTCGATGCGCTCAAAACGCATTGTCCGAGAGGACGTGTGGGTTCGAATCCCACCCGCCGCACCTGCGCCATGCGTTCGAACGCCGAATACACCGAGGCGATCGCTCTCGCCGTCCGCGGATTGAACGATTGCGAGATTGCTCGGGCAACTGGAGTGCCACGCTCCACGATCCGGGACTGGCGTAAGGGGCCGCGAGCGGAGCGACGAATCGGCTGGCAGCATGCCTGCGCGATCTGTGGTCATCCGGAACATGACTTCCGAGCACTGCCGCGCGCGAGTTACGCATACCTGTTGGGAATGTATCTCGGTGACGGGTCGATCGATCGGCTACCGCGCACATGGAGATTGAGAATCACCCTGGATCTTGCGTGGCCGGGAATAATCAGCGAGTGCGCGACCTCGCTGCAGGCCGTATTTCCCAGGAACAGGATCCTGTCCTATCAGCCTGACCCCCGCAGCCGGTGCCGGGTCGTAGCCGTCTACTCAAAGCAGCTTGTCTGCCTCTTTCCCCAGCATGGCCGCGGCGCCAAGCATCTGCGTCCTACGAGTATCCGCGCTACAACTTCACGAACACCTCCGAGGACATCCGCGGCCTCTTCACGTCGACTTGTGACCTTCTGGGGATCGAATGGCGACGGATGAACGATCGGAACATCTCGATTGCGAGGCGCGAGTCGGTCAACCACCTCGACGGGTTCGTAGGCCCGAAGCGATGAGATGGCGGTAGGACGATCGGCTGCTCCGCGGCGGCGGGGGAGCGCCTCAGGCGGGCTGCGGCGGCGCGATCCGGTCGACCTCGCCGCCCGCTGCCGGGTCGCGGCGCTCGAGCTCGACGTTCCAGCCCTGCGAGAAACCGCGCATGGCGAACGTGACGAGCAGGATCTGCACCGGCACGATCAGCAGCGTGAGCAGGCCCAGCAGGCTCGCGTTGAGCGTCGGTTGGGCGAAGCCCGACTTGTCGCGGGCGAACCAGCCGGGTCCCGCGACGGCGGCGAAGATCGTAAGGAATACGGCGAGCACCGCCGAGATCGGCAGCACGCCGCGATTCCAGCGGGCCGCGTAGAACGCGAAGGTCAGATACACGACGACGTAGCCGATCTGGACCGGGATGGCGCCCTCGAGCAGGTTCCAGCCGCCGACCGTCACGATCAGCACCAGCGCGGCGCTCACCAGCAGCAGCACCACGACGGTCGCGCGCGTGGCCTGCACGACCGGCTTGTCGCGGTTTGGGTGCGTGATGATCACGCCTTGCTGCCTATCCGGGCCAGACGCCGAGGACATCGCGTGCCTGACGATACAAGCTCGCGCGGCCGCTCGCACGTCCCGGCCAGATGCACATGCGCTCAGGCCAAGCTGAGCAAACGCCCTGTCCAGCCATGCGCGTGCCCCCGCCAGCTAGGCTGGAGCGAGCCACGCGGGCGTGGTGGAATTGGTAGACACGCCGGCCTTAGGAGCCGGTGGGCGCTAGCCCTTGGGGGTTCGAGTCCCTTCGCCCGCACTTCCCGTCGGGTCCACCGCGCGCGAGCCCGGCGTCCTCGCGCCGCGTCTGGCCCTAGCCGCCCGCGGAGGCGGTCTCGCGTGCAATCCTCCAGCCGGCCTTCAGCGGGGCCAGGAAGTAGGGCGGCTCGTCGGTGGCGAGGCGTTCGTCGTAGATGTAGTCCTTGTTGTAACCGCTGCCGCCGGGCTGTCCCACGATGCCTCGGAACTTCTGTGCGATCGCGCCGTAGATGTTGAGGTTTCCAAGGTTGTTGCCGCAGTTGTAGTTGTCGACGAGGAAGGAATGGCTCGTCGACAGGATCGCGGCGTAGATCCACGGTTCGTTGAGAGAGCCGCTGCCGTTGCCGCTGCGTGTGCAGGGGTGGTAGATGCGCACGAAGCGCGTCGCGATCAGCCCGACGGTCGCTGTGCCGGGCGGCGCGACCGGGTGCGCGACGCTCGGGGTCACTCCGGCGGGGACGATGCTGCCGTTGATGACGACGTCTTCTTCGGCGGCGATCGTCAGCGATTTGGTCGCGCTCGAAGTGCCCTTGACATACACGCTTCCGCAGTTCGCTTCTTTCCCCAGCGTGCCGCCGGTGTCAGTTTCAATCTGGATAAATTCGGAGTACGCACAGCCGCTGCCAGACGACTGGACGTAGATCAGGCCGTTCGCCGGCCATTTTATTTTTTTGCTCACGCCGCTCTGAGTGACCTTGATTTCGCCTGCGGCGCCTTCGAGTTCCAGCGTGGTGAGCCCAAAGAAGTCGTCTTCTGATTCTACGTATGCCTTCAGGCTGCCGTCGCTTTCGGGCGCCACGAGTTCCGGGGCGCCTTCAGTCGGTTTTCCCGATGCCGTATGGTAGATCGGCGCCGGTTCGCTCGAGCGGGTGCAGTTCCCCTGCGCTGCGACGCCCAGGTCGATTTCGACGGGGTCGTCTGGTGACTGGCTCGCGCGGCCGAATTCAGCGCCATTGCAGACGAGCGCCTTGTCGTCCGTCTTCATCGGTCCGTTGACCGAGTCTTCGGGGCCGAACTCGATTTCCACGCATTCATTCAGTTCGCGTTTCCTGATCAGTTCTTCACGCTCCGGTGCGTAGTTTTCGCATCCCGCTTCTCCGCCCGAGTACGATTTCGGATCGGCGACCTCATACTGCGTGAAGTAGATGTAGTTCAAGAAGCCAGCGACGGCGAAGGTCGCAGTCACCGTCCGTTTGCTGGTGCCGGACTTGCCAATCGACCTGATCCGGAACGTGTTGGTCAGTGCGCCTTTGGACTCGATGATGGAGCTGAATGGGTTCGCGCTGTTGCATGCTTTAGACGATTCAGGGTCGCTGCTGGCGGCTAGCGTCGTCACTTCGTAGCTCTGCGAGGATTCCCCTGGGACCGCGCCGGAGGGGTGCGGGCACGACTCCCAGTAGTCGGGGTTCGCCTCGAGTTGATACTCGTATTCCTGCGCGCCGGCGAGCGCGGCGTAATAGGCCTGCTTTTGCGTCAGGTCGAAGTGCGAGAGGTGAGTATCGTCATTGGCGGCCGTGAACGAAGCGACCAGCAACAGGCTCGTCACGAGCATCACGAGCAGGGCGACGATCATCGTGACCCCGTTCTCCCCGCGCCACGCGGGCCACCGCGAGCGGCGCCCGTCCGGCATCTGCATCGGTGGGTGACTTGTCATTCGCATGGCTGGTCTTCGATCTTGGCTTCCGAGGATGGCGTGCCGAACGCGAACGTGACCTCGTTGGAGAATTCCGCAGAGCGACTGAGCGCGGTCGACTTGCTGAGCGGCGCCGTGCTGAAGCTGACGACCACCGCCGCGACCGTCGCCGCTTCGGAGGCGGTGAAGCCCGTTGCCAGGTTTTTGGGCGCCACTGGTTCGAGCGTGCCGAGCGGCGTCGTGGAACTCTCGGTGGCGGTCGTCCCGTACTTATAGTACGTGAAGATATGGGAAGGCGATTTGGCTGTGGTGACGTTGCTCGCGAGCAGGATCCCTTTGCTCGGTGCGGCGGTCGTGGCGAATTTGAAGTTCGGCCATTCGCTGCCGCCTTCGCTCGGGTAGACGAAGTCGGTCAAAGTGTGGGCAGTCGAGCTCCAGACGAGCTGGTGCTGGTAGGCGCCCGTGCCGGCGACTTTCGCTTCTTTGGCGTTGGGGATGATCGATTCTTCGCTGTAGGCGTTGCGGAATATCAGTTCGCTTTCGCCGCTTTTTTCCTGGACGGGGGCATATCCACGCGTGATGCACGCGGACCTGAGCTCGTCGATCACATGCGTCATCGCGGTCCTGCCGAGCTGAGTGGCCTGGACGCTGTCGGTGATGCGGGAGGTCTGATGCAACGCGACGATGAAGATCATGAACAGCGCACCGGTGAGGATGACCCCAGAGAGCATCGCTACGAGCGTTTCGATGAGCGTGAAGCCGCGCGTGTCTCGCGCGGCCGTCTTGAGGGGCTGAAGGGTCAGCATGTGTTCGAGGTTTGGTTGATCTTGGTTTCGACTTCACCGACGGTGCCCAGTCCGGCCGGGAGATAGATGTTCCTTGTGGTGCCGGCGACGGAGTTGTTGGTGTAAGGTTTCACCGTATACGTCTTTTTTGCCGCCGCGCTCCACACACACATCGTGTAGGTGCCAAACGGCTGGAAGGGATCTGCGAGGTGGCCGCCGTTTTTCGGGCTTGTGGCGTTGATGGTCGTGGCCTGCGTGTGCCGGTCGTTGAGCGCGGTCTCGTTGTCCGGCGTGATGCCCGCGCACTTGGTGTTCGTGATGACGACCGGAAGCGGATTGGCCGTTTCGAGATCTTCCCACTTTTTCGGGCCGAGGCCGTTGACGATGACTTCGGTGGCGTTGTAGACGTTGAGCGTGACATAGCTCATCGGGACGGCCACTTTCGCCGTCGCGCCAGGGCTGACGAAGACGTTTTCCTGCTGTTTGACGATATTGCCGGTGATGATTTCAGGATTGTTTTCGGAGCAGTCGCCGGCGTAGACGCTGTAGCTGTTTTCGCTGGAGGTGAAGGGGAAGAGGTTTTTCTCGGAGGTGGCGGCGGTGGCGTAGGTGCTCGGCAGCGGTTCATAGGGCGCGGTCGTGCTCGGACCGTAGTTGGTGCTGCCGATCTCGAATTCGGGCGACAGCTTCATCTTCGTGTTTAGCGCGACGAACGTGTCGTCTGTGACTTTTTCTTTGACTTTGCCGGTTTTTTCGTTGTTTTCGTGTTCGTATTCGGGTTTGCCGTTGTAGTTGAATTCCGCTTCTATCGCGCCGGCCTGGTTGTAGATCACTTCGTCGTGGGTCGTGTAGTTCGGGGCGATCGACAGTTCTTTGGTCGGGTATTTGCTGGCGCCGCTGATGGTCACGTAGCCGGGGGTTTCCTTGATTTCGACGATCGCGGAGGTGGCGGGGATGCCGCCGAACACGACGCAGCCTTCGGTGCCCGTCGTCTGCTGGACCGACGTGGTTCCCGTTCCTTCGACCGGCGTGAAGGAGACGAGCGCGGTGACGCCGAAGACGCCGGCCGTCGCCACGGGAGCGTTGTCGACGTCGATCTCGAGCGCGGAGCCGGTCGGCGGTGTGATGATGCTCGACGCGATCAGGGGCTTGCGGTGCACTGCTTCCTGCTCGTGCCAGGTGACGGTCGAGGTGATCGAGAACGCGTTCCCGCTCTGGCGTTTGGTCGCGGTCACGCTGCAGGTGGCATTGGAGCCGCTGGCGGGCAGCAGTTCGGCGGTCTGCTTGATCTTGTAGGTCGCGCGGGCGATCGTCTGCGTGTATTCGTGTCCGGACGAGCCGAGCGTCTCGAGCACGCTTGCGGGATCGGTGCGCAGCTGCTGCTGCGACTGGTCGGCGAGCGTGGCCGCCTCGTTGTGTTCGCGCTCCTGGGCCGAGATGCTGTCCGCGGAGCCAAAGCCGGTGAGCGTGCCGACGACGATCAGCGCCACGAGCATCGCGCTGATGACCACCTCGATCAGGGTGTCGCCTCGCTGCGATGCAGGCGCGGGCAGCATTTTGCGGAACGTAGAGATCATCACAAGAGCGTGCGGAAGGGTCCGTCCATCGCTTCGGCATTCGCTCCGTTTAGCTTGAGGTTTGCGGAGCGCCGTTAGTACGCGGCGGACGAGACGCGAGCGGCTGTGAGCTGACTGCCGGACGCGGCGCGCGAGCCCGGCGGCAGGCGATGCGGCGATACGGATCACGGCCGCGCGTCGCCTGTGTTGCGCCGCCGCGCTCGACGTCGCACTCGCAAGGGCCTAGAATCCTGCCGCCCGATAGTTCGCAGCCGCCGGGAGGGTTAGCCTTGGCGGGCTCGCGCGGATGATTCCGGGGGACTGGTGTATCGGTAACACGGTGGTCTCCAAAACCGCAACGCCAGGTTCGATTCCTGGGTCCCCCGCTAGGCGCCGCATCGCCGGTGATGCGCTCGGCGACCGGCGGCAGGGCGGCGCGAAATCGCAATAACGGCCTGTTGCGCCGACTAGAACATCCGTCCGGCGCCCATGCCTCGCCTCAGGCGCGCGGGCGCTCCGACGGCTGACGGCGGGGCATGGGCCGCGCGCGGCCGCGGTCGGCCCGTCCTCGTGCAGGATTTGCTGCGAGTCTCCGGCCTCGCCCCGGAGAGCCGATGAACCTGCTAATTTCCATAAAGTTGATCGAAAATCTGATGAAGATCGATGTACACCAGCACATTTGGACGGAGCCGCTCGTGCAGGCACTGGCGGCTCGCAGCGAGCTTCCGTTCATCCGCAGCGAGAACGGGCTCACGGTGCTGTACCTGGCGGGCGAGCGTCCGTACGTGATCGACCTGTCCAGCGAGGCGCCCGCCCACCGTGCGGCGCTGGTCGAGCTCGACGGCCTCGACCGGGCGCTGGTGTGCCTGTCGAGCCCGCTGGGGATCGAGTGGCTCCCGCGCGAGCAGGCGCTCGCGCTGATCGACGCCTACCACGAGGGAGCGTTGTCGCTGGAGGAGCCCTTCGGCGTCTGGGGGGCGATCGCGCTGGACCGCGTCGACCCGGACGACGTCGATCGCGTGCTCACGCGGGGATGCGTCGGTCTGTCGCTGCCCGCGGGCGCGCTGGGGAGTGTCGAGGCGATCGCCAGTCTGCATCCGGTGCTCGCGCGCCTGGAGGCGCACGACGCGCCGCTGCTCGTGCACCCGGGCCCACGGCTGGGCAGCCGCCCGCCCCGCGCCGCGGGGGAGCCTTCGCTGGGCGACCCGCTGTGGTGGCCGGCGCTCACCGGCTACGTCGCCGGCATGCAGGCCGCGTGGCTCGCGTTCCTGGTGGCGGGGCGCCCGCGGCATCCGCGGCTGCGGGTGGTCTTCTCGATGCTCGCCGGTCTCGCGCCGCTGCACGCCGAGCGGCTTTCCTCCCGGGGTGGCCCCTGCCCGCCGCTGCCGGATCCACTGGTGTTCTACGAGACATCGTCATACGGCCCGGCGGCGGTGCGCGTGCTCGAGGACCTCGTCGGCGCGCAGCAGCTGCTGTACGGATCCGATCGGCCGGTGGTCGAGCCGGGCGAGCTGGGCATGCCCGACGGGCTCGCGTGGGAGCCGATCGTGCAGTGCACGCGTCGCGCCCTGGGCGCCGCGCACATGGCGGTGGCGAGATGAGCGCCGCGTCGCTTCACTCGGTCGCAACTCCGCTGCCGGCCGCCCCGCCGGCGGTCGATCCGCGCGAGCTCGCGCGCGTCTCGCGCCCGCGCGGGCGCGACCTGTCGGGTCCCGAGCTACAGGCGTTCGTGATCGAGCTCGCCGAGCGGCCTGAGCTGTGGATCCATCTGGTCAAGCACGACACCACGCAGCGCGTGTACGAGGAGCTGCTCAGCGACGACCACGTGACCGCATGGCTGATCTGCTGGATGGACGAGCACGACACCGGCTTTCACGACCATGACGTCTCGTGCGGGGCTGTGGCGGTCGTCAGTGGTGCCGTGCGTGAGGAGCGCCTGGCGATCGACGGCCCGACACGCAACGGCGTCTTCCGCGCGGGCGCCAGCTTCCACTTCTCGGCGTCGGACATCCACCGCGTCAGCCACGCCGGATCGGATCCCGCGGTCACCCTGCACGTCTATTCGCCGCCGCTGCTGCGCATGGGCGCGTACGTGATCGGCGAGGACGGCGTCCTCGCGCGCCACCCGATGTCCTACCAGGAAGAGCTGCGCCCGCTCGGCGCTGAGGATTAGCTCTCGCGCTTGGCGCCCGCGCGGCGCTCGACCGCGCCTTCGCCGGCGATCAGGATCAGGCTGACGAGCTCCGGCGCGAACAGGCCGTGCTCGACCACTCCCGGCGTGGCGCTCAGCCTCGCGGCGAGCTCGCGGGGATCGCCGACGGGACCGAGATAGTCCGCGATCAGCCCGCCATCGGGGCTCTGCTCGACGCCGCGCAGCCGCGCGGGATCGAGGCTCAACAGCGTGCGTCCCACGCCGAACGCCAGCAGCTCGAGCGGCACGGGCGGCGCGAGCTGGCGCACGGCCTTGTTGGCCGAGGCGATCACCACGAAGCGCCTCGCCGAGGCCGCCACGATCTTCTCGCGCGTATGCGCCCCGCCGCCGCCCTTGACCAGCCATCCGCGCGCGTCGATCTGGTCGGCGCCGTCGATCGCGATGTCCAGCTCACCGACCTCGTCGAGCGCTTCCACGTTCAGGCCGAGCGCGCGTGCGGCGCTCTCCGTCGCCGGCGAGGTGGCCACGCAGCGCAGGTCCTTGCAGCCGCGATCGGCGATCGCAGGAAGCAGGTACGCGACCGTGGACCCCGATCCCAGCCCCACGCGCATGCCGTCTTCGATCAGCTCCGCCGCCGCCGTTGCGGCCGCGCGCTTCTGGCTGGAGAGCGCGGTGTCGCTCAGTTGCTGCTGCCGCTGCCGCGCAGTCGCACGAGAGGACGCCATGGCGCGGACGTTACCGACCCGGCTGGCGCTCTGAGACGCACGCGGTCCGGCGAAGCCGGTCCGTGCAGCAGGAATCCCTGCCCGACCGCGCAGTCCAGCTCACGCGCGAGCGCCAGCTGGCGGTTGGTCTCGATGCCCACTGCGACCGCCGTCAGGCCGGCCTCCTTGGCGAGCGCGATCGTCGCGACGAACATCGCGCGCCGTTCCTTGTCCTGGTGGAAGCTCCCGGTCAGCGCGCGGTCGAGCTTGACCACGTCGAGCGGCAGGTTGCTGGGGAGACCGAGCGAAAGCTGGCCGAAGCCGAATTTGTCGAGCGCGATCAGCACCCCCAGGCGCTTGAGGTCCTTCAGTGCCGAGCGTGCCCGCTCGGGGTCGCGCAGCACGGCCTCCTCGCTGATCTCCAAGCACAGCGCACGGCCCGGAAGGCGGAAGTGGGCGAGCTCCTCGCGCACCCGCTCGGCGAGGTCGAGCTCCGTCAGCTCGCGCGCGGAGATGTTGACCGACAGCGGGATCGTGATGCCGGCACGACGCCAGATCTCCGCCTGCGCGCATGCCTCGTGCAGGACCCAGTTGCCGATCTGCACGATCAGCTCGCTGTCCTCAGCCGGCGGCAGGAACGTCGATGCCAGCACCGTCGTGTTCGCCGAGCGCCCAGCGCCCGTGGGGCGCCAGCGCACGAGCGCCTCGACGCCGAGCGCCTGGCCGCCGGCGAGTCGCAGGATCGGCTGGTAGGCGAGCAGCAGCTCGTGCTGGGGAAGCGCGTCGCGCAGTCGGCCCTCGAGCTCCAGGTGCGCGTCGAGCTCTCGACGCAGACTCTCGTCGAACAGCTCCAGGCGCCGGCCGCCCGCATTCTTGGCGCGGTACATCGCAACGTCGGCCTCGCGCAGCATCGCCTCGGGGTCGGTGTCGGGGCGGTGAGCGACCGAGATGCCAACACTCGCCAGGATCGCCACTTCCGCCGAGCCGAGCGGGAACGGGCGCTCCAGTGCGTCAAGCACCCGCTCGGCGAGCGCGAGCGCCTCGCCGTCGCCGTCGATGTCCTCGGCCAGGATCACGAACTCGTCGCCTCCGAGACGCGCAACGGTGTCGCTGTCGCGCATCAGCTCCGCCAGTCGCTCGGAGACTGATCGCAGCAGGCGGTCGCCGACATCGTGTCCAAGGTTGTCGTTGACCGCCTTGAACCTGTCCAGGTCGATGAACAGCATCGCCACCACACCGTCGCTGCGATGCAGTCGCGCGAGCGCCTGGCGTGCGCGGTCCATCAGCAGCAGCCGATTCGGCAGGCTCGTGAGCGGGTCGTGCAGCGCCTGGCGCTCCAGCCACACGCGGTCGGTGACGTCCTTGGCCGCCGTGTACCAGCTGTCGCCGTCGCGGCGGGCGCTCCACAGCAGCCATCGCCACGAGCCGTCGCGATGCTGGTAGCGCGTGGTGATGTTCTCGAGCTCGCTCGCCACGCTGTCGCGGTCGAGCATCGGTCCGAGCGTCTGCTCGACGTCGTCCGGGTGCACGAACTGGCGGACCGGCCGTTCCCGCAGCTCCTCCCGCGTCCAGCCCAGCAGCTGCTCCCATGCGGGGTTCAGCAGCGTGAAGCGCCCGTCGAGCGAGATCGTCGCCAGCAGGTCGCTGGTCATCTCGAACAGGCGCGCTATGCGTGCCTTGCCGTCGAGCGCCGACTCGATGCTCGCATGGACCTGTGTGCTCGTCGCGTGGGAACCCATTCTTGCTGACCACGTCGGCTCTCCGCGCACGCTTGCTCGGGCCGGCTGCGCCTCACTGGACGGATAGGCCACGCGCGGTGGTGGGCGCTTCGCGACTCAGGAGGCGCTGCCGAGCGGTGCGGCCGACTCCGCTCCGGCGCTCGGTGCGGCCGGCGCAGCGCCGGCAGGGGCGACAGGAGTCAGCTCGCCACGCAGGAAGCGCCAGACAGACAGGCACATCATGATCGTCATGATCACCGCGCTCGACACGCACTCCTCGCAAATGGCGTGGATCGAGTACACCTCGCGATAAGTCAGGTAGGCACTGAAGGCGAAGCCCCCGACCGTCAGCGCGGCGGTGGCAAACCTGGCCCTCTCGCCCTCTGGAGCGAGCAGTGAGGCGAGGATGACTACGTATCCGATCAGTCCGATCAGGGCCACCGGCACGCCGGCAAGCTCGGAATAGGAGGAGGTCTGCACCTTCGTGCAGCTTTCGCCGGCCGTGCACGCCGGCTTGATCCCTGCGTAGTGGACATAGGTCACGTAGCTGGCCACCGCGAGACCGAGGAGCGTGAGCACGATCAGCGTGATCCTCAGGGTCCGCGCGCTCATCGCCGTCCTACGCTTTCAGGAGCTTTTCGACGGCTTCGTTCATGAACCCGGGTTCTTCCGGGTTGCTGTATTCGAGCTTGCTCATCGTGCCACCGCTGCGGCCGATCAGGAACGACGGCGTGCCGTTGAAGCCGGCGTTGCTGGCGGCCTGAGCGTCCGTGGCCGTGACCTGGGTGGCCAGTGTCGGGTCACCGCGGTCGGTGGTCCACTGCGCGAGGTTGAGCCCCGTAACCTGGCTGGCGATGCCCTGGATGTATTTTTCGGTCACGTAGCCCGAGTCCTCTTCTCCCTGCTCGTGGTAGAAGGTCTCGACGAAGTTCCACATCTTGTTCTGCTTGCCCGCAGCCAGCGCCGCGACCTGCTGGGTCTTGAAGACTTCGGGTTCGCGGGTGGCTGTCTCCAACGAGCGGTATTCGATCCGGAGCTTGCCGGTGCGCACCCATTTGGAGATGACCGTAGGCAGGGCGCCGAGCGTGAACTTCTGGCAGATCGGGCACTCCAGATCGCCGAAGTACTGCAGGCTCACGGGAGCCGTCGGCGAGCCCAGGACGTTGCCTTTCTGAGGAATGCCGCCGACGAGCGCGCTGACTTCATTGACGACGGAGTTCCGTTCGTGTGTGCTGGGGATGCTTTTTTTGGAGCCGCCGCCGGTGGCGATCAGGACGACGACGATCGCCACCACCACGACCGACGCCACGATCCCGAGCTGCGTCAGCCGCGTCCGTCGCACGGCGCTCGCGGCTGCGGCCTCCTCCATCGCCTTGCGCTGCGCCCGCGCCTGCTCCCGGCGCTCCTTGCGCGTCAGGTCCGCCTCGTCGCTCTCCACTGGGGTCATAGGGGGAACTTTTACAGATTTCGGCTCAAGCGCGCCTAAGTACCGTTCCGGCAGCTTCTTGAGGGGCGGTCGACCAGTCGATGGATCGGTCTTCGGAACATGCCACGATAGCGAGGTCCATGGGAGGCCGCGAGTGGCGCTCGCCCGTCGCCTGCAAGCCTCTGGTGGCGTTCGCGAGCCCCCGTAGCTCAGCTGGATAGAGCATCGGACTTCTAATCCGACGGTCGCGTGTTCGAATCACGCCGGGGGCACTGATGTTCCTCGCCACGGTGCTGCTGTACACATGTGTGCTCGCGGCGTTGTGTGCCGGCGCGGGGCTGGCGGTGGATCGCTGCAGCGGCGGCTTCCTGCCGGCGCCGCTGCTGCTGAGCGTCGGAGCGGCCGCGCTGATCGGGCTCTCACAGCTGAGCACCGACGTGCCAGCGATCGCTCCCGCAACGCCCTATCTGATGGTGGCGCTCGCGCTCGCGGGGTTGTCGCTCGGGTGGGGGAGGGCGCGAGAGGTCGTGCGGCGCTTGCACGGGCGCCGCTGGCTGGCGGCCGTGCCAGTGGTTGCGTATGCGATCGCTCTTGCTCCCGTGCTCGTGGTGGGCCGCTCGAGCTTCTCCTCGTACATGGCTCTCGCGGACTCGGCCGTGCACCTGATCGGTGCCGACTTCCTGATCGCCCACGGTCGGGACTTCGCGCACCTGGACCTGCACAACTCCTATGGCCGGTTCATCAACGACTACTACAACACGAGCTACCCGTCGGGTGCGGACACGCTGTTCGGCGGCAGCGCGTCGCTGCTGGGCCTGCCCCTGATCTGGGCCTTCCAGCCGTTCAACGCCTTCATGCTGGCCGCCGCCACCGGGCCCTGTTGGATGCTCGCTGGGCGTATGCGGCTCACTGGCGCATGGGCCGCGCTGGCCGCCCTCGCCGCCGTTGCGCCGGCGCTCGTGTACGCCTACGAGCTGCTCGGCGCGGTCAAGGAAATCACCGCTTTGCCGATGCTGCTCACCCTCGGTGCGCTCGTGGTCGCGCATCGGCGCTGGTTGGGCCAAGCGCCCGCCCGCGCGATCCCGTTCGCGCTCGTGCTCGGCGCCGGGGTCTCGGCGCTCGGGCTGGCGTTCGGCGCCTGGGCGCTCGCGGCGGTGGCCGTGCTCGCGGTCCTGCTAGTCGACGATCTGCGCCGGCCACGCGGACGCGCACGTCGCGTGCTCCCGCTGGTAGCGGTCGCTGTGGCCACGCTGCTGGTCGCCGCATGGCCGACCTGGGCTGAACTGTCGGCGGCGCTGCGGGTCGCGCAGGCGATCGCCTCGACGAGCAACTCGGGCAACCTGCATGCGCCGCTGCGCGCCATACAGGTGCTTGGCGTGTGGCTGAACGGCAGCTACAAGCTGGCTCCGGCGGGCGCCGCCCTGCTCGCCACCCACGTGCTGATCGCGCTCGCGCTGGTCTCGGCGCTGCTCGGCGCCGTGCATCTCTCGCGCATCCGCGCGTATGCGCTGGCCGGCTGGATCGCGCTGACGCTGCTGGCCTCGCTGGCGGTCAGCGAGTCGGTGACCTCCTGGGCTGACGCCAAGACGCTCGTGCTCACCTCGCCGGTGGCAATGCTGCTGGTGTGGGCGGGCGTTGCCGCGCTGCTGGCCTCGCCGCGCCGGCTGATGCTGCGCCCGGCCGCCGGGCTGCTGGCGCTCGCGCTCGTCGGCGGGGTGCTGGCCTCCGACGCGCTCCAATACCACAGCTCCGATCTGGCGCCGACCGCGCGCTATGAAGAGCTCGCGTCGCTGAACGCGCGCTTCGCAGGCAAGGGTCCGGCGCTGTTCACCGACTTCGACGAATACTCGATGTACGTGCTGCGCAGCTTGGACGTGGGCGGTCCCGACTTCGTCTACCCGCCGGCTGCGCTCGCGGCGGCGGCGGGCGGCCACGGCGACCCCGTGGACCTGAACCGCGTGCCGCCGAGCGCCCTCCTGTCCTACCCGCTGATCGTCAGCCGTCGCGATCCGGTGGCCAGTCGCCCGCCGTCGGCGTACCGGCTGGTGTGGCAGGGCTCCTACTACCAGGTGTGGCGCCGCCTTCCGGGGGCTCCCGCGGCGGAGGTTCACGTCGGCCTCGCCGGCTCGCCGGCGCTGCAGTGCGCGCGCATCGCCAGCGTCGCGCGCCAGGCCGTGGCCGGCGAGCGCCTGATCGCCGCCCAAGCCCCGGAGCTGGTAGGGATCTCGCTGGCGCGCGCCATGCACCCGGCTCGCTGGGGTCACGAGCGCGAGGGCCTGGTGATGAGCACGTCGGGCCGGCTGTCGGCGAGCTTCACGCTGCCGGCACCGGGCGCCTGGCAGGTGTGGGTCCAGGGCCAGATCATGCCAGCGGTGGCGCTGAGCGTGGACGGGCGGCAGATCGCCTCGATCGCGGGGCAGCTCGACGGCAACTCGCTGGTGCCGAACACCGTGCCGCCGATCACCGTAGAGCTGGCCGCCGGACGCCACCGCCTATCGGTCACGCGCCTCGGCTTCAGCCTGGCCCCCGGCGACGGCGGCGCGGCGGTGCTCGACGCGATCAACCTGGCGCCCGCCGACACCGACCCGCGCGGCCCGCTGCGCGCTGTCGCGCCCGCGCAGTGGCGGGCGTTGTGCGGACGCCGCTACCAGTGGGTCGAGCTCGTCCGCCGTCAGGGCACAGCGAACGCATCCAAATCATAAAAATCATCTCCATCGGGGCGCGAACGTAGTCTGTCGGGCGTGAGCCACCCGCGCGAATCCGCCGGCATCGACCAGATCCTGCTCGGCGACAACCTGCAGCTGCTGCCCGCGTTCGCCGCGGAGTCGTTCCAGCTCGTGTATGTCGACCCGCCGTTCAACACCGGCAAGGTGCAGGCGCGCAGGACGATGCAGGCGTCGCGCGACGCCGACGGCGAGCGCACGGGCTTCCAGGGCCGGCGCTACACCACGCGGCTGCTCGCCGAGTCCAGCTACAGCGACTGCTTCGACGACTACCTCGCGTTTCTCGCGCCGCGCCTGGAGCAGGCGCACAGGCTGCTGGCGCGCGAGGGCACGTTGTACTTCCACATCGACTACCGCGAGGCACACCATTGCAAGCTGTTGCTCGATGAGATCTTCGGGCGCGAGTGCTTCCTCAACGAGATCATCTGGGCGTACGACTATGGCGCTCGCACCAGGCGCCGCTGGCCGGCCAAGCACGACACGATCCTCGTCTACGTCAAGGACCCAGCCGCGTACTTCTTCGACTCCGCGGAGGTCGACCGCGAGCCATACATGGCTCCTGGCCTGGTCACTCCCGAGAAGGCCGTCAGGGGCAAGCTGCCGACGGACGTGTGGTGGCACACGATCGTGCCAACCAGCGGGCACGAGAAGACGGGCTACCCCACCCAGAAGCCCGAGGGGATCGTGCGCCGCATGGTTCGCGCGTCCACGCGCCCGGGCGACTGGTGCCTTGACTTCTTCGCAGGCAGCGGCACGCTCGGAGCGGTGGCCGCGCAGTTGGGTCGTCACTACGTGCTGATCGACTCCAACCCCGAGGCCGTTGAGATCATGCGCGCGCGCCTGCGCGAGGCGCCAAAGGCCGCGAGCGCGCGATTGGCCGGCGCGGGGCCGGGCGCTGCGCGAACGGCCGGCGGATCTCCGAAGTAGAGCGCGGCGTCGCGCGCGCCGAAGTGCGAGCCTTTTGCGCATGTACCACGTGGAGCTGCGCCAGTTCCCCCACAACATGTGCCGCTTCAACCTGATCGACGCCGAGCTGCGCGCGATCGTCGAGCCATGGGCGCGCGAACAGGTGGTCGAGTTCGGCGAACGCAAGTGGAGCTCCCAGACCGCCAGGATCACGATCCTGGATGGGCCGCGCATCCCGCTCGAGCAGCTGACGATGGGTCGCGGCTGGCGCGCCGCGCAGCGCCAGAGCGAGGACGTCACCGACCAGGTGCTTGCGGCCGCCAGGGAGGCGCTCGCGGCCGCACCGACCGCGCCGGCGCCGGCTTCCACGCAAGCGCCCTGGCAGGCACCGCCGGTAGCGCAACCGGCGCCGCTCGCAGACCCGCTCGCGCTCGGCGTGCTGGCCGATCTCCGATCGGTCGCCTCGCTGCTCGGTGAGGACCCAGGACGACTGCTGTCTGCGTGGAGAGAGGTCGCCGCGCGCTCGAGCGGCCTGTCCCCGAGCGAGAGCCTCGCGCTCGCCGAACGACAGATCCGCTCGTGACGTAGGCCTGCCCGCGGCCATGCGCCGGCGGCTGGCAGGCTCGCTAAACTCCGATCCTCAACCCGTGGTGGGCGTAGCTCAGTTGGTAGAGCTCCTGGTTGTGGTCCAGGCGGTCGTGGGTTCGAGCCCCATCGCTCACCCCTCACGAAGTGGCTGTAAATCCGGTGGTTTTGGGTTTGGGGGCTGATGGTGGAGGATCTGGTTGGGGTCCAATTGGGGTCCAATTTATTTTTCGAAGGGGAGTGTTCCTGGGATTGATCGTGTCCCGATAGCGGGATCTGATTGGATGCGTCCATGGGTGACGTGGTCGATCCGGTCGGCCTTGCTGATCAGACGGAGCTCTTCATCGCGCTCGTCGCTGCCGTCGGCACGGACGTCGGGATGATCAGCGAGGAGGTAGGCATCGAGCTCGCTGAGTACGGATACACGGTGCATGCGCTACGGCTCAGCGAGTACTTGGCCGAGGAGGCAGGCGAGGACTTCAGGCAGAAGCAGTTCGACGAGCAGCTGTGGGACGCGATGACCGCGGGCGATGAGTTGCGGGCATCCTGGGACCGCAGCGACGCCTTGGCGCTGCATGCGATCAGCGACATCGTCGCGACGCGCGAGCAGATCTCGCCGCCTTTGGCAGACGACGCGCAGCCCGGCTACCTAGACCGGCACGCGTTCGTGTTGCGTTCGCTCAAGACGCCGGATGAGCTTGAGACGTTGCGAGCGATCTACGGCCCGCGGTTGGTAGTGATCGCGGCCTACAGTCCCAAGGACCAGCGGCTTGAGTACCTCGCGACACAGATCGAGGGGTCGCGCGGCACGAAGGACCGCTCGACGTGGGTGCACCAGCCGGAGGAGCTGATCGACCGAGACGAGAAGGAGGAGCGCGCACGCGGCCAGGATGTCAGCGGCACGTTCCATCGCTCCGACTTCTTCGTTCGCGGCTGGAGTCGTGAGGTCGCCCGTCAGGACATTCAGCGGACGATGGAGATCCTTTTCGGTTCGCCATTCCGGACGCCAACGCGCGACGAGCACGGCCAGTTCCTTGCGGCGGGCGCCGCGCTGCGCTCGGCCGAGTTCGGACGTCAGGTCGGCGCGGCGATCGCGACTCCGGAGGGGTCGATCATCGCGGTCGGGACCAACGAGGTGCCGAAGGCTCACGGCGGGTCGCACTGGGAGGAGGATGGCGCGGGCAACCGGGACTTCGAGGTCGGCAACATCGACACCAACCGCAAGCACTTCGACGAGCTGGCGCGACAGCTCACTGATCGAGTCGATGAGCACATGAACCAGCTCGTCGCGTCACTCGGCGCTGGAGATCCCCCGGCCAAAGCATCTCTCCAGGCGCTGAGGACGCAGGTGTGCGACGCGCTGCCCAGCGAGCTTTGGAGCGGCGGGCTGAAGGATCTGACCGAGTTTGGCCGGGCCGTGCATGCCGAGATGAACGCATTGCTCGACGCGGGTCTGCGAGGTGTTCCTGTCGCCGGGGCGACGCTGCACAGCACGACGTTCCCGTGCCACAACTGCGCACGGCATATCATCGGAGCGGGGATTGCGCGGGTCGTGTTCATCGAGCCGTACACGAAGAGCCGCGCAGAGCAATTGCACGCCGACGCGGCGACGATCGCTCGCTCCGAGCGAGATCCCGACAAGGTTGCCTTCGAGCCGTTCGTTGGGGTTGCCCCGCGCCGATATCTCGAGATGTTCGACGCTGCGGCTCGCGAGCGACTCGGACACCTTGCGCGTAAGGACGAGACTGGACACAAGCACGAGTTCGTCAAGAAGCAAGCCTTCCCCGTGTTCGTCGATGCCGGACTACCGCAGTTCAGTCCGGAGCCGCGGGAGTATCGGATCAAGGAGCTGCTCGCGCTCGACCATTTCGCCGAGCACACCGACGCGCGAGGCGATTCCGTCCGGAACGGCAGCCAAGCTACCGGCAGCGTTTAGGAGATATCCGAGGAGACGACATGGCAGACGCACAAGCCCGTAAAGCAGCAATCAAAAAGGCGAGTTCACAGGTGCGAACCGGCGGCATCTTCGTACGCGGGAGCAGTGCGACCGGCGCCTTCCGGTCAGGACGGTCTGCGACGGTCATGTCCGTGGGACGGTCTAGCACGGCGGCTAAGGTCTCGCCGAAGAAATCCAGCTAACCGCTCTCAAGCAGGCCGTGTAGTAGCGCCTCGGGTGGCATCTCGAACGCGTCGAGCAGGCGCAGGAGGGTTGTGAGTCTGATCTCGCGCTTACCGCACTCGATCCTTGAGATCTGCACGGCGGCGAGCCCGGTCCGGGCGGACAGGTCCTCTTGGGTCCATCCCCGCTCGTGGCGTGCGCGGCGGACGTTCTCGCCGAACTGCTTGATCACGTCGTCCATGTCGGCATCTTCGACGCTTAGAACCAAACAGGCCATGACCAAAGCGGTAAGCTAAGGGCGAGCAACCAAACAAAAGTGCCCCCGCGCCGCGTCAACGGCCGGGGGCTTGGCTTGGAAAGGATCACGCCTTCCCATGCAGCCGGAGGATAACCCGCGAGTTGCGCCCCCGGTCGTGGCGATCTACGGCCAGGAGAGCGAAAACGAAGTGCTGGCCGACGAGCTGGCGCTTGACGGCTACGACGTACGACTGGTCAGCGACCCCGCGATGCTCGGTGAGGTCGACCTGATCGTGTTCGGTCGCACGTCGCAGAGACGCGCAAGTCTCGACGCTCTACGAGCCGTGCGCCAGGGCCAGCTCGCGGACTCCGGTGCCCGCATCCTGTGGATGAGCACCAGCACCGACGCCACGGACACGCTGCGCGCGTTCGAGGCCGGCGCCGATGACGTGATCCGCGCCCCGTTCGTCTACGCCGAGCTGCTGGGCTTCCGTTCAAGTACCGGCGGCAAGCCGACTTCAAGTAGAGCCCGGCAATCCGGGCGATCACGATGGCCGCCACCGGCGGCGACCATCCCGCCGAAGCCCGTTTTGGGCCCGAACGCGCCCGAACATTCCCGCCAACAGCGCCAGGCGCACCATCGCGGCCAGGGGCTCCCGCCGGTGGTGCTTCGAGTGGCTTCGAGGAGTGGTGCTGAGGGAGCGAGCGGCGTGCCCTACGCCGCCAGCGCGAGGGGCGGCGGCGCCCCGGAGCCACCGCCGCCTGCAGCCGGTGCCGCTCGCGCGGCCTGCCTGAGCCGTTGCTCTTTGGCGATGGCGTGCATGGCGCAGAAGACCTGTAGGAGGTCGCGCTCGGCCTGCTCGCGGGAGCGGTGCCAGCTCTTCTCCTTGAGCAGCCCGAAGCGCGTCACGAGCGCCCCGTGGAAGCCCTCGTTGTGGCCGAAGCGCGCGGAGCCGTAGGCAGCGCTCACCGGGTCGTTGAAGGTCAGGGGGTTGCCGATGCGCCAGTCGATAAGGTGGCGGTCGTCCTCCAGGGCCTTTTCCACGCCGCGCCTCTTGCCGCTCCCGTAGGGCCGCCACTGCCCTGCCGTCAGGCAGACCGAGCCGCATTTCGGGCAGGAGCCCTCCAGCCGCGCCACGGCATCGCCGTCCGCCTTCGTCGCGGCGCGCCGGAACGACTTGCCCTGTCCGCACTCGCAGCCCAGCTCGTGGTGGCCGTTGAGGTGCCACTTCGGGTGGCGGCGGATGGCCAGGCGCGCGTCGTCCTTGCGCTTGGCGTTCGCCGTCGAGCGCGGGACATCGGCGTGCGAGACGGGGTGGCAGTTGGGGATGTAGCCGGCACGGTGGACGGCCTCACGCATGTGTCCGCCCGAGTACGCGGCGTCGCAGGCCATGACCCGGACGACCTCGTCGCCCAGGCGTGGTGTGACGACCCGCCGCCACTCGTCTTCGAGGATGTGGCGCGCCGTCTGCGCCTCGGGCTCGTTGATGGGCGTCAGGCGCGCGACCAGCGGCAGCCCGGTCTGCGTGACCGCCGCCACGAGGCAGAAGCCGTGCCCGTCCTTGCCGGCGTTGCCCGTCGTGCGCGGGCGATAGCCGCCACCCGAGAGCGTGGGGGGCTTGACTTCGCCCGTCGCGCGCTTCTTGCGCTCGAAGGACGTGTAGTGCGAGAGCAGCATCGAGCCGTCCCAGTGGACGAGCCGGGCCTCCTCTGACAGCTGCTCGTCCCACTCCTTGAAGTGCTCCTCCACCAAGCGCTCGAAGAGCACGCGGTAGGCGCTCGTGTGCCGCTGGAGCCCGAAGCGCCGCTTGTGGCGCCAGACGGTCGTCTCGGAAGGCACGCCTTCCCTGCTGCGCACGAGGCTCAAGCCGGCGCCCACGCGCTGGCGTGGGTGGTCGAAGCCGAGGGCTTCGCGGTCGCACCCGGCGCGGTCGCCGGCCAGGAGCGTCCGTGCCTCTCCCCAGGTGGCGGCGCCCACGAGGCGCGCGTAGAGCAGGCAGGACTCCAGCTCGGTCGAGTCGTAGGCCGGCGCCGGACCCTTGCGGGGGCGCTCGGCGTCGAGCGCGTCTAGGAGAGGCTGCATGACCTCCTGCCAGGCAGGCGTCCGCATGACCATGACGACCTTCTCGCCGACGCACACATCTGCCAGCTCAGGCCGGCGGTCGGCGTAGGGCACGTCGCCTTTGAGCACCTGGGGGAACAGGCCCCACTTGAGCCGGCGCTGGCGTTCGCTCGCAGCCAACGTCGCGGCCTATGCGCCCGTCGCCCAGTCGCGAACGAGCCTCGCCCGTGCGTGCCTTCCCATTCCGGGACGCTAGGGGCGGC
>JBEKGK010000059.1:0-21607 GCA_050012835.1 Solirubrobacteraceae bacterium | reverse complement strand
GCCGAAGCCGCACGCCATGCCCGCCTCGAGCGCGAGCTGAGCAGGCGTGGCGCTGTGCTGGCACATGGCTCTGACGCCCTCGAGCATCGCCGGCGGCCCGCACGCGTACACGACCGCGTGGGGATCGCGCTGGAGCTCGGCGGCGAGCAGCTCCGTCACCAGTCCGTGGTGGCCGCTGGAGCCGTCGTCGGTTGCGACACGCGGGTCGCGCAGCAGCGCGGCGCCCTGGGCATGCGCGCGGTCGCGGAAGCCGAGCAGGACGGTCACCTTGCTGGCGCGCGCCGCCGCGCTGGGCGCTGGCGCGTCGCCTGCCGGCTGCGCGTCGCTCGCAAGGGCGTCCTGGAGGATCGCGAGCGGCGCGATGCCGACGCCGCCGCCGACGAGCACCGCGCGTCGCCCGTCACCCGGTGCGGTGAAGCCGCGGCCGAGCGGACCGAGCGCCCACACCCCATCGCCGCTGCGCAACTCGCACAGCCGCCGCGTCCCGGGACCGACGTCCTCGAGCAGGAAGTGCGACTCCCCGTCACGGTGGCGCGCGAGCGAGAACGCACGCGGGACATACGGGCGGTCCTCATCCCCTCCCCCCCAGCGCTGCACCGCGGCGAGCATCGCGAACTGGCCGGGCTCAGCCTGTGCGCCGTGCGGGTCGGCGACGCGCAGGAGGCTGTAGGCACCCAGCTGCTCGACGGCGGTGACGGTCAGCGGGCGGCGGCCGAACGGAGCCTGGCTCACGCCACCCCGGCCCCGTCGGGACTGCTCGCGCGCTCGCCATCCGGCGCGGCGTGCTCGCGCTCGGGCTCGGGCTCGCCGGCGATGACCCGCCCGCGGCGCGCGGGCTTGCGCGTCATGCCGTGCAGCTCCTGCAGGCACAGCACCTCGGGCGCGCCGCTGCGGTGGGCGCTTGCGATCGCGCGCGCGGCGGAGATGCCGGCGGCGAGCGTGGTCAGGCAGGGGATGCCGTGCGCGACGGCGGCGCGGCGGATCTCGTAACCGTCGGTGCGCGCGCCGACGCCGGTGGGCGTGTTGACGACGAGGTGCACGTCGCCGCGCTCGATCCAGTCGAGCACGTGCGGCGAGCCCTCGGCGATCTTGTTGAGGGCCTGCGCGGGCACGCCCATGCGCGAGATCGCCTCTGCGGTGCCGCGCGTGGCGACGATGCGAAAGCCGCATTCGTGCAGGCTCTGCGCGACTGCGAAGGCGCCGGCCTTGTCGGAGTCGGTGACGGTGATGAAGACGGTGCCCGTGCGTGGCAGCGGCACGCCGGCGGCGGCCTGCGCCTTGGCGAACGCGGTGGGGAAGTCGCGCGCGATGCCCATCACCTCGCCGGTGGAGCGCATCTCGGGGCCGAGCAGCGCGTCGGAGCCCTCGAAGCGGTCGAACGGCAGCACGGCCTCCTTGACGGATACGTGCTCGCCGAAGCCGATCCCCTGGCGGTCCTGAGGGAGGTCGAGCTGGGCGATGCGCTCGCCGAGCATGATGCGGCAGGCGAGCTTGGCGAGCGGCAGGCCGATCGCCTTGGAGACGAACGGGACGGTGCGCGACGCGCGCGGGTTGGCCTCGATCACGTACAGCTCGCCGCCGGCGACGGCGTACTGCACGTTGAGCAGCCCGACGACGCCGAGCGCGAGCGCGATCTCGCGCGTGGCGGTGCGGATCTGCTCGAGCATCTCCTCGCCGAGCGAGTGCGGCGGCAGCACGCAGGCGCTGTCGCCGGAGTGCACGCCGGCCTCCTCGACGTGCTGCATGATGCCGCCGATCCACACGTCGTGGCCGTCGCAGAGGGCGTCGACGTCGACCTCGGTGGCATCCTCGAGAAAGCGATCGAGAAAGATTGATGGGGAGCCCTCCGGGCTCTGAGCGTGGGTCGCGTCGTTGCTCCCCCCCGCGCCGACGACCTCGCGGCGCAGGTAGTCGGCGAGGCCGTCGTGCGCGTAGACGATCTCCATGGCGCGACCGCCGAGCACGTAGGAGGGGCGCACGATCAGCGGGAAGCCGACGAGGTCGGCGCACTTGAGCGCCTCCTGCAGCGAGCCGGCGGTGGCGTACGGCGGCGCCTTGTAGCCGAGGCGGTCGAGCAGCGCGCCGAAGCGCGCGCGGTCCTCGGCGAGGTCGATCGCGTCGACGCTGGTGCCGAGCAGCGGCACGCCGGCGTCGACGAGGCCGGCGGCGAGCTTCAAGGGCGTCTGCCCGCCGAACTGCACGATCACCCCGAGCGGCTTCTCGACCTCCACGACGGCGAGCACGTCTTGCAGCGTGAGCGGCTCGAAGTACAGGCGGTCGGAGGTGTCGTAGTCGGTGGAGACGGTCTCGGGGTTGCAGTTGATCATCACGGCGTCGCGCCCGGACGCGCGCACGGTCATGGCGGCGTGCACGCAGCAGTAGTCGAACTCGATGCCCTGGCCGATGCGGTTGGGCCCGGAGCCGAGGATCACGACCGACTCGCGCTCGCCGCGGCGGACCTCGCTGGCGCTCGTGCGCTCCCAGCCGGAGTAGTAGTAGGGCGTGCGCGCGGGGAACTCGGCGGCGCACGTGTCGACCGAGCGGAACGAGCGCTCGCCGGCGAACGGCGCTTCGGGCTCGAGCGCGAGCTGGCGCAGCTCGTCGAGGAACCAGCGGTCGATGCGGGTGCGCTCGTGCACCGCGTCGATGCTCGTGCCCCTGCGCAGCAGCTCGAGCACCGTCTCGTAGCGGTCGGCGGCGGGCGTTGCCAGGCTCTCCAGCAGCCGCTCGTCTGAGACCCCGGACAGGGATGGCGTCTTGTCGAGCTCGCGCGAGCGCAGCGCCTTGGCGAACGCCTGCTGGAAGGTGCGCCCGATCGCCATCGCCTCCCCCACCGACTTCATGTGCGTGGTCAGCGTGGGGTCGGTGCTGGGGAACTTCTCGAAGGCGAAGCGCGGCCACTTGACGACGACGTAGTCGATCGTGGGCTCGAAGCACGCGGGCGTGGCGCCGGTGATGTCGTTGTCGATCTCGTCCAGGCGATAGCCGACGGCCAGGCGCGCGGCGATCTTGGCGATCGGGAAGCCGGTGGCCTTGGAGGCGAGCGCGGAGGAGCGCGACACGCGCGGGTTCATCTCGATCACGAGGATCTCCTCGGTGTCGGGGTTGACCGCGAACTGCACGTTGGAGCCGCCTGTCTCGACGCCGACGGCGCGGATCACGGCGATCGCCTGGTCGCGCAGCTGCTGGTAGAGGCGGTCGGTGAGCGTCTGCTGCGGCGCGACGGTGACGGAGTCGCCGGTGTGCACGCCCATCGGGTCGACGTTCTCGATCGAGCACACGATCACGACGTTGTCGGCGCGGTCGCGCATCACCTCCAGCTCGAACTCGCCCCAGCCGATCACCGACTCGTCGAGCAGCACCTGCCCGATCGGCGAGGCCTCCAGGCCCTGCGCGACGATCCGCTCGAACTCCTCTGCGGTGCGCGCGATGCCGCCGCCGCGCCCGCCGAGCGTGTAGGCGGGGCGCACGACGCACGGCAGCCCGATCTCCTGCAGCGCGCCGAGCGCCCGCTCGACGCCCAGGCGGACGTCCACCCAGCCGGCATCGCTCGCACCGGCGGCCGCGGCCGCTTCCTCGGCGACCCAGCCGCTGGCGATCGCGCTCTTGGGCATGCGCAGCCCGGCGTTGGCCATCGCCGCGCCGAACAGCTCGCGGTCCTCGGCGCATGCGATCGCCTGGTAGTTGGCGCCGATCAGCTCCACGCCGAAGCGCGCGAGCGTGCCGTCGTCGTGCAGCGCCTTTGACAGGTTCAGCGCGGTCTGCCCGCCGAGCGTGCCGAGCAGCGCGTCGGGGCGCTCGCGCTCGATCACCTGCGCGACCGGGCCCGGCAGCAGCGGCTCGATGTAGGTCGCGTGTGCGAACTCGGGGTCGGTCATGATCGTGGCGGGGTTGGAGTTGACGAGCACGACCTCGTAGCCCTCCTCGCGCAGCACCTTGCACGCCTGCACACCGGAGTAGTCGAACTCGGCCGCCTGCCCGATCACGATCGGCCCCGACCCGAGGATCAGGATCTTGTGGAGGTCGTCGCGCCGAGGCATCAGGCGGCGCTCCGCAGGAGCCGCGCGCGACCCCGCCCGGACCCCCTCGAGGGGTCCCCATAAAAAACGTCGGCGCGCATCACGCGGCCTCCGCGATGCGCTGCAGGAACCGGTCGAACAGGTACAGGCTGTCGTGCGGGCCGGGACCGGCCTCGGGGTGGTACTGCACGGTGCCGCCGGGCACGTCCAGCAGCTCGAGGCCCTCGACGGTGCGGTCGTACAGGTTGACGTGCGAGAGCTGCGCGGCGCCGAAGTCGGTGTCCCAGCGCACGGGCTCGTCGCTGTCGATCGTGCGCGAGCCGCCGGGGCCGAGCGCAGCGAAGCCGTGGTTCTGCGAGGTGATCTCCACGCGCCCGGTCTGCAGGTCGCGGACAGGGTGGTTGGCGCCGTGGTGGCCGAACGGCAGCTTGAACGTCTCCAGGCCCACCGCGCGGCACAGCAGCTGGTGGCCGAGGCAGATGCCCCACACGGGCTTCTTGCCGACTATCTCCCGAACCGTCTGCACGATGTAGGACAGCGCGGCGGGGTCGCCGGGCCCGTTGGAGAGGAAGATCGCGTCGGGGTCCTCGGCGAGCAGCTGCTCGGCGCCGCTGGTGCACGGGTGAAGCGTCACGCGCGCGCCGCGCGCGACGAGCTCGCGCACCATCGACGCCTTGATGCCGGTGTCGACCACGGCGATGCGCGGGCCCTCGCCGCCGCCGTGGCGGCTGGCCTGCGCGGGCGTGACTAGCCTGGCCAGATCCTGCCCGGCCATCGGCGGCTCGGCGTCGATCAGCGCGCGCGCCTCGCTCTCGGGCATCCTCGCCGGGAACACGCCGCCGCGCATCGCGCCGGCCTCGCGGATGTGCATCACGAGCGTGCGCGTGTCCACGCCGCTGATCGCCTGCACGCCGCAGTCTGTGAGCCAGTCCAGCCAGCCGCGCTCGGCGGTGGGCGCGTCCTCGCGGTTGCACGCCTCGCGCATGATCGCCGCGCGCGCCCACGCGCGCTCTGACTCCATCGCCTGCGAGCTCGCGCCGTAGTTGCCGATGTGCGGGTAGGTGTAGGCGATCAGCTGGCCCGCGAACGACGGGTCGGTGATCGACTCCTGGTAGCCGGACATGCCGGTCGTGAACACGATCTCACCGACGGCGTGACCGTCGGCGCCGCACGCCTCACCGTCGAAGCGCGTGCCGTCCTCGAGCAGGATGTAGGCGCTCGCGCCGGTCACAGGATGAGCTTCTGGACGGCCTTGAACTCGGGCGTGCCGGCGCGCTCGAGCAGCTCGAACAGCGCCGCCTCGACGGTGCTGACGACCGCGCCCGCGCGCACCATGCGCTCGAGCCCGCACTCGTAGTCGATGTCGTGGCGCGAGCCGACGGCGTCGGCGGGCACGTGGACCTCGACCCCGTCGGCGAGCAGGTCGTGGACGGTCTGGCTGACGCACACGTGGGTCTCGATCCCGCACACGATCGCCTGTTCGGCACCGGCCAGATCGAAGCCCTCGGCGCGCGCGGCCGAGAACACGGTCTTCTCGATCCGCGGCTCGTCCTGCAGGCCGAGCTCGGGCGCTGAGTGGCCGAGCCCTTTGGGGTACTGCTCGCTGACGAGCGTGGGCAGCCCGAGGATGCGCGCGGCCTCGATGAGCTTTGCGCAGGCGCCGGCGACGTCCGCGAACGATGCGTAGGAGCGAAAGCCCTCCTGCACGTCGACGACGACGAGCGCGGCGCGGTTGCGCTCGAGCAGGCCCATCAGGCGCCCGCCACGCGGCTCATACGGCGCGCGGCGATCCTCATCAGGCGCCCACCATCGCCAGCGCGCGGTCGCAGTGCGCGATCGCGCCGGCGGCGAGCGTCATCAGCACGCGGCCCTGCAGCCGCCGGTCCGCGAAGCAGCAGTTCTCCGAGCGGCTCTCCCAACCGTGCTCGCCGGGCACCCACACGGCGTCGAGGTCCACGAGCGTCAGGTTGGCGGGAGCGCCGAGCGCGACCGTGGGCGTCGGCAGCTCGTACAGCGCGGCACCGGCGGTCATGCGCTCCACCAGCAGCGACAGCTCGAGGATCCCGGGCAGCACGAGGCCGGTGTGCAACGCGGCGAATGCGGTCTCAAGGCCCGTGCTGCCCATCGGCGCCTGCTCGAATGGCACCTCCTTCTCGTTGCGCGCGTGCGGCGCGTGGTCGGTGGCGACGCAGTCGATCGTGCCGGCGCGCAGACCATCGATCAGCGCCTGCCGGTCGGCCTCGGTGGCGAGCGGCGGGTACATCTTCATGCGCGTGTCCAGCTCGCGCACGTCCTGCTCGGTCAGCAGCAGGTGGTGCGGGCAGACCTCTGCGCTGACGCGCCAGCCGTGCGCCTTGGCGGCGGCGATGGCGTCGACGGACGCCGCGCAGGAGAGGTGCTGGAAGTGCACGCGACCGTCCTCGTAGCCGGCGAGCGCGGCGTCGCGCGCCACCATCGTGGACTCGGCGACGGTCGGTATCCCGCCGATCCCCAGCGCGGCGCTGACGGCGCCCTCGTGCATGGCGCCGCCGCGCGAGAGCGTCGGGTCCTCCTCGTGCAGCGACAGCACGCCGCCGCACAGCCGCTGGTACTGCAGCGCCTTGCGCAGCATGCCCGCGCTGTGCACGGGCCGGCCGTCGTCGGTGAACCCCAGCGCGCCCTCCTGCCTGAGCTCGGCCATCTCCGTCAGCTGCTCGCCCGCCAGCCCGCGGGTGATCGCCGGCAGGAAGCCGACGGGGACGCGGGCCTCGCGCGCGGCGGCGTCGCGCAGCGAGCGCAGCAGCGGCGCGGAGTCGAGCACGGGGTCGGTGTTGGGCATCGCGATCACCGCGCAGAAGCCGCCCGCGGCGGCCGCGCGGGTGCCGGTTTCGAGATCCTCCTTGTGCTCCTGCCCGGGCGTGCGCAGGTGCACGTGGGGGTCGAAGAACGCGGGCAGCAAGCGCAGCCGGCCGGCGCCCTCGACTAGCTCCTCGGCGCCCTGCCCCGCACCGTCAGGCGCGCCGTCCAGCGAGCCGGACTCGGCGTCCAGCGTGCCTGGCTCGGCGAGCTCCACGATCCGCCCCGCGCGCACGCGCAGATCGTGGCGCGCGTCGATTCCCGCGCGCGGGTCGAGCACGTGCACGTCGCGCAGCAGCAGATCGGCGGGCGGCTGGAGCCCGCCGACGAGTGGCTCGGTGGCGCTCACGCCAGCCGACCCCCGGCCACCGGCTCCGGCGTCGGCGTCCCCGCGGCCGTGTCCTCGCCAGGGCGACCGCCGGCAGGAGCCGGGCGCGCGGGCGGGCGAGACTCTCTGTTTCCGGCGAGCAGCTCGTACAGCACGGCCATGCGCACGACCACGCCGGCTTCGACCTGCGCGGTGATCACCGCCTGCGGGGAGTCCACCACCTCGCCCGAGAGCTCCACGCCGCGGTTGACGGGACCTGGATGCATCAGGATCTGGTGCGGCGAGAGCCGTCTGCCGTTGATCTGATACCAGGCGGCGTACTCGCGGATCGAAGGCACCCACATCTCGCTCATGCGCTCGTGCTGCATGCGCAACGCGTAGACGATGTCGGCCGTGTGGAGCTCGTCGAGCGTGTAGCGCACGTCGCAGCCGAGCGCCTCGATGCCGCGCGGGATCAGCGTGGGCGGACCGGCGACGGTCACGCTGGCGCCCATGCGCTGAAACGCGAGCACGTTCGAGCGCGCCACACGCGAGTGCGCGACGTCGCCGACGATCCAGATCGAGGCGCCGTCGATCGCGCCCAGGCGACGGCGCAGCGTGTAGACGTCGAGCAGCGCCTGGGTGGGGTGCTCGTGCTTGCCGTCGCCGGCGTTGACGATCGCGGCGCTGCACCATCTGGACACCAGCTCGGCGGCGCCCGCCCACGGGGTGCGCAGCACGATCGCGTCGGGCTTGTGGGCGCTGAGCGTGAGCACTGTGTCCTTCAGCGACTCGCCCTTCTCGACGCTCGAGCCGCTGGCGGCGAAGTTCACCACGTCGGCCGACAGGCGCTTGGCGGCGAGCTCGAAGGAGCTGCGGGTGCGCGTGGAGGACTCGTAGAACAGGTTCAGCACCATCCGCCCGCGCAGCGTGGGCAGCGTCTTGATCTCGCGGTCGGAGACCTCCGCGAAGCGCTCCGCCTGGCTGACGATCCGTTCGATGTCCGCCCGCTCGAGGTCCTCGATCGAGATGAGGTGGTTCATGCCGCCTCCACCGCGCACGGCTCGGCGATGGCCACCTCGTCTACGCCGTCCAGCTCGCGCAGGCGCACGTACACGTGCTCTGAGCCGGACGTGGGCAGGTTCTTGCCGACGTAGTCGGGGCGGATCGGCAGCTCGCGGTGTCCGCGGTCGACGAGCACCGACAGCTGCACGCGCTGCGGGCGCCCGTAGGCGAACAGCGCCTCGATCGCGGCGCGCACGGTGCGCCCGGTGAACAGCACGTCGTCGACGATCACCACTGTCAGCCCGGTCACGTCGAAGTCGATGTGCGAGGCGTGCAGCACGGGCGCGTCGGGGCGTGTGGCGACGTCGTCGCGGTAGAAGCCGATGTCGAGGTCGCCGAGCGGCACGTCTGCGCCGAGCAGCTGCTCGAGCAGCCCGTGCAGCCGCTGTGCGAGAAAGGCGCCGCGACGGTGGATCCCGACGAGCGCGGGTGCCGGCCCTGTGGCGTTGCGCTCGAGGATCTCGTGTGCGATGCGCGTCAGCGCCCGCCCTATTTCCTCCTCGTGGAGGACGACCTTCTCGTCTGCTGCCATCGTTTCCTTCCTGGCCTCACGGGACCGGGTTAAAGGAGCAGTTGGAATGTATCAGGGGGATGCGACGGGCTCGGGCGCCGACGCCTGCTCAGGTGGCGTGTCCGGCTGCGACGGCTCTTGCTGCGCTCCCGCCTGCGCGCGCTCGCGCGCGAGACGCTCGGACCAGCGCATGAGCGTCGCGCCTCCCCGCTCGGGGAACGGCACGTCGATCGTGTCGAAGTCGCGGGCGGCCTCGGTGGCGGCGAACACGGCGCGCGCCTCGTCGCGCAGCTCGCCGCCGGCGTAGCGACTCGAGACATGCGTGAGCGCGAGCAGCCGCACCTCGGCCTTGAGCGCCAGCTCGGCGGCCTGGCGCGCGGTGCTGTGCAACGTCAGGCGCGCGCGCTCGGCCTCATCATCGAGGAACGTGGCCTCGTGCACGAGCACGTCGGCCTGGTGTGCTGCGATCGCAAGGGCCTCGCAAGGCGCGGTGTCGCCCGAGAGCACGACCTTGCGCCCCTCCCTGGTGGCACCCATCACCTGCTCGGGCTTCACGCCATCGACGGTCTCCCCGCGCTGCAGCCGGCCGAAGTCGGGTCCGGGTTTGACCCCGAGCCGCTCCGCCAGCTGTGGATCGAGATGGCCGGGCCGCGGCTCCTCGACGAGCGCATACCCAAACGCGGAGGGGCTCTTGTGGCGCACGGGAATCGCCGCGATCAGGTAGCCGTCGCGCTGCACCGTCTCAGCGGGCTCGAGCTCGACGATGTCGCAGCTGTATGACAAGCGGCCGACGACGACGCGCATGTCCGCCATCAGCGCCTTCAACCCGACCGGCCCGTAGACGGTCAGCGGCTCGCTGCGTTCGCGCAACGCAAACGACTTCAGCATGCCCGGCAGCCCCAGCCAGTGATCGGCGTGGAAGTGCGTGATGAAGATGCTGTCCAGATCCAGCAGCCCGACCGAGCGCAGGAGCTGGCGCTGCGTGCCTTCCCCGCAGTCGAACAGCAGCCGATCGCCGCCGCGGCGGATCAGCACCGCGGGCAGCCCGCGCCGCGCGCTCGGCACCGACCCGGCGGTGCCGGCGAAGAACAGGGATAGATCCATGGTGGCTACGGTAGCGACGGGGCGGCCCGCGCAGCCTCCGCAGCGAAGGCGCGGGCGCTGCCGGGGAGGCTGCGCGGCGCTAAGCTCCGGGCTCGGGGATGCCGTCCGTGCGACGCCGTCTGCGCCCGTAGCTCAGTGGATAGAGCGCTCGCCTCCGGAGCGAGAGGTCGCAAGTTCGAATCTTGCCGGGCGCATAGCTGGAATGCCTTTGCTGGAGCGGAATTCGGGGTTGGAGGCTTCGTCGGTTGAGGCTTGAGGTCGGTCGCCGGAGCGCTCGTCTGCCACCGACTGCCATTTCAAGGCTCTACCGGCCGCCTAGAGGACGGTCGTTCCTCTCCCGTTCGCTATTGCCGGACGAAGGAGAATCGCGCGACCTCGTCGGCGCGCCTGGGTGCTGACCTGGAAGTCCCGAGTTCCATATCTCTGACGCCGACGCCTCCCTTAAGCTCACCCGCATGAAGCCGACGTACGTGCCCGTGACGCCAGCGGTCTTGCAGTGGGCGATGGAGGAGTCTGCCGTCGATCCGCCAGAGCTCGCCGAGCGAGCCAAAACCGAGCCGAGCACTGTTCTCGGCTGGCTTAACGGAGAAGAACAACCCACGAAGACACAGTTCCGTGCGATCGCGGCGATGCTCAAGCGACCGGCGGCCTTCTTCATGATGGCCTCGCCTCCAATCGAGACGGCGGTCCCGCCCGCGTTCCGCCACCCGCCTGGTCACCCTGAGCACGAATCGACCCGAGCAGAGCTTGACGCCGTGGCAACGGCGTCGCGGGTGAGGCGAATCGCACGCTGGACTGCCGAGCGTGTCGCTGACCGTCGGTGGCTCGATGAGCCCGTTCCTGCCGTGACCTCGGACACCCCTCCGGCCAGAGCCGCCGAGATGGCCACGTCATGGCTCGCCTGGAGCACCACCGAACAGCGGGGTGCCGCGAATCCCTCGGCAGTGGTCAAGATTGTTCGCGGGAGGCTGGAGGAACGCGGAGTATTGGCACTGCAACTCCCGATCGGCGAAGAACTCTGTCGTGGTTTCTCGCTCAACGACGACGTAAAGCCGCTCGTCGCAATCAACTCCGCTTACATCCCAGCAGCCCGCCTCTTCACATACGTTCACGAGCTTGGCCACCTCATGAGGCGATCCGACTCGATCTGCCTCGGCTTTGGGGATACAGGCGTGGAGCGTTGGTGCGAGCAATTTGCAGCCGCCCTGCTAATGCCCCACGAGCACCTGCGGACTCGTATCGCTGCTCGATTCGGCACAGGCGCGACGATCACGGACCTGGAGCAGGTGCGCCTACTCGCTGGTGACTTCAACGTTTCACTGACCGCTACAGCAATCCGCCTAGAGGACCTGAACTGCGGCACCGCGCTTGTGTCTCAGATCCCGCGAACCTCGGATCACAAAAAAAGCGGGGGCGGACGTGGCTCTGACAGCACAAGGGGTGCAGTCCGCGCCCGCGAGCTTGGTGAGGGCTACATCTCCCTGATGCTCGCGGGCGCTCGGGATGGGGCGCTCGGCCGCCAGGATCTCCTCCGGTATCTCGACGTCAGCGAGGGCCAGCTTCGGTCCACAGGAATTGGACCACTTGAAAGATGAGGTGGACGATCGACGGCTCCGCGATCAACCGCATAGCGACCGAGAGCAGCAACTACAACACGGCCTTCGACGCGCTCACGGACATGATTGCCAACAGTGAACTCTGCTTCTGCGACGAGGTGGTCGACGAACTCGAACGAACGGCCGAGAACGAGCCGGGCGCACTCTGGGCCGCGACCGTAAAGGGACGGCGGCAACACACCGGCGCGAGCATGACGACGATCGCTTGGATTGCACGTAACGTCAAAGACATAGTCGATCCCGCCGGTCGGCACGATGCGATGCCGAGCGTACTCGCACACGCCTACGCGCTTGGGGAGGAAGGCCAGGATATTGCGGTAGTGACGGAGGACATTCTCGAAAAGCCAACCCGTCGGGCACTCTCGCACGCGTGTGACGAGCTGTCCATTGAGTGGGTCCAGGTTCCGGAATGGCTCACATCCTGTGGCCTGCCCTGGCCCTAGTAGGGTGTCGGAGGCGCCAAGGCCACAAGATCGCGCACCCTCCCGGTGAGGTAGTGACTGAGGACTGGCGCCGGAGCACCTACCCGTTCGGCCACCATTCGGGCAAGCGCGTCAGCGAACAACAGAAGCGCCCGACCCGGGTCGGCGACGTAGTGGCCGCCTCCGTGATCCACCACTGCCACGCGCTGTCCGTGAAAGTCCACTCGCTCATCAGCCGGATTGGCCGCGATCAGGTCCCACGTGCCGTCGGCAGCTTCTTGCTGAGCAAACGCGAGTCCGCTCGACCAGCCGCCATCTGAGGAGGACAGTGTGCCCGATCTTCCACCGATCAGTCCGATATCCAGCACACAAAGCAGGTCGGGGAGGTGATCGGGTTCGCGGGCAAATGACTCGATAATCGACTGTGGGCTCGCGAGCCCACAGTCATAGCTCAACACCATGAACGGAGGATGGCCGATCGGCGCGCCGGTGCCGGTGGTCGGAGAGAGTTCATGCAGTTGACGACGCTTCTTAGAGCAATCAGCAATCTCGGTGCTGCCGAGTTTGGTCTTGACCTCCACGCACGCCGTAGCGACCTCGATGGGGTACAGGACCTGCGTCGTGTGAGCCATCACGGCCGGTTGGTTCGCGCGGTCGAACAAGACCACGTCAGTTTGAGGGCTCTGCCGATCAGCGGAATCGAATAGCACTCCGGTGCTCACGCCGATCCTCTCGGGCACGAATCCCTCAAGTAGGCGCGCCAAGGCCAACTCGCTAATGCGTCCGCGCTCCCCCATGTGCTGGACCAGCTTCGCAAAGACATCGACCTCCGCCCGAAGCCGGCGTAGCACGCCTCCCCAGTACTCCTCGATGACGCTCATCCGACGAGACTAGCCGCCAGATCGCGCCTAGCTCATCTCGCCGACGAAAACCCTCAAACCTTCGACGATCGAGCCGACCGGCCACGGTCCCCGCTTTCTACCAGCGCCGTGAGAACCGCCCTCTCCTCCTCTCCCCTGCGCATCGTCTGCCGGTAGACGCGCAGTGCGAGCGCGGGGTCGGTGTGCCCCATCTCGTCCATGACGATTCCTGGGTCCTCGCCGAGCGCATACAGCACGCTTGCGAATGTTCGCCGGAGAGAGTGCGGCGTGATCCCCTCCGGGAGCGGTGGCGAGTGCCGCGCCGCCAGTTCGCGATTGGCCTCGGTCACCGAGGGTCTGAGTACCCGAGAGCGGAAGTTATCAGCGCTCTGCGGCCTGCCCGTTGAGGTAGCGAATACGATCCGATCCGGCCCGGATTCAGGCTGGCGCTCACGCACGCGCGCCACCTCTGCCTGGAGCGCACCTCTGATCTTGATGCGTCGTCGCCCGGCGTCGGTCTTGGATTCCTCGACGTACATCCAGCCACCGGCCATGTCGAGGTCGCGCCATCGCAGCGCCAGCAACTCGCCTATGCGCAGGCCGGCGAACACGAGCACGGCGATCATCGCCCGTCGCTCGACGTGCTGATGACCCTTGCGAGCACTGGCATCCAATCGAGCCGCCGCGTCGAGTAGGGCACTGATCTGCTCGGCAGTCTCCAGGTGGCTGCGACGTGGGGCACGTTCACGGACGCGACGGCCACGGCCCCTTGCCGGGTTGCGCGGGATCAACTCTCGCTCTACCGCACCCTCCAGGATCGCTCCCAGCAAGGTCACGGTCATGTTGATCGACCTCGGCGACAGCGGATGCGACTCATCGAGCTTCCCTGCGATGTATCGCTCGACCCGATCGAAGGTGATCTCGTCCAGCCGATGTCGAGCGAAGAACGGCAGCAGGTGCGTTTCGAGACGCCACCGGTAGTCGAGCTGGGTGCTGGGCGCGAGCTGCTTCTCGTTGCGCAGCCACCAGTCCTCTGCAAAGGCATGAAACGTCGGCATTGGCTCGTGCTCGGTGGGAGCCGCCGCCTGTCTCGGCGGCTCCCACGATCCGCGCTCCACATCGGCGATCGTGTGACGTAGAGCCTGTTCCGCGGCCTCAGCGGACACCGGCCCGAGCGAGACATATCGCCGCTTGCCATATGCCACGAATCGCAGCGATCGATATGTGCGCCCGTCCACGCCTACGTGTTCAAGCACGCTTCCCCTACTTGGCCTCGGCATCAGTCGCCCTCCGGCTGCTGGAGATCATGGTCCGCGAGGAAGCTCTCGATCTCGCAGACGGCTCGACTGGCGCGCTTGTGCTGGCGCTCGGCTCCGTCGAAGGATGGATCAACGTCCATTAGGTCGCGCTCGATCTCGAGCAGGCCGATGAGTGCCGCGACGAGGATCGGCCGGTGCTGGTCGAGGTCGATCTCGACAGGCTCGGGGCTGTCGGTCAGGCTCCACCCAACGGCATCGAGTACCGCTCGTGCAGCGTCGAGCTCTTGCAAAGGCTCGGCGTACCAGTCGGGATAGCTTTCGCGGTCGCGTAGCGTGCTGAGCGTCGCGATCTCCCCGGCTGCGTGGCCAAGTTCCATGTGCAGCCCACAGCGCAGGTGCCCCACGATCTCGGCGGGGACGGTCAGGGTGGTGCTCATCGTCGGTTCCTCCTGTTGGTTGGAGGCTCCGGGAGGCAGCTTTGGCGAGGAAGGCACCTGACCAGGCTCGGTAGGCTGCCTCTGCGCCGGGAGCTTGAACTCTCGGTGCCACGCCGGGGGCGGTGACAGCCGCGCCCCGGCACTTATTTTGGACCGGAACAGCATACCCAATTTAGGCCAAAACGACCCTGGTACTTTTTGTCGCGCCACGCAAGCGTTCCGCCGGTGACACGCAAAGCCGACTCGCCTACCGCCGAGCAGGACCAGCTCCTGCTCGGTCGAGCCCTCCGCGAGCTTCGCCACGAGGCGGGGATGACCCAGGAACAGGTCGCGGAGCAACTTGGCGCGGACGCCACGCTCGTGTCGCGTATCGAGCGCGGCAAGCGGGGTGTGCGTTGGCACACGCTCCAACGCTTCCTGCGCGTCCTCGGCGCTGACCTCCACGAGCTCGCCCGCGCGGTGGACAAGACCAAGAACCCATGAGCCGAGCCGGCTGCCGACGAGATTGCTGTCCGCCGGCTCGCTCATGACCTACGGACCTTGACCGCGAGCACCCGTCCGACTGCGGGCTTGCGCTTTGATCGGAGCTGCTTACGGTCGACAGAGCCTGCGTTGCCGAGGGCTGGGGGCTCATTACGCGCACGAGCGAGGGCTGCCCGCGCTACTTGAACGTTGAAGCGCAGCCGTGGCTTCGACCCTGATCCGAGCCGGACAGCGCCCAACTCGTCACGGTGCGCGTACACCCACGATCGATCGACACCAAGCTCGCTAGCAAGAGTCGCCGCATCGACGAGCCGTCGGTCGTCCACCACATCGCCGCTTCGCATTAGCTGGACCACCCGCAGAGCGACGGCCTCGACCCACGCGGCGTCGACCGTGGCGGGTGGGTCCAGCGCCCCCGAAGGGCGTACCTGTCCTTCTTGCATACTGTTAATGACCCTCAGCAGGTCAAAGCGGCCAGCGAATTTCAAAAATCGGCGCCGCACGCGCTAAACCGGCGACCACCGGCTGACAAGTTCCGGCTGGGCCACCCCGGGCCCACCTGGCTCACGACACGCTCCAGCCCGCAGCCGAGCACCGACGTCGGCGCCCACTCCACGTCTGAACAGACCAGATGCACGGGTCCGAGCAGGGCCACGATCGGGCCCCGCAATTCGTTGGCCGCTTTCGTGGCCCAAGGGTCAATACCCCCAGAGGCGCACATAGCGCGACCCGATCAAGACGGAGATGACCGATGAGCCAGCGACTGAAGATCACGCTTTCCGACGCAGCAATCGCCGAGCTGAAGCGCCGCGCCGAGCGGGCCGGCGAACCCGTGGCCCGGATCGCCGCCCGCATGGTGAGCCAGCTCGCCGAGCACAACCCTGACGCCGATTATGCCGCGGCGTCGACGCCAGCCGTGATCGAGGACGACGACCTCGACGTCGATCGCCACGCGCCGTGGATCGAACCCGTCATGGGCGACCCGGCGTGGCGCAGGCGGATGTGGGGCTCAATCGTCGCCCTACACGGACGCTATCCCCACGCGCTCGCGCACCTCAAGGAGGGCTGGTGGAATAACTCGTCCCACGTCGAGACGCTGTGCGCGTTGGTCGTGTGGCGGGACTGGATCGACGTGGCAGCGGACGACCCGCGGCACGAGCTCGCATTTCAGGCGCAGCTCGTCGATTTCAGCCTGTTGCTACGCCAGGAAGGCGGAAGCGTCACGACTGCGTGGCAGCCCGGAGCGCCACCGGTGAAGTGGACCGAGTGACGAGCCACTCCGAGCCCTATGGCGTCAGCCTACGCAGGCTGACGCACCGCGTGGATGGCTGGCTCGGCGTCCTGGCTCGTCGCAGCGTCCGTGTCAGATCCGTGCTTACCGCTCATCTCCGCATGAAGTGACGAAAGCTCGTCGAGCATCGCGGTGAGCTGCTCCGGCGAGTGCGCACCAGGATGGAGCTCCAAGGGCTCGTGGTGGGCCTTGGGAGACGCCTTTCGCATCGCGGCATCGATCCTCTGGGCAATTTGCGGCGTCCACTTGACTCCGTGCAGTTGGCGCACGCGGACATGCGAGCTGAAGCGCCGCACCGTCCCGTTCAGCACGGTGTCCTCGATGACCTGGTCGTAGGCTTTTCGCAGGTCGTTGACCCACCGGCCGGCCTCCTGCTCATAGACCGGGTCCTGCTGCTCGTGTTTGGGCGTGAGCTCGAAGCGCAAGCGATGCTGCAGCGTGCGGATCTGCTTCGCCGGGCCGAGCATCTTGGTCGGCAGCTCGCCAGCGACCATGCCGACCCGATGGAAGGCGCGCTCCAGCGTCTGCCCGTGTAGCGAGACGTCGGCCTCGTCCGCCGCCTCTTGCAGCAGGTAGACGAAGGTCATGTCGTGCGTGAAGACCACGACCTGCCGGCGTTTGGACTCAGCGACGAGGCGTTCTGCGAGATAGGCGCGGCGGGCGTGATCCAGTGAGGAGACTGGATCGTCGAGGATGATTGCGCTGCGCTCGTCGCTGACGGCCACTTCGGCGAGAAAGAACGCCAATGAGAGGGCACGCTGCTCTCCCTCGCTCAGGACGTTGCTAATCCTCTCTCCGCACGGCTCCTTGAACTTCAAATGGATGACCGTCTCCCCCTTGCTCGCCTTTCCGGTGATTTCAATCCTGCTGGCCACAGGGTCGAGTTCACGCACCTCCTCCTCGACAGCTTTTCGTAGCCGGTCGGTGATCGCGACCTCCTGAAGCTCGCGGAGCTTGATGCTAATACGCTGGGTGTTGAGCTTGGCGATCGTGGCGTCGATGTGCGCGATCGCCTGCATGCCTGCGATGTATTTCTCGATTTGCTCACGTGCCTGCACAAACGCGACACGCGCCTGCAGGTCAGCGAGTTCGCTCATCACCTTGCGTTGAGTGTCCTCGTCACGCAGGCTCGCGTGCCCCTGGGCGACTGCTTCCTGCTCGTCGGCATAGCTTCGCAGCGCGTTGAGTGTGATGGTTGCCTCGTCGCGGTGATGCTCCTTGCCCGCCGCCGCCGCCTTCGCCGCCGTCAGATGCGCTTCGAGTGTCGCAAGCCCTTCGCTGGCAAGGCTGCCGAGATGCTCAGGCGCGCCGCGCAGCTCAGCATGAACCGCAGTTATGATGGGATTCAGGTCGGGAAGCGCTTTCAGCTTCGCCTCGATCTGGTCTCCAAGATCGGTCGCCTTCTGGCGCAGGTCGCTGGTGACGAACTCCTTGAAGCGTCCCAAGCGCTCCCGCGCAGAAGCGTCGATGTCCTGCTGGCAGAGGGGGCACGCAGCATCTTGGCCTGGGTCAGGGAACGTCGTGTCGGCCGCCTCGGCGAAGCGTTCTGCGGCGTGCCACATCTCTCGCCACGGGCCTCGGCCGGTACCCTCGAAGCGTTGGTCTGCAAACGCGCGGTCCGCGAGCGCGCGCTCGCCAGCGTTGACATCGTCGAGCTGTCTCCGGAGGTCGGCAAGCTCCGTGACCTCCTTGGTGCTCAGCTGAGTGTCGGCATTGGCCAGGCGCTGGGCAGCGGAACGCACGTTCGTTGCCAGCGTTCTCGCAGCGGCCTCAAGCTGACGGCTTTGATCGGTGCGAATGGCAGCGGCAGCAAGCTCTAGCTCTTCGAGCCGGGTCCGCTCTGTGGGTGTGAGGTCGATTAGCGAGATCAGCGCCGCGAGGTCAGAGTTCGCTTCGATCTCCGCGAGCGTCTTGCCAGCGGGCGTTTTGACGTCGATCTCAGGCAGCGTGGGCAGCGCGTCGCGGCGTTGCTGAGCTCGCTCGCGCAGAGCTCCAGCGAGGTCGTCTTGCGTCTGCGACAGCGCGCGAAGGACGCGCAAGGAGCGCGGAACGTGCTCGATCACATTTGGCTTTGTGAGGAAGATCCGCGCTCGGGAAGCGTCGAATGCGGCCATCGCCGAGAGCGCGTGGTCGGGGTCTGTAGCCAGATCGACCGAGACGGGGCGGTCCGTCCCATCGACAGCGATGCCAAAGTGGGCGGTCTGCGCCCCCGTTGCGGCGCCCGGATCGAAGACGTCGCGAAGGATCTCCTCCGGTTCCCCAGAGCGCGTAACTCGCCGAATGAGTCGGCCATAGCCGCTCTTGCCGGAGCCGTTGTCACCGAATACTGCGTTCAGGCCACCTACCAGCTTGAGCTCTTGTCCAGGCGCCAGACAGTTGATGTTGGTCAGATCGCGGATCGCGCGAAGCTCGACCTGTCCGTGCTCGCCTTCATCGGCCGGGAGATCCGTGAGCTCAAGCGGAACCGGCTGGGGGGCGTCGGCCGTCTCGGCGAGTATGTGCATCACTTGGCGACGTCCGGCATCGTCAAGCGAGCCAGCGACAACTCTTCGCAGCAGGTCGCGCTGCCAGAGAGGTAGCTCCTTGGACCACTCGTAGATTCGCTTCTGGAGCAGCAAGCGCTCAATTTTGGCAGGCATAGCGGCAGCGAGCCCGACGCGACCCGATAGGCGGCTGCTGTCCTCTCGCTACTCCAGCTCAGTCGGCCCAACCACGAAGCCCAGTCGAGCTGTCCCACGCCGCATCCGTGCATCCAGCGTGACAAGCTGGCATGCCAGAAGCCGCGCCAGCGCAACGTAGTTGGCGTCGTAGGTCTTCGCCCAGCCCAGCTCGTCAGCGACCTTCCACGCCTCGCGCGCGAGACCGTCCGGCTCACGACGGCGCACTGGTGCCGACAGCACTCGATCGAGTACAGACTCGGCCTGCTCGCGGCGTAGCTCACCCCGCCAGACCAGGGCGTGCAGGGACGAGACGGCCTCGATCCACATGAGCGGCGGAGCTACCAGCTCGAACCGGCGAAAGCGCTCGAATCCAACGGGGTTCGCCGCGGCGGCCGCGACGACACTTGCATCGATGACGAGCTTCAACGCCCGAGCCGCGACAGTGCCACGGCCGCGACCCAGTTCGGCGCGGGCGTCCCGTCCTCCAGCGTCTGCCACTCCGGCGGCAATGGCAACATCGGGTACATCTCGTCGCGTACCTCGTCCAAAGCGCCGGGATCGATCAAGCGCTGGCCGTGGGCCATCTCGGCTTGTAGGCGCCCCTCGCGTATCCAGCGACGCACGGTCCCGGGGCTCCTCCCGACCCGCTGCGCCGCCTCAGCAACCGTAAGCATGCATCGATCCTACGCCCACGACCCGACGAAGCCGCTCGGCAGGCGCCCGTCGGCGCTCCGACCGGCAGCACGACGAGCACCACGAAAAGGCAGTCCTGCCACTATCGCCCCGAATCGCCCGCAAATCGCGCCGATCCAGGCAGGGCCGCGTGCGTGCGCATCAGTCCGCAATCCCAGTCCTCATGCGGCATTCCGCCCCAAGCGCCCCGTCGCACGCCACGCCTCCGGAGCGAGAGGTCGCAAGTTCGAATCTTGCCGGGCGCATGGAGGACGTGCCTGCAAATGACCTGGTTTGCTCGGTGGGCTCAGGAGCGGCAGCGAGCGGGTCCGGGCTCAGTGGCCCAAACGGTGGCCCAAACCCCGTCGTGTCGCGGTCCGTAGAGGGTGCGCCGGGTGCCTGCCAGGAGCGCATCGAAGACGGCGCCGTGGTCGCGCTTGGGGCGGTCCAAGAGCTGAGCGCACACGTCCAGGGTTATCCTGCTTCGGCGTGGCCGATCCTCGGCCTTCTACGGCGAGAGACCCTGCGTGAGATCGCCATCGGATGGCACCGCACTCGTGCCGTCGACTTGTGCTGCAGCTGGAGACTCGCCGACCCAGGCCGGGACGATGGCCACCTCCGTGCTCTCGACCTCAGTGCTCTCGGCCTCGGTGTGCAGTTTCGGCGCCGGAGCGTGCCAAGGCTTCAAGTTCTGCACGAGGTCGCGATAAAACTCGACCGCTTGGGCGCTTGTCTCGCGCACGAACGAGCCTTCCGCGCGCCCTCGCTTTTGGCCCATGGGGCGAGAGCGAGCAACCACGAATCCACGCGGGCCACGCTTGGGGTCCGGAGGGTAGGCGAGGACGGTTTGGTCCTCCCGGACGCTCCCAAGCGCGGCAGCAGTGGTGTCGCGGGCGTTGGGAAATGCCGCTTCGATGCGAACGTCATCGGGAGCATCAGCGAGCTGTTTCATCAGCCAGCTGAACCGCGCCTTCAGCCTGCCTTCGCGGGGGGCGTCGATCGCGACGCTCGTCGTGGTCTGCCGAGATCGCAGATCGGTGCGGATCTCAAGCGGCCCGACAGCATCGGGGATTCGGAGCGTCGAGCGCATCACGCCCGACTCGACGAGCGACCTGACCGTTTCATCGAGGCGAGACGCCATGCTCTGGGTGCGTGGCCGGTGAGCAGTCACAGACGCGCCCAGCTCCTGGGAGAGGCTCAGCGCGAGGTAGTTCGTGAACTGCTCCCACCGTTCTGCGACGTCGCGCGCAGCGGGGTTCCCGGTGCGTAGCGTGCCTTCGTGGGCGGACCTCCTGACCGGCACCCAGTTCTCGCCCATATCCTCAAATCCGACGGCGCCCGACGCCTCGCTGCTGAGGTAGTGGATTAGCTCCCGCAGCACCCACTCTTGGTCGGGATCGGAGATGCCGTGGTAGCGCTGCTGCACCACCGCCTCCGTGAGCACCCTCCACCACGAGAAGTGCCAAAGACCGGTCGTGCGCAGCTTGCGCCCGTCCACCGCCACCGGTGATTCGTCGGATGTCGCGGTGATCTCGGTGGAGATCGTAAGGACGCCATCGAAGCCGTGTTCGCGCGCCACGTCGAGGTAGCTCGCGACTTGCTCGTCTTTGAGCCGCGCCGAGCCGGTCTTGACCTCGACCAGGCACGTCCAGGACTTCTTGCCCCGGCGACAGATGATCGCCCCGTCCGGGATCACCGTCTTACCGTCGCAGTCCTTGAACCGCACCTCGGCAAACGTCTCGATCGCTGGCGACTTCGGCGCGCCAAGCTCTTTCAGGAGGGCGTGGCCGAACTCCGGCACGCCGTGCATGACCGCGAGCAGACAAGAGGTCGCGCGCTTCTCTTGCTCCTGCTGGGTGCGGGTCCCGTACGTCGGTATCAGCCGCGCGTGTCGCCAGCCCTCGGGCTCAGAGCCGACTGGAACCGATACTGCCCCCGTAGCCATGGCCTGACCCCATGAGTTCGGTCCGGCCCTTGTGAGAGTTTCTCGCGCCTACGATGGTGGGCGAGGAAGGAACTCTGATGAAGCGACGCAGGCACACGCCGGAGCAGATCATCCGCAAGCT
>JBEKGK010000058.1:0-21708 GCA_050012835.1 Solirubrobacteraceae bacterium | reverse complement strand
GATCACGTTGCTCGCGAAGTGCTCGTGGGCGATGCTCGTTTCCGCCGCCGCCCAACGTTCGCCGAGTCGGTGCAGAAATGGGAGGATCACCTCCGACAGCGCGAACGGGAGCGCAAAAGCTCTGAATAGCTCGTCGAGCGCCGACTGGGCCATCGGCTCGTCGAGCGTCTCGATGCCGTGCGCGAGAGACGTCTGGATCTGGGCGAAGCTCGCCGAGCCCCCGCGCGCGGCCGATTCCTCGCCCGACCTGGCGAGTCGGGCGGCCTCCGAGGCGGACAGCCCGGTGGCGATGTACTTGCGCATGAGATGCACGCGCCGCTCGTCCTCTTCGGAGAAGAGACGAAGCCCGCCTGCGGTGCGGTCAGGGCACAAGAGCCCGTAGCGCACCTCCCAGGCGCGCAGCAGCTCGGGGCTCACACCAACGCGTCTGCTGAGCTCGCCGATGCGCAGTCGTGGACCGTCAGTCACAACCGGAGTCTACCGAACTTCCACTGAATCTCTACAAAAGCTGTACACTGAACCCGGATGACGCTGAAAGCCATCAAGGGAGCCGGGCGACGGCAGGTTGCGCGCGCCCAGCGCTGGGCTCTGTTCATCGACGCTGATCTGCGGTGCGCTGCGACCCGTATAGGTTGGACATGAGGATTGCGATCATCGGCGCAGGAGTCTCCGGGCTCGTATGCGCGCACCGGCTGCGCTCCGAGCACGATGTCGTTCTGTTCGAGGCGAGCGATCGGGCCGGCGGACACGCCCACACGGTGCGCGTCGAGACCGAGGCCGGGGTCTATGACCTCGACACGGGCTTCATCGTCTTCAACGACCGCAACTACCCGAACTTCGAACGGCTGCTGGGCGAGCTCGAGGTGGAGACGCAAGCCTCCCTGATGAGCTTCGGGGTGAGCGACGGGGGCGACTTCGAGTACAACGGGGCCTCGCCGAACGGGCTGTTCGCGAGCCGCGGCCAGCTGGTAAGGCCCTCATTTCACCGGATGATCGCTGATCTCGTCCGCTTCAACCGCGACGCCCGCGAGCTGCTCGCCTCCGAGGAGGACCCGTCGCTGCGCGAGTGGCTTGCTGTGGGGGGGTATTCGCGCGCCTTTGTGGAGCGGCTGATAGTGCCCCAGGCGGCGGCGGTGTGGTCCGCGGATCCGGGGCAGATGTGGTCGTTTCCCGCGCGCTTTCTGGTCGAGTTCTTCGACAACCACGGTATGCTCGGATTCCGTGAGCGTCCGCGTTGGCGAACGATCACCGGAGGGTCGCAGAGATATGTCGAGGCGCTCACGCGGCCCTGGCGGGAGTGTCTCAGGCTCTCGACACCCGTGACGGAGATCACTCGCCATTCGGACCATGTCACTGTGTCACCCCGCGACTTTGAGTCAGAGCGCTTCGACGCGGTGGTGATCGCGACGCACTCCGACCAGGCCCTCGCGCTGCTAGGCGACCCCAGCGAGCGCGAGCGTGAGCTGCTTGGGGCGATCCCCTATCAGAGCAACGAGGCGGTGCTGCATACTGATCGCTCGCTGCTCCCGCGGCGCCGGCGCGCGTGGGCGAGCTGGAACTACCATCTCGACGAGGGCGTTGCGGGGCACTGCACGGTGACTTACCACATGAACCGCCTGCAGTCACTGCGGGCCGACCGCGAGTTCTGCGTCACCCTCAACCGCACCGCCGCCATCGATCCGGAGCGGATCATCCGCACGCTCCAGTACGCGCACCCTGTCTACACCCCCGCGGGCGTCGCGGCGCAGTCACGCCACCACGAGATCAGCGGACGCAATCGTACGCACTACTGTGGCGCCTACTGGGGATGGGGCTTCCACGAGGACGGCGTCAAGAGCGCGCTGCGGGTGGCGCGCGAGATCGGCGCCCGGCGAATGGAGGCGGTGGGGGCGTGAAAGCCAGCGCGATCTACGAGGGCACGATCCGCCACCGGCGCTTCGCGGTGCGCCACTACGAGTTCAGCCACCGCGTGGCGCTCGCGTACCTCGACCTGGAGGAACTCGATGGCCTGCTAGGCGGGCGGCTTGTCGCTGACCGTCCGGGCCTCATTCGCTTCCGCCGATCCGACTACCTCGGCGATCCCTCCGTCGGGCTCGCAGACGCTGTGCGCACGCAGGTGGAGCGCCGGACGGGCTGGCTGCCGACAGGGCCTATCCGCCTGCTCACGCAGCTGCGCACGTTCGGGCACTGCTTCAACCCCGTCAGCCTCTACTACTGCTTCACTCCGCAGGACCAACTCGAGGCGGTGGTGGCGGAGGTGACCAGCACGCCGTGGGGAGAGCGCCACGCCTACGTACTCACGCGAGCGGGTGAAGGACCCGTTCTCGCGGGGAGCTTTGAGAAGAAGCTGCACGTGTCCCCGTTCATGGCGATGGAGCAGCGCTACCTGTGGCGCGTCGCCGCGCCCGGCCCGACGCTGTCGGTTCACATCGAGAGCCAAGAGCGCGAGCGACGTGCCTTCGACGCGACGCTGGCGCTGCGTCGTTCCCCATTTACCGGCGGCCGTCTCGTCCGCGTCACGGCGCGCTACCCGGCCGCAACGTTGCGCATGCTGGCGCTCATCTACGGCCATGCGCTTGCGCTGAAGCTCAAGGGTGTGCCACTCCACCCCCGTCCGAAGGTGCAGGCGTGACCGCTGGGCAGCGTGTGGCGCGCAGCATCGTGCTGGGCCTGCTGGCACGTCTCCGCGAGGGCCAGCTGACAATCGTCGAGGACCAGCAGCGGCTTACACTGGGTCACGGCAGCCTGCAGGCGACGGTGGAGGCTCGCTCGCCACGGGTCTGGCCGATGCTGCTGCACGGAAGTCGCGGGATGGCCGAGGCTTACATGGATGGGCTGTGGGCGTCCCCCGATCTGACCGCAGTCGTGCGCGTGGCGGCACGCAACGTCACAGGCCTGGATGAGTGGCGTCGCCGTCTTGCGCCAGCGCGGATACCGCTCCAGACGGCGCGCGGCATCCGGGCACGCAATACACGCGTGCGCAGTCGCCGCAGCATCGCGGCCCACTACGACCTCGGAAACGAGTTCTTCGCGCTGATGCTCGACGAGACGATGATGTACTCCTCCGCGTACTTCCCGCGCCGAGAGATGACGCTCGCGGAGGCCTCGAGAGCCAAGCTCGAGCTGGTGTGTAACCAGCTGGAGCTTCAGTCCGACGACCACGTGCTGGAGATCGGCACGGGATGGGGCGGCTTTGCCGTGCACGCCGCGAGAACGCGGGGCTGTCGGGTCACGACCACCACGATCTCGCGCGAGCAGTACGAGTACGCCCGAGCGCACGTGCGGGCGGCCGGGCTCGACGATCGAGTCACGGTGCTGTGCGAGGACTATCGCGATCTGCGCGGGAGCTACGAGAAGCTCGTCTCGATCGAGATGATCGAGGCGGTCGGGTGGCGCGATTTCGACACGTTCTTCGCGCGCTGCTCGAGCCTTCTGGCTGACGATGGGAGCATGCTGCTGCAGGCGATCGTGATCGACGACCGTGCCTACGCGGTTGAGAAGGCCTCGCGGAGCTTCATTCGCACACACATCTTTCCCAACGGCTGCCTGCCCTCGCTCGAGGTGATCGCGCGCTGCGTCGCCCGGCATACGGACCTGCGTACAGTCGGGCTCAAGGACCTCACGCCACATTACGCCGAGACGCTGCGGCGCTGGCGCACCAACTTTGCGGCCGCCGGCACGCGGCTGGAAGATCTGGGCTACGACGAGCGTTTTCGACGCCTGTGGCGAATGTATCTTGCCTACTGCGAGGCGGGCTTTGCCGAGCAGCGGATTGGCGTTGTGCAGATGCACTTGGCCAAGCCGCAGTGGCGCGAATACGCCGGCCTCGAGAAGGCGGGTGAGGCGCCGCTGGCGCTGGCGTCTTAGGTGGTTGAGACCTGAAGGCAGCCGAGGCCGTGTTCCGTCACGGGGCGGCCCGACAGCTGGGCTCGAGTCGTCGTGTCGAGGTCGCGACGCGCGCCGTCGAGTCTTGACGCGGCCGATTGGCGGCCATATGCTCACGCGGTGAGTATCTTGCGGCGACTCCTCACCGCTGTGGCGTGCGCGCTCGTCGTGGCGGGCTCGGCCCAGGCATCGACCGGGACGTTGACGGGAAGCGTGAGCGGCGTTCCCAGCGGAGCCTCCGCCGAGGTCGTGGAGGCCGTAAACCCGCAGGGAGTCATCGGGGGTGTTGGCACGGTCAACGCAGCTGGCACATACACGCTGGCGCTCGCGCCTGGCACATGGATCGTCACGGGAAGCGCCCTTTCGGGTGACAGCGCCCTGACGGCCGTCAGCCCCCCGGTGCATGTGCGGTCCCGCCACAGAACGCACGGCCCTCCGGCGCGTCTGAAGTCAAAGGCCGCGGCGGCGACGCGCGGGCTGCCCCCGGGCTCGGTGGTCACTGTGGCGCCGATCCTCCTCGTCGATGAGCGCGCCGGCCTCGACCTCAGGCCGGACTACACCAGCGTGGTGACAAACGATCTGTTTGCGCATTGCGCGTCGCGAGGGATCACATTTGTCGATACCTCCGAAGCGTTTCGCAAGTTTGCCCAACAGGAGCTCGCGCTCTCCCGCGCGGGCCGCTTGGCGACGCCGTTCGTGTACCAGCCAATCGCTCCCCAATACCGCATAGAAACCGAGCAAAATGCCTTCGAGCGATCACTAGCTCTCTTTGGGCTCGGCGTTCACAAGCCTGGGAACCTGGAGACCGCCATGCCCGGCTTGGAAGCGAGCGGAGAAATCACGATCACCGGGCCCCAAATCGAAACCGGACCCACCGACGAGGAAGTCCTGAACCTGGTCAACCAGGAGGCGAACGCCCTCGCCGAAAAGATGTGCGGCTAGCCTGACGGCAGACCGAGCCTGCGCAACCGCTAGGTGCCGCCGCTGCGACGCAGCTGGCCGCCGCGACGCAGCCCAGCCACAGCCAGCGCCGCAACGCCCTCCCCACGCCCCACGAACCCCATCCCCTCGCCGGTGCTGGCCTTGACGTTCACGCGCGCAAGCTCCAGGCCGAGCGCCTCCGCCAGCCCCTTCCGAATCGCCTGCCGGTGCGGCGAGAGCTTCGGCGCCTCCATCACCACGGTGCAGTCCACGTTCACGATCTCGAGTCCAGCCGCCTGCACGCTCTGCACGACGCTGGCGAGCAGCTGCATCGAGTCGGCGTCGCGCCAGCGCTCGTCGGTGTCGGGGAAGTGCTCGCCGATGTCGCCCATGCCCGCGGCGCCGAGCAACGCGTCGGTGACCGCGTGCGCGAGCACGTCGGCGTCTGAGTGACCCTCCAGGCCACGGTCGAAGGGGATCTCCACCCCGCCGATCACGAGCCTGCGCCCGGCAGCCAGCCGGTGTGAGTCAAACCCAACCCCGACGAGGCTCATCGGGCCGCGGCGTCACTGGAGCCGGCCGGCAACTCGCTGGCGCCGGTGGCGCCGATCGGCTCCAGGCGCCGCTCACGCCCTTCGAACACGCACAGCTCGCGCACGCCCACGGCGTCCAGCGCCTCGAGCGCCCGCTCGTAGTCGGCGCCGACGTCCTCGGGGCGGTGAGCGTCGCTGGAGAGCGCCACGGGCACGCCGGCGTCTACGCACATCTCCAGGAACGCGCGCGCCGGGTACAGCTCGCCGGCGGGCTTTCTCAGCCCCGCGGTCGACAGCTCCACGGCGATGCCAGCTTCGGCGATGCCTTCGACCGCAGGCTCGTAGTAGCGGCGCAGATCTCCGTCTGGCGTGCGCCTTGCATCGCCCCAATACTTCACCAGGTCGGGGTGCGCGGCGATGTCGAACAGCCCGCTGCGCGCGGCGTCGCCGATCGCCTGGAAGTAGCGCGTCCAGACCTCCCCGGCGCTGCGGGCGCGGCTGGAGTCCCACACGCTGTAATCGTCCATGTCCACGGCGCCGTCGCGCATGAAGTGCACGGAGCCGACCACGTAGTCGAAGTCGCGCGCCTGCAGCAGGTTGGCGATGCGGTCCTCGGCGCCGGGGACGAAGTCCGCCTCGATGCCCAGCCGCAGATCGGTTTGCTCGCGCACGAACGCGCAGTACTCGTCGAGGTCGTCGTGCGCGTAGGTCTCCCAGAAGGGGTGTCGCCACACCTCGAGCGCCTGCACGAAGCGGTAGACGTGTTCTGAGACGCCCAGCTCGGCGATCCCGCGCTCGTCGGCTGCGGCACGATAGCGCTCGACGTTCGCCGGCGTGTGGTACTCGGCGACGTCTGCGTCGTGGCCGTCGGGCCGGAGGTGGAGGTGGTAGTCGGTGAGCATCTGGACGGCTGCGATTCAAGCAGGATTCAGGAGGGCTTCCGGGGGTCACCGTGCGGGTCTTGCTCGCCGCCGGCCGCAGCTCGCCCGGCGAGCAGCAGCTCGGCTAGGCGCAGGTCAAGCGGCGTGGTCACCTTGAGGTTCTCGTCGCTGGCGCGCACGACGATCACCCTGCCGCCCTCGCGCTCGATCAACCAAGCGTCGTCGGTCGCCCGCGCGAGCTCGTCCGGATGGACGTCCAGCGCGCGCTCGAGCGCCTCGCGACGGAATACCTGCGGGGTCTGCACGGCCCATAGCTCGCTGCGATCGAGCGTCTCGTGCACCGCACCAGCGCTGTCCACGCGCTTGACCGTGTCCGTGACCGGCAGCGCGGCGATCGCCGCGTGGGCGTCTCGGTCGCGCGCCAGCGCGGCGATCACCGCCTCAGCCAGCGCGGCCGTCACCAGTGGGCGGGCGGCGTCGTGGACGAGCACGAAATCGGTCTCCCCGGGCTCGCCATCCCGTGCCTCTCGCGGCGGCCCCGCCGCGTCGAGCGCGCGGCGCACCGAGTCCGAGCGCGAGGTCCCGCCGTCCACGGCGGTGACGCGATCCACGGCGCCCAGCTCTGCCGGCCACTCGGCGCCCGGCGGCATGGCGACGACGACTTGCTCGACGCCGGCGGTCGCCAGCAGCGCGTCGATGCTCCAGGCGAGCAGCGGGCGCTCGGCGAGCCGCACGAGCGCCTTCGGCACGCCGGCTCCGAGGCGCTCGCCGCTGCCGGCGGCCACGATCAGCGCGACGGTCATCGCCTGGGGCGCTCGCGCACGCGGCAATTGGTGCTGCCGCGTGCGCGAAAGCCTCGCTACTTGGCTCCGGCGGCCGCCATCTGGTGGTTGGCCGAGTCCTCGAGCAGCTCGTCGAGGTAGCTCTCGGCCTCCTCCTCGTCCTTGTCGAGCGCGTACATCAGCTCGGAGGCGAGGATCTTCTTGGTGCGCGTGAACATCTGCTTCTCGCCGGTCGAAAGGCCCTTCTCGCTCTCGCGCAGCGAGAGGTTGCGTACGACCTCGGCCAGCTCGTAGATGTCGCCCGTCTTGATCTTGTCGCGGTTGTGCTTGAACCGGCGGTTCCAGTTCTTGGGCATCTCCGAGACGTCGTCGCGCAGCACGTCGAGGACCTTCTTGACGGTTTCCTCGTCGATGACCCTGCGCAGCCCTGCGATGGCGGCGTTCTCGGTGGGAACGCGTACGGTCATGTCGTTGTGGAGGATCTTGATGGTGAGGTACTCGCGCCGTTCGCCGAGGATCTCCATCTCCTCCTTCTTGAGCACCTTCCCCGCGCCATGATGGGGGTAGACGACGTGATCTCCGAGCTCGAACTCGATGTACTCGACTTCGCGTGTGACCTCGAGCTCCTCCGTGAGCGTTGCTTCTTCAGTTGCCTGTGCGGGAATGGTGTCCTCCTTCGTTGCGAGCGACCAGTGGGTCGGCCCTTGAATCAAGTCTGTAGATAGCGGTCCACGAGGTTCAGCTCCTGCAGTCTGCGCAGGCCCTCGCGGATGTCCTTCGCGCGGATCTCGCCCACGCCCTCGACCCCCTCGAGCTCGGCGTCGGTCGCGGCCAGGAGCTCGTCCAGGCCGCCGAACTCGGTCACGATCTGCGCGACGACGAGCTTCGGCAGCCTGGGGATGCGCCCCAGGACGCGGTAGCCGCGCGGTGATACGGGATAGTCGAGCGTGTTGAGCTTGCGGTCGTAGCCGAGCAGCTCGGCCAGCCGCCCGAAGTCGAGCAGGTCCTGATGCACGAGCCGCCCGATCTCCTCGAGCGCCGCCGCGAACGCCTCATCAGAGTAGCTTGACAAGTAGTCCCTGACTAGTGCCGACTTCTCAGCTGCTGCCCCGACCATCGTCTCCTCCAGCTGCATCTCGATCAGCCGGCCCTCGCTGCCCAGCTCGACGATGTAGCGCTCGATCTCGACCGCCATGCGCGTCACCAGCTCGGAGCGCTGCAGCACGGTGAGCACGTCGTGCAGCGTCGCGCCGCCCTCGAACTCCAGCGCCGTCAGGCGCGTGGAGACCTGATCCAGGCGGGTGCGGAACTTGTCCAGGGTCGCCAGCGCCTGGTTGCCCTTGGCGAGCACCACGGGGATGTCCTCGAGGATGTACTTGACGCCGTCCACGTACACGGAGACGACCTCGCGGCGCTGTGAGATGGCGATCACGAGCGCGTCGGTCTGCTTGGACACGCGCTCGGCGGTGCGGTGCCTGGTGCCGGTCTCGTGCGAGAGGATCGTCGGATCGGGCATCAGCTGGACGTTCGCCATCGTGATCTTGGTGGCGTTCGCGCCCAGGATGATCGCGCCGTCCATCTTTGCCAGCTGGTAGAGGAAGGCGGGCGTGTAGTCGATATCGAGCTTGATCCCCCCGGAGTTCAGGAAGCTGAGGTCTTCGGGCTCGCCGATGACGATCAGACCACCCGTGCGCGCATGCAGGATGCTCTCGATGCCCTCGCGCAAGGCGGTGCCGGGCGCGATCATCTCCAGCGCCCTCATCAACCCTGGATCCGGTCGTACCTCATTGTCTAGGTCTTCGCCGGATCTTGGAGCCACGATCCTCAATTCTAGGGCATTTACAGATCCTTTAGCCCTCTCACCCGACCGCCGCGAGCGCCGGAACCGTGCGCGGCCGGCCGTCGGGCGGGCCCGTCGGCAGCGCGGCCGCGAGCGCCGCGCGCAGCGTCGGCACCTCGCAGGCCGAGCGACCGCTGTCCGCGGGCGCGATCACGCCTTTCAGGCCGTGCTTGGCCGCCTCTTCCAGGCGGCGCTCGGGGTGGCCCACCCAGCGCAGCTCGCCGGTCAGCCCGAGCTCGCCGAAGCACGCTCTCGGCGCGCCGCTCACGGGCACGCCGCGGCTGGCGCTCGCGACCGCCAGCGCGACCGCCAGGTCGCAGCCGGGCTCGTCCACGCGCACGCCTCCGACGACGTTCACGAACACGTCAGCGCCACCCGTGCGCACGTGGCCGTGGCGTCCGAGGATCGCCAGCACGAGCGCCAGGCGGTTGCGGTCGAGCCCCGAGACGACCCTGCGCGGCTGCTCGAGCTCGGACGGCGCCACCAGCGCCTGAACCTCCACCAGCAGCGGCCGCGAGCCCTCCATCGCCGCCAGCACCACGCTGCCGGGCGCGCGCGTGGCCTCGGCGACGAATCTCGCGGAGGCGTCGAGCACCTCGACGAGGCCGCCGCTGCGCATCTCGAACAGCCCGGCCTCGTTGGTCGAGCCGAAGCGATTCTTCAGCGCCCGCAGCTCGCGGTAGGGGCGCTCGCGCTCGCCCTCGAACTGCAGCACGCAGTCGACCAGGTGCTCGAGCACGCGCGGACCCGCCAACGCACCCTCCTTGGTGACGTGGCCGACAAGGATCACCGCCACGCCCTGCGCCTTGGCCAGCTCCATGATCCGCGCGGCCACCTCGCGCACCTGTCCGACCGAGCCGGGAGCGCCGGACAGGTCAGCGGCGCGCAGCGTCTGCACCGAGTCGATCACGCACGCCTGCGGAGCGTGCGCGACGAGCGCGTCCAGCACCACGTCGAGGTCGGTCTCGGCGAGCACGGGGACCTGCAGCGCCGGGTTGGCGAGCTGCGTGCTGCCGACGTCGATCGGTCCAAGGTGGGCGGGAGCCAATCTCTCCGCACGCAGCCGCACCTGCTCGGCGGACTCCTCGCCGCTCACGTACAGCGTCCTGTGGCCGGCCTGCTGCAGGTGCCCGAGCACCATGTTCGTGAGCGTCGACTTGCCGATCCCGGGCGAGCCGCCGAGCAGCACCAGCGAGCCCGGCACCAGTCCGCCGCCGAGCACGCGATCGAGCTCGCCGATGCCGGTCGACATGCGCCTGACGGGCGCCGCGCCAACCTCCCCCAGCGGAACAGGCACGGACCTGGGCACGGCCGTGGCAGCGGCCCCGCCACGCGCCTGACGCCCGGGACGGGCGCCCTGCGCGCGGCTTGCCGGCACGCGCTCCTCGACGAGCGTGTTCCACTCGCCGCACTCGGGGCACTGACCGTGCCACTGCGCGGACTGAAAGCCGCACTGCGAGCACACGTGAACCGTTCGAGCCATCGTGTGAGCGTACGCGGCGAGGGGGATGGACTCCCACGTCCGGGTAGTGGGTCCCGCATCCGACTCGGTATAACGATGGTATTAGTCCGCAGATACCATCGCGCACAAAGCACGCAAGAGCAGTAACACGCCGGCCCCGCTCAACGCGGCTCCACTGCTCGCCCCGCTCAACGCGGCTCCACTGCTCGCCCCGCTCAACGCGGCTCCACTGCTCGCCCCGCTCAACGCGGCTCCACTGCTCGCCCCGCTCGACGCGGCCCTCCTACTGCTCGGCCGGCTCGGCGATCTCCGGTCCGTCGCCCTCGACGGGCTGGCCGTCGCCCTCGGCGATCTCCTCTACGCCGGCGCCTTCGGCGCCCACGGCGACGGGTGTCTTCTGCTTCTTGGGCTGCACGATCGACAGGCGCACCTCGCCCTCCTGATCGCCCTCGGCGGGGTCGACCACGACGGTCGCGCCGGGTGTGAGCTGCTCGCGCAGCACGAAGTCGGCGAGCGGGTCCTCGATGTAGCGCTGGATCGCGCGGCGCAGCGGGCGCGCGCCCATCGCGGGGTCCCAGCCCTTGTCGACGAGCAGGTCCTTGGCGGGCTCGGTCAGCTCCAGCTGCAGCTCGCGTTCGGCCATCGACTCGCGGATGCGCAGCAGCAGCAGCTCGACGATCTGCTTGATCTCCTCCTTCTGCAGCTTGTGGAAGACGATCACGTCGTCGATGCGGTTGAGGAACTCGGGGCGGAAGACCTTCTTCAGCTCGCCCATGATGCGGTTCTTCATGTCGTCGTAGGTGATGCCGGTCTCGTCGTCGGAGACGGCGAAGCCGAGCGGCGTGTTGCGCGCGATCTCGGCGGCGCCGATGTTCGAGGTCATGATCACGATCGCGTGCCTGAAGTCGACCGTGCGCCCCTGGGCGTCGGTCAGGCGGCCGTCCTCGAGGATCTGCAGCAGGATGTTGAACACGTCCGGGTGCGCCTTCTCGATCTCGTCGAGCAGCAGCACGCTGTAGGGCTTGCGCCGCACCGCCTCGGTCAGCTGGCCGCCCTCGTCGTAGCCTATGTAGCCCGGGGGCGAGCCGACGAGCCTGGAGACGGCGTGCTTCTCCATGTACTCGGACATGTCGATCCGGATCAGCGCCTCGTCGTCACCGAACAGGAACTCGGCGAGCGTGCGCGCGAGCTCGGTCTTGCCCACGCCGGAGGGGCCGAGGAAGATGAACGAGCCGGTCGGGCGCTTGGGGTCCTTCAGGCCGGCGCGCGAGCGCCTGATCGCCTTGGAGATGACCTCGATCGCGGGGTGCTGCCCGATCACGCGCTTGTGCAGTTCGTCCTCCATGCGCATCAGCTTCTGCGTCTCGGCCTCGGTCAGCTTGAACACGGGGATGCCGGTCCACATCGAGACGATGTCCGCGATCTCCTCTTCGCCGATCGACGGGCGCTCGCCGGACTCGCCGGATTCCCACGCCTGCTCGAGCTCGCGTTTCTTGTTCGTCAGCTTGCGCTCCTTGTCGCGCAGCGCGGCCGCCTTCTCGAACTCCTGAGCCTCGATCGCAGCCTCCTTCTCGCGGCGCGTGGACTCGACTTCGCCCTCCAGCTCGCGGTTGGCCGGCGGCGAGGTCATCGACTTGATGCGCATCCGCGACGCGGCCTCGTCGATCAGGTCGATCGCCTTGTCGGGCAGGAAGCGGTCGGAGATGTAGCGGCTGGCGAGTTCGCCCGCCGCGCGCAGCGCCTCGTCGGTGATCTGCACCTTGTGGTGCTGCTCGTAGCGGTCGCGCAGGCCGGTGAGGATTTCGACGGTCTGGTCGATCGTGGGCTCGTCCACCGTGATCTTCTGGAAGCGGCGCTCCAGCGCGGAGTCGCGCTCCAGGTACTTGCGGTACTCGTCGAGCGTGGTCGCGCCGATCGTCTGCAGCTCGCCGCGGGCGAGCGCCGGCTTGAGGATCGAGGCGGCGTCGATCGCGCCCTCGGCGGCGCCCGCGCCGACGAGGTTGTGAAGCTCGTCGATGAACAGGATGATGTCTCCGCGCTGCGTGATCTCCTTCATCACCTTCTTCAGGCGCTCCTCGAACTCGCCGCGGTACTTGGAGCCGGCGACCAGCGCCGCCAGGTCGAGCGTGTAGATCTGCTTGTTCTTCAGCAGCTCGGGCACCTCGGAGCTGGTGATGCGCTGGGCCAGGCCCTCGACCACCGCGGTCTTGCCCACGCCGGGCTCGCCCACGAGCACGGGGTTGTTCTTGGTGCGCCGCGAGAGGATCTGCATGATCCGCTCGATCTCCGTCTCGCGCCCGACGCACGGGTCGAGCTTGCCCTCGGCGGCGAGCTTCGTCAGGTTCCTGCCGAACTGGTCGAGCAGCTTGGAGGACTTCTTGCCCTCGCCCGCACCCGCACCCGCACCGGCGGCCGCGCCACCGGACTGGCTCTGGCGCCGCCCGCCGGGCCCGGAGAGCATGCGGATGACCTCGTTGCGGATCTTCTCGGAGTCGGCGTCGAAGTCGAGCAGGATGCGGGCTGCGACGCCCTCGTTCTCGCGTACCAGGCCCAGCAGGATGTGCTCGGTGCCGATGTAGTTGTGTCCCAGGCTCAGCGCCTCGCGCAGCGCCAGCTCGAGCACCTTCTTGGCGCGCGGCGTGAACGGGATCTGCCCGGACGTGACCTCCTCACCGGAGCCGACGATCCGCACGACCTGCGCACGCACCCGCTCGACGGTGATGTCCAGGCTCTCCAGCACGCGTGCAGCCAGGCCCTCCTCCTCGCGAAGCAGCCCTAGGAGGATGTGCTCGGTACCGATGTAATTGTGCTTGAGCGTTCGCGCCTCCTCCTGCGCGAGAACGACCACCTGGCGGGCCCGTTCTGTGAATCGCTCGAACATGATGTGATTCCTTCCTGCTGGGACGGTGCCTGAAGCGCTACGGAGCCCTAACGACGCCTTTGGGAGCAGTCTACCAACCGGCCACCCGGGCCTATCTGGGTCATCGGCAGTGTGGGGGTGCGGCTTGATCGCCGAACGCCCGCTCGGCACCCCGCGCCGCGCTTCGCGCCACCCGGCGCGACGCCACGCGCACGGTGGCGGCCCGCTCGGCACCCCGCGCGTCAGTCGCGCATGGCCGGGAACAGCACGACCTCGCGGATCGACTCGCGTCCGGTGAGCAGCATCACGAGCCGGTCGATGCCGAGGCCCACGCCCCCGGCCGGCGGCATCCCCTGCTCGAGCGCCTGCACGAAGTGCTCGTCATAGGGCTGGACGTCCTGCTCGCCGAGGCTCTCCAGGCGCTGCTGGGAGGCGAAGCGCGCGCGCTGGACGTCCGGGTCGATCAGCTCGCTGAACGCGTTGGCGATCTCCATGCCGCCGGCGAACGCCTCCCAGCGCTCGACCAGACCGGGCTTGGAGCGGTGCTCGCGGGCGAGCGGCGAGATCTCCATCGGGTAGTCGAGCACGAACGTGGGCGGGCGCAGATTCGGCTCGACGTACTTGGAGAGCAGGTCGTCCGCCAGCGCAGACCAGGTGAGGTCCTTCGTCGGCATCTCCAGGCCGCGCTGCGCGATCGCCGCCGCCAGATCCTCTGCTTCTGGATGCGCCATGACGTCGATTCCGGTTTGCTGCTCGATCGCCTCCACGAAGCCCACGCGTGCCCACGGCGAGGAGAAGTCGATCTCGCCGGAGTAGCCGACAGCGCCGGCCGCGTCACGCACGAGCGCCTCCAGCCGCGTCGCCTCGTCGTTGTAATCGGCGTATGCCTCGTACCACTCGACCATCGTGAACTCGGGGTTGTGCTTGTGCGAGAGCCCCTCGTTGCGGAAGTCCTTGCCCAGCTCGTACACGCGCTCGAGGCCGCCGACGATCAGGCGCTTGAGGTACAGCTCGGTGGCGATCCGCAGGTACAGGTCGCGGTCGAGCGCGTTGTGATGGGTCGTGAACGGCCGCGCCAGCGCGCCCCCGTAGAGCGGCTGGAGCACCGGCGTCTCGACCTCGACGAACCCATTGGAGTCGAGATAGCGGCGGACCGCGGAGATGATGCGCGCGCGGTCGACGAACAGGCGGCGGGCGTCCTCGCTCGCGATCAGATCGAGCTCGCGGTGCCGATAGCGCGTCTCCACGTCTGCGAGGCCGTGGTGCTTGTCGGGAGGCGGGCGCAGTGCCTTGGCGAGGATCTGGAAGCTCTCCACGCGCAGCGACACCTCGCCGTGGCGGCTGCGGATGGCGCAGCCGCCGACGCCGATCAGATCGCCCAGGTCGAGCGTCGTGAGCAGCTCGAAGCGCTCGGGACCGAGCACGTCCACGCGCGCGTGCAGCTGGATCTTGCCGGTGCGATCGACGAGGTCCAGAAACGCGGCCTTGCCGGCGCCCCGTCGCGCGGCGATGCGACCGGCGACGCGATGGCGCTCGTCGGTTTCCTCGCCGGGCGCCAGGCGCTCGTACGGCGGAAGGATCTCGGCGATCGGCTCGGCGCCCGCGAACGAGTACGGGAACGCGCTCGCGTCGTGCTCGCGCAGACGCTCGGCCTTGGCGCGCCGCTCGGCGATCAGCTCGTTCAGGCCGTGCCTGCTCGACTCGCCCGACTGATCGGACGCCGGGGGCTCGTTGGTTCCGCTCATCGCGGCGAGCCTACTCGAGGCCGACGTCGATCTTGGTGATCTTGAGCTTGCGTGCGGGGCCGCGCGGGACGGTCACGGCGACGGTCTCGTTGCGCTTGTGTCCGATCAGGGCGCGCCCGACGGGCGACTCGTTGGAGAGCTTGTACTCGTTGGGCTTGGCCTCGGCGGAGCCGACGATCGTGTACTTGACCGACTTGCCGGTCTTCTCGTCCTTGACATGCACGACGGAGCCGACCTGCACGACGTCGGTCGAGAGGTCCTTGGCCTGGATGACGGTGGCCATGCGCAGCTTCTCCTGCAGTTGGGCGATGCGGCTCTCCACCATCGCCTGCTCGTTCTTGGCGTCGTCGTACTCGGAGTTCTCGGCGATGTCTCCGAATTCGCGCGCCTCCTTGATGCGTTCGGCAACCTCGCGGCGCTTCTCGGTTGAGAGCAGCTCGAGCTCGTCCTTGAGCTTCTGCAGGCCTTCTGGGGTGAGGATGACGTCCTTCGGCATGTGGGTGGGCGGACTCGATTCCGGGTTGGTGGTCCGGCGGCGGCACACAAAACCCCGCTGCAAGCGGGGGTCCTCGCCGGGCCGGGAGGCATCAGCGAGCGCAGCAGTATAGCGGGGGCGCGAGCCGCTGCTCAGTGCTCAGACGGCGAGCGCCGAAGGCGGACGGACGGCGCCCAGCAGCTCCCGCGCATGCGTGAGCGTGGGCGCGCTCTGCAGCTCTGCCTGCAGGTCCTTGGCGGCGCCCGGCTCGAGCGCTAGACGCGGCACGTACCAGGGATAGAACTTGCGCAGGTAGCGCGTGGCGCGCTGCTCGCCGAGGTGCTCGACGGCACGCTCGATCGTCCAGTGCAGCTCTGCCAGGACCTCCTCACGGGTGGGCTGGCGCTCGTGTCCGTCGATCAGCTCGGTGAACAGCCAGGGATTGCCGAGCGCCCCGCGCGCGAGCATCACGGCGGCGGCGCCGGTGCTGGCGAACGCCTCGCGCACGCCCTCGGCGTCGTCCATGCCGCCGGTGAGGATCACGGGCGCTGGCAGCGACTCGACCAGACGGGCGGCCAGCTGGTAGTCGGGCGCGCCCTTGTGGTGCACGGCGGCGGAGCGCGGATGAAAGCCGATCGCGGCGACGCCCGCCTCGCCCACGAGGCGGTGCGCTAGCTCGAAGCCGCTCTCATCACCGGGGCGCAGCCCGGAGCGAAGCTTGACGGTCACCGGTACCCCCTGATCTCGGCTCGCTCCGTCGCGGGCGCCCTCGACGACCGCGCGCGCCACCGCGACGGCCAGCTCGGGGTCGTCCAGCAGGGCGGCGCCGGCGCCGGTCTTGCGCACCTTGGGCACCGGGCAGCCCATGTTGATGTCGATCGCGTCGGCGCCCAGCCCGGCCACCACGGCGGCGGCCTCGCGCATCACGGCGGGGTCTTCGCCGAACAGCTGGATCGCCACCGGACCGCCGGCGCGCTCGCGCGGGTCGATGCGCAGCATCTCCCGGCAGGTCTTCTCGTTGCGATGGTGGATCGCGTGCGAGGAGACCATCTCCGAGACCGCCATCCCCGCTCCGTAGCGCTTGGCTTGCAGGCGCACGAACCAGTTGCCGATGCCGGCCAGCGGCGCGAGCATCACGCGGTTGGGCACGCGCAGCGAGCCCAGGTGCCAGCTTTCGTCCAAGCGCGCCGTCACGGATATGAGCTTAGGAGTTGCGCTCGTACAGCAGGCGCAGGCCGGTGAGCGTGAGCAGGTCGTCGACCTCGTCGATCTCCTCGGTGTAGGGCACGACGAGCCGCGCCAGGCCGCCGGTGGCGATCACGTCGGTGCGCTCGCCGAGCTCGTCGTAGAGGCGGCGCAGGATCGCGTCGATGGCGCCGGCGTAGCCGTAGACGACCCCCGAGCGGATCGCGTCGATGGTGTTCTTGCCGATCACGCTGCGCGGCGGGGCGAGGTCGACCTTGGGCAGCCGCGCGCCACGTTCCGACAGCGCTTCCAGCGATATCTCGATGCCGGTCATCAGCGCTCCGCCGACGTACTCGCCCTCGCGCGAGACGACGTCGAAGGTGGTCGCGGTGCCGAAGTCCACGCACACCGCCAGACCGCCGAAGCGCTCGCGGATGGCGACGGCGTTGACGAGCCGGTCGGCGCCGATCTCGCGAGGGTTGTCGTAGCGGATCGCGAGGCCCGTCTTCGTGCCGGGGCCGACGGCGAGCATCTGATGGCCGAGGTAGCGCTCCGCCATGGCGGTCCACTCGGGCTCGAGCTGGGGCACAGTGGAGGAGACGATCGACGCGTCCAGGTCGCCGAACCCGTAGCCGCGCAGCTCGAGCAGGTTGTGCAGGGCCGCGCCGAGCTCGTCGGCGGTGGACTGGCGCACGGTGGCAAAGCGCCAGTGCTCGATCAGCCGCTCGCCCTCGAACGTCCCGAAGTGGGTCTGCGTGTTTCCGACATCGACGGCGAGCAGCATCGGCGACCATTATGCTCGGCAGCGCGATGGCGGTGAGAGAACCCAAGCTGTACGCGCTCCCGGGCTCGCACCCGTGCGCGGCGGTGGAGGCGGCGCTGCGACTCAAGTCGATGGCGTACAAGCGCGTGGACCTGCTGCCGACGGGGGAGATCCTGCTCGGTCCGCTGCTGTACGGCGGCACGACTGTGCCGGGCATGCGCATCGACGGCGAGCGCCTGGTCGGCTCGCGCCTGATCATGCGCCGCCTGGACGCGCTCGTACCCGAGCCGCCGCTGCTGCCGGCGCCCGGCAGCCACGACTACGCGCGCGTGCTCGAGGCGGAGCGCTGGGGCGATGAGGTCTTCCAGAGCGTGCCCCGCCGGCTGATCGACGCGGCGTTCCTGCGCCGCCCGTCGGCGATGGAGAGCTACGCGGCGAACACGAAGCTGCCGCTGCCGCGCCCGCTGCTGCGCCCGGCGCTGCCGCTGACGGCGCGGCTGATGGCGCTCAAGAACAAAGCCCGCGACGACAGCGCCCGCGCCGACCTCGCAGCGCTGCCGCGCCAGCTCGAGCGCATCGACGGCTGGATCGCCGAGGGGCTGCTCGGCGGCGAGCGCCCGAACGCCGCCGACCTGCAGATCGGAAGCACGATCCGCCTGCTGATGAGCATCGGCGACGTGCGCCCGCTGATCGCCGGCCGCCCGGCCGCCGAGCTCACGCGCTACTTCCCGCCGATGGTCGGAGACGTCCCGCAGGGCGTGCTGCCGCCTGAGTGGCTCGCCTCGCCCGCCGGCGTGTAGAGCGTCAGCCGCGCACGACGACGCTTCGCGTGATCGTCACCGCGGAGCCGTGCGCCGGGCTGAGCACGATCCTCACGCTCAACGCGAGACGCCGGTGCACGCGCAGTGCGTGCCGGGCCCTGGCGTCCAGGGCCACCGTGAACGTGACGGTGCCGGCCTGCAGCGAGGCGCGCACCACGCGACCCACCTGCACGTGTGCGGAGTGACCGGCGCTCGCCAGAGACGCGCTCAGCGCCAGCAGCTCCACTTCCAGCCGTCCTCCGGCTCCGGCCTGCGAGACGTCAACCGAGCCGTGCACCGCCTGGCCGTGCTGAGCCCCGGCGAGCTCGAGCGCCGCGGACACGCCTCCCACGAGCAGCGAGCCGAGCGGCGTGTTGGCACCGTCCGGTCCGCCCGTTTGCGTTGAGGAGCCCGAGCCAGAGGATGTGGTGCTCGAGCCGGAGGGGCCGGAGGACGTCGAGCCGGTGGTCGTGGTGCCGGTTGGGGTCGTGCCGGTTGGCGTCGTGCCGGCTGCGCTCACTTCGACTGTGGCTTTGGGGTAGTACATGCTCGCGTCTTCGAACTGGTAGGTCCCCGACTGTTCGAACCTGCACGTGCCTTCCCATCCGGTCGCGGCGGGTGCGGGGCTCACGGGCACTCCCGAGCATGTCGGCGCGGCGCCCTTCCATGTGATGTTCGCCGCGAAACTCGTCTTGTCGGCGAACGTGACGACTTCGCCGGCTGCGATCGTGACGGACGCGGGTTTCGGGCTGGCTCCGGGGGACGTCCAGCACTGCCAGTTGGAGGCGATGCAGTCTTCGTTTACTTCGATCTTCGCTTCCGACGATGCGGCCAGAGCGGGAAGAACGACCACCGCCGCTCCCAGCAGCGCGACCAGGGGGAAAAGCAAACGCTTGCGCAATCTCATAAGCGAACCCACCTTCCTCTTCCTCGATTTCCGATGATCAGCCCAATTGGCGACGTGCTCTGTGGCGTGCCGGCGCCGTCACCCTGCAAGGACCCCAGCGCGCGCGGATTCCTTCCCGCCGGGCCAAGCACCGCCGCCGGCGCTACAGTCGCGGTGGCGGACGTGGGCTACGCCACGCGGTGGCAGACGCTCCGCCGAGCCCATGCGCACGCTCGATCCGCAATCCCTGACCCAGCACGTGGACCGCCTGTATCGCGCCGCGTGGGCGCTGTGCGGGTCGCGCGAGGACGCCGAGGATCTCGTCCAGGAGACATTCGCGCGAGTGCTGTCGCGGCCGCGCGTGCTGCACGGCGACGACGAGCTGTACTACCTGATGCGCGTGCTGCGCAACACGTTCCTGACGAGCCTGCGCACAGCATCGCGGCGGCCGGTGACCGCGGCGGCGATCGAGGACGTGGTGGCGGCGGACCCCAAGCCCACGAGCCGACCGGAGCAGGCGTACGAGGTCCAGGAGATCTACGCGACGATCGCCGAGCTGCCGGACAGCTTCCGTCTGGCGCTCGTGGCGGTGGACGTGCTCGGCCTCTCCTACAAGGAGGCTGCGCGGGCGCTGCGCGTGCGCGAGGCGACGCTCACGACGCGGCTGTTCCGCGCCCGCAAGCAGGTCGCTGAGCGGCTCGCGCCCGAGCCGCCGCAGCGAAGGGGCACGCCGGGCGCGGGCGAGCGCCCGCTCAGCATCCAGGGCACGGGCGATCCGCCGCGAGGACCCGTCCCCAAACCACCGCAGGTCACTGAGATTCGACGGGAAGAGACGGACTCCAGCGGAGTCCTGTCAAGTGAAGGAACACCATGAGCGAGCGACTTCCACCCACAGAACCCGAGATCGTCGAGCTCGTGCGCTCGATCGACGTGCGCGCGCCGGAGGAGTTGCACCGCCGGATCGACGCGCTGGTCGCCGAGCGGGCTCCCATTCATCGGCACCGGACGGCTCCGTTGCGGCTTGGGTTCGGTGGCGCGCTGGCGCTCGTCGTGATCGCGGTGGCGCTTATCGTGGGTCTGTCCGGCGGCGGCTCCGAGCTGACGCTGCACACGGCGGTCGCGCTGACGCTGCGCCCCGCGACGGCGTCCGCGCCGGCGCAGGATCCCCACAACGGGACGGAGCTCGCGGCGAACGTCGAAGGCGTCGCCTTCCCCTACTGGGACGACCGCTTCGGCTGGCGCTCGACGGGCGCGCGCACCGACCTGGCCGACGGGCACGAGGTGAGAACCGTCTTCTACGCGCGCGGCCACGACCAGTGGATCGGCTACGCGATCGTCGCCGGCAAGGCGCCGAGCGTCGGCGGGGGCGTCGTCAGGGAACGCGCCGGCACGTCCTACCGGTTCCTGAGCGAGGACGGCGCCAGCGTGGTGACGTGGCTGCGCGACGGGCACCTGTGCGTGGTGGCCGGTCATGGCGTGAGCAGCGCCGCGCTGATGGCGCTGGCGAGCTGGCACGGCAGCGATATGCTCGCCGCCTCCTGAGCGGGCCGTACGAGCTTCAGGCGTGCGGCGGATCCAGCGGCGGTCCGGCCCAGCGCACGCCCTCCTCGAGCGGGAGCGCGGCCAGCGCGTCGGACAGCCGCCTGCCGTCCGGAGCGCGCAGCTCGAAGTCCAGCTCGAGCGCTGGGATCAGCACGAAGCGGCGAGCGAGCAGCTGCTCGTGCGGCAGCGTCATGCGCTCGTGCGCGAGCTCCAGCTCGCCGAGCAGCAGGACGTCGATGTCGATCGCGCGTGGACCATGGCGGACGGAGCTCTCGCCGCGCCCCAGCTTCCGCTCCAGTCGCTTGACCGCGTCGAGCAGCGCCAGCGGCTCGAGCGCCGTGCGCACGCGCACGCACGCGTTCAGGAAGGCCGGCTGGTCGGTGACCTCGCCGACCGGATCGGTGTCGTAGGTCGAGGAGCAGGCGAGCACGGTCACACCCACCGCGGGCAGGGCGTCGACGGCGGCCTGCAGCTGCGCGCGACGCTCGCCGAGGTTGCAGCCGAGCCCGAGCAGCCCGACGCGTGGCGCGACCGCGCTCATGCGCCCCTCATGCGCCGGACGCCGCCGTCCGGTGCATCGTGTCTGCGGCGCCGCATCAGGTGCGTGTGCGGCGCGGCATCAGGTGCGTGTGCGTGTGCGTGTGCGGCGCGGCATCAGGTGCGTGTCGTGTGCACGCCCGCGGCCGCGGCCTTCTCGCCCATCGCCTGCGCGAACGGGATCAGGCCGGAGAGCGGGCGCAGCATCACGGTGAAGTCGGCGATCAGGCCCTGATCGTCGAAACGCAGCAGGTCGATGCCCTCGAGCTCCTTGCCGGCGACGCTGGCCTTGAAGATCAGCGCATGCGCGCCGTCGGCTACGAGCTCGTCGGTGTAGCGGAAGTCCTCGAACGTCTGCGCCACGAGCCCCAGCAGCGCCAGCACCGTGTCGCGGCCTATGAACGGGTGAAACGTCACGGGGCTGTGAAAGACGATGTCGGGCGCGAGCAGCTCGCGCACCGCCTCGAGGTCCATGCGCTCGACCGCGGCGCGAAATGCGGCGGCCGCGCTCACGCTGCCCTACCCCTCGGCTTCACGCCACACCTCCACCGAGACCTCGTCAACGCTCAGCGCGATCGGGGGCTCTGGCTTGGCGGCCTTCACCCACACCC
>JBEKGK010000057.1:0-22117 GCA_050012835.1 Solirubrobacteraceae bacterium | reverse complement strand
CGCCGGCGCTGGCGCGCGGCATCGCCTGGCTGGTGTCCACGCAGCGCGCGGACGGCGGCTGGGACGAGCCGCAGTACACGGGCACGGGCTTCCCGTCCGACTACTACATCAATTACCACCTCTATCGGCTCACGTTCCCGATCATGGCGCTCGGCCGCTGCCTGGCGATGGACGCGCTCCAGGACGCTCACGGCGAGAGCGCCGAGCGCGCCGAGCGGCGGGGGTGATGCCGATAGCCGACGCGCCGATCGACGCCCCCGCTGCGGAGACGGTGATGGCGCGAGCGCGGACGGAGAACTTTCCCGTCGCCAGCCGTGTGCTGCCGCGGCGCGAGCGCGAGCACCTGCTGGCCGTGTACGGCTTCGCGCGACTCGTCGACGAGCTCGGCGACGCGGCCGCCGGCGAGCGTCCCGCCGCGTCGGCCGCCGGCGATCGACTGGCCGCTCTGGATTGGCTGGAGCAGGAGCTCGAGCGGGCGTTCCGCGGCGAGGCGGAGCACCCGCTGCTCGTGCGTCTGGGAGCGACCGTGCGCGAGTGCGCGCTCCCGCGTGAGCCGTTCGCGCGCCTGATCGAGGCCAACCGCGTCGACCAGCGCGTCAGCCGGTATGAGACGTGGACTGAGCTGCGGGGCTACTGCGCGCTGTCGGCGGACCCCGTGGGCGAGATCGTGCTGGGCATATTCGGCCTGGCCACCCCCGAGCGGATCGCGCTGTCGGACTCGATCTGCACGGCGCTGCAGCTCACCGAGCACTGCCAGGACGTCGCCGAGGACCTGGCTCGCGGGCGCGTCTACCTGCCCGCCGAGGACCTGCGGCGATTCGGCTGCGCCGAGAGCGAGCTGGCGGGCGATCACGCGAGCGGGCCGCTGCGCGAGGTGCTCGCGTTCGAGGTCGCCCGCGCCCGCGCCCTGCTCGCCGACGGCGCGCCGCTGATCGCCCAGCTGCGCGGCCGGCCCCGGCTCGCCGTCGCCGCGTTCGCCGCCGGCGGGCGCGCGGCGCTGGACGCGATCGAGCGCGCGCGCTACGACGTGCTCGCGGGCCCGCCGCGCGCGGGCCGCGCGCGACGCGCCGCGGCGCTCGTGCTGACGCTGCGCGCCGGCCGGAGCGCCGCCGGTCGGAGCGCGTCCTCGTGAGCACGGAGGTGGAGATCGCAGACGCCTACCGCCACTGCGAAGCGGTGACGCGCGCGCAGGCAGCCAACTTCTTCTACGGGATCCGCCTGCTCCCCGGCGAACGGCGCAGCGCGATGTGTGCCGTGTATGCGTTCGCGCGCCGCGTCGATGACATCGGCGACGGGACGCTCGCGCTGGAGCAGAAGCTGCGCCTGCTCGACGGCGAGGAGCGCGCGCTCGCTGCGATCGAGGTGCCCGGCGCGGACGCGGCGGCCACCGCTGCGGTGGGCGGCGAGCGCGCGCCAGCCGACGAGGACCCGGTGATGGTGGCGCTCGCGGACACGCAGCGGCGCTTTCCGCTGCCGCCGGGGGTCCTCGGCGAGCTGATCGAGGGGGTGCGCATGGATCTCGCGGGCACGACCTACGAGAGCTTCGACGAGCTCGTCGTGTACTGCCGCCGTGTCGCGGGCGCGATCGGACGCGTGTGCCTGGCGATCTTCGGGCTGCGCGAGCGCGCCGGCGCCGACCGCGCTCACGCGGAACGGCTCGCCGACGAGCTCGGTGTGGCGCTGCAGCTGACCAACATCCTGCGCGACGTTCGCGAGGACGCGCAGATCGGCCGCGTGTACCTGCCGGGCGAGGATCTGCGGCGCTTCGGCGTGGTGGTGAGAGAGCGCTCTTCGAATGGACCGGTCGGCGACCCGGAGCAGCTCGAGCGGCTGTGCGCGCTCGTGCGCTTCGAGTGTGAGCGCGCGCGCGAGTGGTTCGACCGTGGGATCGCGCTCACGGGGATGCTGGATAGGCGCAGCGCCGCGTGCGTGCTGGCGATGGCCGGCATCTATCGGCGGCTGCTCGAGCGCATCGAGGATCACCCCGAGGAGGTGGCGCGTCGACGGATGTCGCTGCCGGCGCGCGAGAAGGCGTGGGTCGCTGCGCGCGGCATGCTCGGGGTCGGCGCTTGAGACGCCCTGCGCTATGAGCGACGGCCGATCTTCGATCGGTCGGCGCGTGCTGGTCGTCGGCGGCGGTCTCGCCGGCATCACCGCGGCGCTCGACTGCGCCGCCGCGGGCGCGAGCGTGACGCTCGTGGAGGTCAGGCGCCGGCTGGGCGGCGCCGCCTACTCCTTCGAGCGTGACGGCCTGCAGCTGGACAACGGCCAGCATGTGTTCCTGCGCTGCTGCGTCGCCTACCGCGCGCTGCTCGCGCGGCTGGGCAGCGAGCAGCTGACCTCGGTGCAGCCGCGGCTGGAGATCCCCGTGCTGAAGCCGGGCCACGCGCCGGTGCTGCTGCGGCGCGGATCGCTGCCGGCGCCCGCGCACCTGGCGGGAGCGCTCGCGCGCTATCCCCACCTGACGCTCGTCGAACGCCTCGGCGCCGCACGCGCGGCGCTCGGGCTGATGCGCCTTGACCCGGGCGAGGAGGCGCTCGAAGCGCAGACGTTCGGAGAGTGGCTCGCCCGCCGCGGCCAGGGGCCGCGCGCGCTCGCCGCGCTGTGGGATCTGATCGCGCTGCCGACGCTCAACCTGCCGGCCGCGCAGGCCTCGCTTGCGCTCGCGGCGTTCGTGTTTCGCACCGGGCTGCTGTCGGGCGCCGACGCCGGCGACATCGGCTTTCACCAGGCGACGCTCGCGCAGACGATCGGCCAGCCCGCCGAACGGGCGCTGCGCGACGCGGGCGTGGAGGTGAGGCTGGGCTGGCGCGCTGAACTCCTGGAGAGGACCGCGAGCGGGGTGGAGGCGCACGGTCGCGGCGAGGCGTTGGCTGCAGACGCTACCGTGATCGCTGTGCCGCACACCCGCGCCGCGACGCTGCTCGAGCCGTTGCTGGGGGACTCCGCGCGCGCGCTGCGCGGGCTCGGCAGCTCGCCGATCGTCAACCTGCACATCGTCTATGACCGGCCCGTGTGCGAGCAGCCGTTCGCCGCCGGCGTGGGCACGCCGGTGCAGTACGTCTTCGACCGCACCCGCGCCGCCGGAGCGCCCGCCGGCTGCCAATATCTGGCTGTGTCGCTTTCCGGTGCCGAGCGTGAGATGGGAATGAGCGTGGATGCGCTGCGCGAGCGCTACCTGCCCGCGCTGCGCGAGCTGTTCCCGCGCGCGCGGGAGGCGAAGGTGGAGCGCTTCCTGGCAACGCGCGAGCACGCCGCCACGTTCCGCGCGGCGCCCGGCGTCGGCCGCCTGCGCCCGGGTCCCTCCACGACCGTTCCAGGGCTCGTGCTGGCGGGCGCGTGGACCGCGACGGGCTGGCCGGCGACGTTGGAGGGCGCGGTGCTCAGCGGGCACGCCGCGGCCGACCGCGCGCTGCGGGCGGTGGCGTCATGAGCGAGCTGCTGGTCGCGGCGCCGATGCGGATCGAGGCTGTGCTGATCTCCTCGGCGGGACGGCGAGCGGTGGTGCGCAAGACGGGCATGGGGCCGAAGCGCGCAAAGGCCGCCGCCGGCGAGCTCGCGGGCGTCAGCACGGGCGCGAGCGCGATGCTGGTGCTCGGCTTCTGCGGCGGCCTGGACGCGACGTCGGTGCCAGGGGAAGTGATCGTGGCCGAGGACGTGTACGCGGCCGCCGACGAAGGGCATGGGCAGGAGCGCGTCCGCTGCGATCTGCACGCCCAGCTCGTGCAGCGACTCACCGGGCGCGGGTTGAAGGTGCGCACCGGGCACGTGGTGTGCGTGTCGCGTCTCGCGCTCGGGGAGCGACGCGCCGAGCTGCACGCGGGCGGGGCGATCGCCGTGGACATGGAGTCGGTGTGGCTCGCGGCCGGCGCCGGTGCGCGGCCGTTCGGGGTCGTGCGGGTCGTGCTCGACAGCCCCGAGCACGAGCTGCTGCGCGTGCGCGCGGCCGCCGGGGCGCTGCGCGCGGCGCTCGCGCTGCGGCGCGTGGCCGGCGCGCTTCACGAGTGGGCGCCAGCGGTCCACTAAGGTAGGCGGCATGGCCGTTCGTGTCAGACAGAGCACGCGCATGGGCTGGTACCTGATGCGCCAGCGGCTGGCCAAACGCGAGAAGTTCCCGCTGATCGTGGAGCTCGAGCCGCTGTTCCAGTGCAACCTGGCGTGCTCGGGCTGCGGCAAGATCCAGCACCCCGAGCACGAGCTGCGCCGGCGGATGCCCGTCGAGCAGGCGATCGGCGCGATCGAGGAGAGCGGAGCGCCGATGGTCTCGATCGCCGGCGGCGAGCCGTTGATCCACCCCGAGATTCACGTGATCGCGGCAGAGCTCGTCAAGCGCAAGAAGTTCGTCTACCTGTGCACCAACGCGCTGCTGCTGGAGAAGAAGCTCGAGAACTTCAAGCCGAGCCCCTACTTCTCCTGGGCGATTCACATGGACGGCCTGCGCGAGCGCCACGACGCGTCTGTCGAGCGCGAGGGCGTCTTCGACAAGGCCGTCTCCGCGATCAAGGTCGCCAAGGCGGCGGGCTTTCGCGTGACGACCAACACGACGTTCTTCACGCACGACTCGCCCAAGACCGTGCGCGAGGTGCTCGACTTCCTCAACGACGACCTCGAGGTCGACGAGATGATGATCTCGCCGGCCTACGCGTATGAGAAAGCGCCCGACCAGGAGCACTTCCTCGGCGTGCAGCAGACGCGCAAGCTGTTCAGCGAGGCGTTCGCCGACGGGCGGCGAAAGAAGTGGCGGCTGAACCACAGCCCGCTGTTCCTCGACTTCCTCGAGGGCAAGGCCGAATTCGACTGCACCGCGTGGGGGATCCCCAGCTACTCGCTGTTCGGCTGGCAGCGTCCCTGCTATCTGATGGCCGATGGCTACACCGAGACCTACAAAGAGCTGCTGGAGACCACCGACTGGAGCAAGTACGGACGCGGCCGCGACCCGCGCTGCGAGAACTGCATGGCCCACTGCGGCTACGAGCCGACGGCGGTGCTGCAGACGACGAGCTCGCTGCGCCAGTCACTGCGCGCGCTCGCCGGTTAGGACCCCAGCTCGGACTCGATCTGAGACTCGGCGTCGACGCCGCTACGCCGCAGGTCGCGCCAGGACAGGCCCTCCCCGAGCAGCGCCGGCACGCCCAGCGCCAGCGCGGTGATCACCTCGACGGCCTGCAGGATGATGCCGTAGGCGACGGCCTGCCCGGCGCCGACGCCGTAGGCGGCGAGCACCACCAGGCACGCGGCCTGGAAGACGCCGACGTTCGACGGCGTGGCCGGCAGCACCGCGCTGAGGTTGACCGCCAGCAGGATCGCCGCGGCCGCCGCCGGGCCCGCCTGAGACTCGAGCCCGAGCGCGAGGATCACCATGTAACAGGCCAGCCACTGCAGCGCCCACGCCAGCAGCTGGAACGCGACCGCCGTGGACCCGTAGCGCGGCCGGGCGAACACGACCAGGCCCTGCCGGGCGAGCTGCAGCATCCGGCTGATCGCGTCAGCCGCCCGCACCACGCGCGGCCAGCGCGAGCGGCGCCCGAGCGCCAGCAGACGCGGCCCGACGAGAACCAGCACGCACACCGCCAGCGGCAGCGCGAGCGCAATCGCGATCGCCGCCAGATGACCGCTCGGCAGCGGCACGCTCGTGAACGTCACCGCCAGCAGGATCGCCAGCGCGAGCAGGTTGATGAGCGTCTGCGAGAACACCGTCCCGGCGATCACCGGCAGCAGCCTGCTCGTGCGACCGTCGAGCCTGCGCGAGAGCACGAGCACGCGCATGGGCTCGCCGATCCGTCCCGGCACGAGCGCCGAGCCCATCACTCCGATCATCGTCGCCCGTACCACCGCAGGCCACGGCATCGGCATGCCGGGCAGCGCCGCGCGCAGCGCCTGATGCCAGGAGACCGAGCGCATCAGCATCGCCAGCGACATCAATACGAGCGCCAGCGCGATCCAGCCCGGCGAGGCGGTGACCAGGGCATGGCCGACGCGCCCCAGTTCCAGGCGCGAGAGCGCGAACGCGACCAGCCCCGCGAGCACGATCACCACGAGCACTACGCCGACGCGCCTGAGCACGGGCCCGCGCGATCGGAGGGGAACATTCTCCGGTGCACCCATCAGCCGGGGTCTATCAGGTCCGGCCGCTATGCTCCGCGCGCAGCGATGAGGCTCGACCGCCAGGAGCTGGCCGCGATCTTCGCGGGCGGGTTCGTCGGCGCGATGGCGCGCGCGGCGCTCGCGCAGAGCTGGGTCGTCCGCGCCGACCAGTGGCCGTGGGCGACGTTCATCGTGAACATGCTCGGCGCGGCGCTGCTCGGCTACTTCGTCACGCGCCTGCAGGAGCGTCTGCCGCCGTCGCTGTATCGCCGCGCGTTTCTCGGCACGGGCATCTGCGGCGCGCTGACGACGTTCTCGACGGTGATGGTCGAGCTGGCGAAGATGCTCGAAGGCGCGCACCTGGCGCTGGCGGGCGCCTACGCCGGCGCGAGCCTCGCCGGGGGCTTCGCGGCGATCTTCCTCTCCACCAAGCTGGTGCGTCGCGCGAGGCCGGCGCGATGAGCTTCGTGCTGCTGTGGCTGGCGGTCGGCGTGCTCGGCGGGCTGGGAGCGCTCGCGCGGTTCCTGCTCGACGCGCTCGTCTCGGCGGGCACCGGCGCGCGCTTCCCGCTCGGCACGCTGCTCGTCAACCTCTCCGGTGCGCTCGCGTTGGGGCTGCTGGTGGGGATCGCGCTGAGCGGCGACGCCTACCTGCTGGCCGGGACCGCGGTGATCGGCTCCTACACGACGTTCTCCACCTGGATGCTCGAGTCCCACCGCCTCGCCGAGGACGGTCGGCGCTGGCTGCTGTGGGCGAACGTCGCGCTCAGCCTCGTGCTGGGCGTCGGCGCGGCGGCGGCCGGCCGGCTGCTGGGGGCCGGGTGATGGTCGAGGATGGGCTGCGGCTGACCGCCTATCTCGGCGAGCGCGACCGCGTGGGCGGGCGGCTGCTCGCCGACGCGCTGATGGACGTGTTCGCCCGCCATGGAGTCAGGACGAGCGTGCTGCTGCGCGGGATCGAGGGCTTCGGCATCAAGCACCGGCTGCAGACCGAGCGCCTGCTGACGCTCTCCGAAGACCTGCCGCTGCTCGCGATCGCGCTCGATACGAACACGCGCATCGAGGCCGTGCTCGATGAGGTGCGTGCGCTCAGCCGCCACGGCGTGATCACGCTCGAGCGCGCGCGCCTGCTGAGCGGTCCCGAGGCTGGCGAGGAGCTCGAGCCGGGCTCTGATGCGGTCAAGCTCACGATCTATGTCGGGCGCCGGGAGCAGACGGCCGGCCACGCGGCTTACGTGGCGGTGGTCGACTGCCTGCACCGGCATGGGGTGGCGGGCGCGAGCGTGCTGCTCGGCCTGGACGGCACCGCTCACGGCGTGCGCCGTCGCGGGCGCTTCTTTGCGCGCAACGCGCAGGTGCCGCTGATGATCCAGAGCGTCGGCGAGAGCGCGACGATCGCGCGCGCGCTGGATGAGATCGCGGGGCTGTTGAGCGAGCCGGCGATGACGCTCGAGCGCGTGCGCGTGTGCAAGCGCGACGGCGTGCTGCTGGGCGAGCCGCTGCGCCCGCCTGCCGTTGACGGCGCGGGCCTGGCCTACTGGCAGAAGCTCGTCGTATACGCCAGCGAGCAGAGCCGCTACGAGCACCAGCCCCTGCACAGCGCGCTGATCCGCCGCCTGCGCCGGGAGGGCGCCGCCGGGGCCACCGCGCTGCGCGGCCAGTGGGGCTACCACGGACAGCACCAGCCGCACGGAGAAGCCTTCTGGTCGATCCGCCGGCACGTGCCGGTGCTGACGCTGCTGCTGGACACGCCCGAGAACATGCTGCGCTGGTTTGAGATCGTCGATCAGATGACCGCCGAGACCGGGCTGGTGACCAGTGAGATCGTCCCCGCGCTGCGCGCCGCCGGTCCCGGCATCGAGCACGGCGGGCTGGAGCTCGCCGCGCGGCACGGCCGCTCGCCCGGGTGAGGTGTCGAGCGACGTCGTCCTCGGGAGCCGCCTTCTACGCTGTGGGAGGACCCTGGAAAAGGAGCGAGGCATGAAGGCGATCTGGAACGGCGCGACGCTGGCCGAGAGCGATGACACGGTGGTCATCGAGAACAACCACTACTTCCCCGCCGAGAGCATCCACGCGGAGTACTTCACTGACAGCGACACCCACTCGACCTGCCCGTGGAAGGGCGAGGCGAGCTACAAGACGATCCAGGTCGACGGCCAGACCAACGCGGACGCGGCGTGGTACTACGCCGAGCCGAAGGACGCGGCCGCCGAGATCAAGGACCGCTTCGCGTTCTGGAAGGGCGTCACGATCGAGTCTTGATCGTGGGCAGAGGATTGACTCTACGGTCGTACCAGGAGCGGGCACGGGCGATCCTCTCCGCGTGCTCTTTGCGCCCTGTGGTAAGCAGCTACGGCAGTTTCAGAGCCAGGTCGATGTACAGGTGCAGAAGACGTTGGACCTCGGCCGTAGGAAGCTCGTCGACGTCCAGCGGCTCGCCATGGGATATCGCGTCCCTGGCCCGCTTTGCTGCCCCGAAGGCGGGGACGTCCTCGACGGCTGTCGCCGGCGACAGGTAGCTGGCGATCAGCGCAAACCGGCTCGCGAGCGGCATGCGCGCTTGCTCCCACACGATCTGTTCGAGGACAGAACTAGGCGCAGTCGCGCACTCACCGACGGTCATGCGCAACGCCTCCAGAGCAGGCTTCCGGAGACGGTCGACTAGCTTGTTTGTGAGCACCTCCAAGGCGAGGAACCCCCACTCGAACCGCTTCCAATCGTCGTCGGTTACTAGCATCTCGGAGTACCAGTATGCGGCGCGGCCCAGCCACGATTGCCAGTCCCGCGATCGTCGGCTCAGCTCCGAAAGTCTTGTCCGTATTTCCTCGAGCGGAAAGCTGGTGATCGGCCGGCCCGTGCTCAACGCCATTCTTGCGTCTAGTCGCGGCATGAACAGCGGTCGGGGCCGGCCCTCGATGGTAAGAAAGAAGCGATCGTAGGTCCTACTCTTGAAGAAGGCGGCGCCTAGCATCGGACCGATTGCTGCCACTATCATCTCAAAGGCGCGCGGTGCTTCGGCACGCAGAGGATCTTCGGCCGCGTGGATGTCGTCGGGCTCGGCATCCTCGATGGTTTCCACTTTCAGCTCGACATCGCGCCCTAGGGCGAGCGTCACGTACCAGGAACGTTCGTCGAGCCCCAGCGGCGTCTCCCTCAGTCTCCTGTCCACCGCAGCATCAAGGCTTTGCTCCTCGCCTAGGCCGAATATCTGGTCGAGAAATGCCGCACCCATCGCGTCCCGTTCGCGCGCGACTCTGCGTATCTCGTCGGGAACGCTCCCGAACCAGATCGAACAGCGGTCACCTCTGTGCGGCAGGTCAGCGACCACGAGCGGCTTATCTGAGGGGGCCTCGTGCGGATTACCGTAGTGCTCGTCCGAAGAGTAGATCCGGATCGCCCTCGCAACGGCTCGCACAAGGCAGAGTATGCCGTGTCGCCGAAGTCAAGAGCAGATCCGCGTCAATCGCCGGCTCGGCCGCGATCGCCAGCCATCATCAGCGATCTGAGCCCAATCATTGACAACAGCCGCAAGTGTGGGATAGCGTCGCACGATGAGCGATCCCGAGCCGCCCAGAGAGCCTCGCCCACCCGAGCCTGCGACCCAGCGCCTGGGTCCGTCAAAGACCGCCCGCATGCCGTGGTGGAAGCGAACGTGGGGCGTCGTCGCGATAGGCCTTGTGGGCCTTCTGGTCGGCGCTGGCATCGGCGGAGCCGCCGGAGGACCAAACAAGACCGTGACGGAAACAGAGCGGGCCGCAGCGCAGACGATTACAAACACCATCACTGTCAATCACGCACACGTTGTCGTGCATACACACACCGTAACGGTCCCCGCTGAAACGACCACCCAGACAGCTTCCACGGACAGCTCGAGCGGGACCGGAGAACAGGCGTATAGTGGGAACGGCGGCAAGAATCTCGGGACCATCACGGTGGCCGAAGAATCGACCCTCGAATGGACAAACGACGGTGATGTCTTCCAGATATTTAGCGAAGATGCCGTGCCCGTGAACTCCCAAGCACATAGCGGTTCGACTGTGCTTGAAGCGGGCACCTATAAGGGCTTTCAGGTAAACGCTGTGGGCAACTGGACAATCAAGATCGTCCCAAAGTAAAGGCCGCGTTCTAAGACACGACGACCCCGACCGAGACCGGGGTCGTGTGCTCTCAGATCCCGATGAACTCGAGGTTGTCCAGCCGCTACGCTGGCTCGGAGACGTATACGCGCGTGCGTTCCACGGCCACGACGCCGGCCTCGTGCAGGCTCTCGATCGCGTCGGCCCTATCGGGTTCGTCCAGCAGCTCGGTCGTAAACACGGAACGGGCACTCGTGTTGGAGGCTACGCGAGCTGGGGGCCGTGCTTGCGGCGAAGTACCCGTCAGGCCGAACTCGCGCAGCGCGCGCCGCACGGCACGCCGTAGCTAGGCGCCCTCTGGCCTCTTCAAGGCCGCCAGCCGGCGCATTATGTCCTCGTATTGATAGGTCGCCTTCAGGATCTCCTTTGTCACCTCGATGGCAGCCTCAACCTCGTCTTGCCCGACGTGGGTATACGCCTGTGCCTCTAGATGGGCCGCGTCGTTTCCCAGCATCCTCAGGTCGTGTAGAGCTTGGAGCATCCCTGTTGGCAAAACGATCTTGGAGCCGAGAGCCTCAATGCGTGCATAGAGCGTGGTGCCTGCGGCTCCCCGATCAGCACAGACCTCCTCCAGTGTCTTACGCACCATGATCGCCGCGGCCGCGTAGCACTGCTGAGCATGGCACTTCACGGCTTCTTCAAGGGCCTCGCGGACCGAGCTGGGCAGATTGGTCGCGTCGAAATCGAGCGTCTCCGGTGGGAAGCTACTGAGGACCACCGCGTTGTCGTCGTAAATGACAAAGACGAGTGCTCCACAGTCCCTGTCCGGACAGGCACGGCTGCCCCATAGCACGAGGAGGCCTGTCTCTTTGTCGGTGCTCACCCGATCGGATCCGAGCCGTTCCAACAACGACCGTTGTCCACAGGACGGGCACCGAAGTCGCAGTAGGAGGGGCTCCCGTTCTTGGACAGGAAGGGCGATATGCTGGTTCACGCCGTTGAGATTACATCAGCGCTATCTGAGCAGCTTGACGACGCGACATGTGCTGTCCGCGCACGGAATCTCGTCGAGCGACGAGCCTGACGCCGAGCCGGTTCCCTCCCACGCTCTTGGACGATGCCGGAGATGCGCCACCTCAGCGAAGGCTAGACTCTCGCTAGGAGGTGTAGCAGCGATGTGTGACCACCTATTTAGGTGAAATACGGAGGCGAGGATCACGGGCGTCGGTCGCTCGTGCGCTAAGATGCACTGTCGCGTTCGACAGTGTCAGTGGTGCGCTCCCAGAGTTCGAATCGCCAGCGCGGCCGACTTGGTCCGAGGCGGCGAACTCATGGCCGCAGGCCCACAAGATGGTCGAGGCCGGGGCGGATCCGTCGTAGACCGAGTGTTGTCTATCGCCCCCGCAGGCGCCGCAACAGATAGACGACGATCAGCAGGTTGACGATCACCGCGCCAACCTTCAGGAACGTGGTGCTTTTCGTGAGCTCCCAGATCTCCGGGATGAACAGCAGCGAGGTCGCCACGACCGTCAGCCACTCCCCCCAGCGCCGGCGTGTGAACAGGCCGTATGCCTCGGCTCCCTCGAGGGCGCCATAGGCGATCGCGGCCGTGCCGAAGACGAGGTCCTGGTTGGCGTGGATCTTGCTGACGTCGTTGATGATGCGCTGGATCCAGTTTTCTTTGGGATCCAATCCGAGTCGCTGGGCGAGATGGGCGATGTCGGTGGCCCAGTTGGCGTGCGGATGGGTCACCAGCACGATCCCCACGGCGAGCAGCACGACCGCGCGAAAGGCGCGCTCGGCAGCGATCCACGGGAGCAGCCGATCGTGACGGGCGTCTTCGACGGTCAGGGGTTGGGTTGGCTGTTGCATCTGCAAAGCTTCTCCCTCCTACCGGCGGGAGGGGTGCATGGACGATCGCGAGGGCCAGGAGGGCGGGGCCAGGAGGGCAGGTGCTCGGCCGTGAGCGGGAAGGCTCGCTCGCTGCTCGCCGCGGTGCTGCTCGCGCTCGTCGCCGCAGGCACGGTAAGCGCCCCGGCCCGGGCGGCCCGGGCGGCATCGCCCGCACGGTCGGCCTCCACGCTGCGGCTCGGCACGCAGACGCTGACGCTCTGCGAGAGCTCCCCGCGGGCCTACTGCGGCACGCTGTCGGTGCCGCTCGACTACGGCACGCCGACAGGCCCGCACATCTCGATCGCCTACCGCTGGTACCCGGCCTCGGCGCCGCCCGGCGGGCAGGCGTCGGGCACGGTCGTGCCGGTGGAGGGTGGCCCGGGCTACCCGTCGATCGGCTCGGTGGCCTTCCAGTCGGCCGGATCGCTCACCGGCTACAGCACGATGTACGGAGGCCTGCTGGCGCGCTGGAACATGCTCGCGGTCGACAACCGCGGCACCGGGTCCTCAACGCCGCTGAGCTGCCCCGCGCTGCAGGGCTTCTCGGGACCGACCGGCGGCGAAGCCTTCCAGCAGGCCGCCGCCGGCTGCGCGGCGGCGTTGAACCACCGTTGGAGGTACGCCGACGGCAGCTGGGTGCACGCATCGGACCTGTTCACCTCGGCGCCCGCAGCCGAGGATCTGGCGGCCGTGATCACGGCGCTGCAGCTGCCGAAGGTGGACCTCTACGGTGACTCCTACGGCTCGTTCTTCGCGCAGGCGTTCGCGTCGCGGTTCCCGCAGCTCGCGCGCAGCGTGATCCTCGACTCGACGTACGAAACGGTCGGGCTCGACCCCTGGTATCGCAGCACGATCGACTCGATGCCCGCCGCCTTCGACGCCGCCTGCAGCCGTGCGCCGGCGTGCGCGAGCGCCGCGCCGGGCTCGTCCTGGTCGCGCATCGGCGAGCTCGCCGAAAGCCTGCGCGAGCACCCCATATCGGGCGTCGTCCCGGGCCCGACCGGGGCCATGCAGAGCGTGAGCATGGAAGTCAGCGGCCTGGTGAACCTGGTGAGCGACGCGGCTGAGGACCTGAACGTCTACCGCGAGCTGGACGCCGCCGCCCGCGCGCTGCTCGACGGCGGCGATCCCGCGCCGCTGCTGCGCCTGTACGCGCAGCGCCTTGCCGTCGACGAGGCGTACTTCGGCGGGTCCTTCCGCGAATACTCGGTCGAGCTCTACCTTGCGGCCTCGTGCCTGGACTATCCGCAGCTGTTCGACATGAATGCGAGCCCGGCGGTGCGCGCAGAGCAACTGGCGGCGGCCGAGGCTGCGCTGCCGGCGGTGACGTTCAGCCCGTTCAGCACAGCGGAGCGGCTCGCGCAGGACGAGAACACCGAGGCCTACACCGCCTGCCTGGACTGGCCGAGCCCGACCGTGGCCCAGCCGCCGACGTCGGGCAGCCTGCCGCTGCTGCCGAGCTCGCTGCCGGTGCTCGTGCTGGGCGGCGAGCTCGACACGTGGACACCCGCGGCGGGCGTTCCCAAGGTGCTGAGCGAGATCGGCGGCCACGCGCGCTTCATCGAGCTGGCCAACTCCACGCACGTGGTGGGGGAGGGCGACACCGTGTGCGGATCGACGCTCGTGCAGGAGTTCGTGGCCGACCCTCAGGCGATCGACTCGCTCGATGCCGCGTGCGCGCCGGCGGTGTCGCCGGTCCACGCGGTCGGCGTGTACGCCGCGCGGCTCTCCGAAGAAGCTCCGCTGAGCGCCTCGCCCGGGAGCGGTGCGCCGCGCGCCGACCTGCAGCTGGCGGCGGCGGCGGTGACCACGGCGGGCGACGCGATCGCCCGCTACCAGGCGATCGAAGTGAAGGTCGACCACGGATTGGCTGGGGGGTCGGTGCGTGCCAGCAAGAGCGGCTCGCTGCTGACCCTGCGAAAGGACCGCCTGCTGCCCGAAGTCGCCGTCAGCGGCACCGTCAGGCTCGCCCCGGACCCGGACCCGGAAGATGGCGAGACCGTGCTCGCCACCCTGACCGCGAAGGCGCCGGGTGTGCGCTCGGCCTCGTTCACGGCGACCTGGACGACGGCGGGCGCGGACGCCGAGGCGCAGCTCGTGGGCGCGGTCGGCGCTCAGCCGGTCGCCGGCAGCATGCCCGCCCCCTGATCAGCTCGGCGGCTGCCGACCCGGCTCCGCCACGCTCGCCGGCGGGAACCCTGGCGCCCACTCCTCCTGCTGCACGCGCACGCCGTTGCAGAGGTAGGCGATCACGTGGTACCAGCCGGCGGTCACGATCAGCTCGAGGATCTGCGGCTCGTCGAGATGCGAGGCGAGCGCCTGCCACAGCTCCTCGGAGATCGTGCTCGTCTCGTGCAGCTCATCGGCGAGGCGGAACACGATCGCCTGCTCGGGCTGCCAGCACGCATCGCTCCAGTCGCCGTGCACGGTGCAGTGCATCTGCGTGCGGCTGAGGCCGAGCGGCTCGCCGAAGGCGACGGCGTGCACGCCCCACTCGTATTGCGCTCCGGTCAGCGCGCACGTGCGGTGGATCATGATCTCGCGCAGCTGGGGCGCCACCCTGGCGCTGGCGCCGAGGATGCCCGCGCCCAGCGGGCGCATGCGGCTCATGAGCTGCTCGTGGACGGCGAGCGTGCGGAACAGCCGCAGGGGCTCGGCGTCGCTCGCCGGCGGCATCCACTTGGCCAGCATCGTCTCGACGCCCGGGGCGTAGGGCGCCCGCAGCGGCGCGATGCGCGGGGTCTGGTCGGACATCTGCGCAGTCTGGTGGGACATCTCGTTACACTCCAGTCACTCGTGCTTCGATTTTCACAGCGCAGGACGGGATGCTATCGCACTTGCATCTATTTCCGAAGCGGCTGCCGATGAGCGAGCTTCCGCGGCCCGGTCGCGCGGCGCGCGGCTCGGCCAGCGGCCGGCCGATCATGGCGCTGCTCGACCTCCTCGGCCGGCGCTGGGCGCTGCGCGTGGTCTGGGAGCTGCGCGATGAGCCGCTGGCGTTTCGTGCTCTGCAGCAGCGCTGCGCGGGGATGTCCTCGAGCGTGCTCAACCAGCGGCTGCACGAGCTGCGCACGGCTGAGATCCTCGAGCTCGGGCGTGAGGGCTACCGCCTCACCGGCGAGGGCCGGCGTCTGCTCGACGCCTACGGGCCGCTCGAGGCGTGGGCGGAGCGCTGGGCCACGCGGGATCAGGGTTAGGCTTCGAGCAGCAGCGTCACCGGGCCGTCGCCCGCCAACTCGACATGCATGTGCGCGCCGAACACGCCGCGCTTTGCTCCCGAGCGCTCGCAGAAGCGCTCGTACAGCGGCTCGGCCTGCTCGGAGGGGGCAGCCGCGATGAAGCTGGGCCGGTTGCCACGCCGGGTGTCGCCGTACAGCGTGAACTGGCTCACGCACAGGATCTCGCGCTCGCCCAGCGCCTCGTTCATGTGCCCGTCGGCGTCGGCGAACACGCGCAGCGCGCGCACCTTCTCGGCCAGGCGCTCGGCGCTGGCGGCATCGTCGTCGCGGGCGATGCCCAGCAGCACGAGCAGTCCCGGTCCGATCTCGGCGATCAGGCGCTCGTCAACGCGCACGGCGGCCCTGCTGACCCTCTGCACGAGCGCGCGCATGTGGCCGGCGAGTATCGCAGTCGCGGGCCGCCCGCGCGCGCCTTCTCGTCCATGTTCCTGCCCGCAAACGGGCTGACGGTCGTGGGCCGAGGGCATCGAGACAGAGGCCGTCATGGAGCACCTCACCGCCCTCGGCGCTCAGACCGGCCAGGGCTACGTGATCTCGCGGCCGCTGCCCGTCCAGGAGCTGACGGCGCAGCTGAGCGCGGCGTTCGGCATCAACGCTGGCGGCGAGGCCGGGGCCTATGCCGCCACGGCGCCGGTGGCGGGCTTCGCCGCCTGAGCCGCGGCGGTCCGTGGCCGTGCGTGCCGCGCGAGCTGGCCGAGCGTCACCACCGGTGGTGGCGCCACCACCTGGTGGGAGCCGTCATCGAGGACGATCACGCCGCCGTCGGAAAGCCAGGCTGCTGCCGCACGTGGACCGCTGAGGAGAGCGGCCTTCGCTTTGATCTCCGCCGCCAGCGCGCTGGGCGCGAGCGCGGTCGCCTGCGCGACGCCGGTGAAGGCCGGCCTGCCGGTCGATGGGTCGAGCAGATGGTGGGCGGGCGCTCCGTCGCCGTCGAGCCAACTGCGCCGACCGATGCCGCTGGTGGCAACGCCCGTCTGCGAGAGCTCGAACGTGTGCAGCGTGCGTCCGTCGAACGGGCTCTGCACCCTGACCGGGCGAGGCACCCCGGCGGTCCCGCCGACGAGCAGATCGCCCGCGCAGTTGATCGCGAAGCTCGGATGCGTGGCGAGCGTCTCGCCCAGCACGTCGGCGAACAGCCCCTTGGCCAGGCCGCCGCTGTCGAGCGCCAGCCCGGGCGGGCGCGTAACCGTGCCGGCGGCCAGGTCCACCTCGACCTCCAGCCAGCGCCGTGCAGCGGCCGCTGAGGCCGGTCGACGGGTGGGAGCGAGCGCCAGCGCCGTGGCGAGCGCCAGCGAGTCGCGCAGGTCTTCGTCGTAGCCCGCGCTCTCGATCTGCCATAGGAGCGTCGCGTCCACGAGTCCGCCGCTCAGCGAGCCGGCATCGCGCACCGCCTTTGCGAAGCGGGCCATCAGCGGTCGCACGGGCACCGACTGGCGCGGATCGCTGTTCAGGAGGGAGAGCTCGCTGGCGGGCAGGAAACGCGAGAAGCGCATGTGCCACGCGAGCAGCGCGCGCCTGATGAGAGCCACTGCATCGTGCGCCGAGCCAGCTCGCCCGGGGCCGGTCACGAGCGCGCTGCAGCGGGAGCCGAAACAGTCGAACTCGTCGATGACCTCGCCCTCAGCGCTCATGACTGCGACGTGGTCACGGCGGAGGCGCCCGAGCTCGATTCTTCGCCGGCGGAGGAGCTCGATTCGCTGGAGGATTCGCTGCCGCCGGAGGATTCGGTGGCGGTGGAGGATTCGCTGCCGCTGGAGGATTCGGCGGCGGTGGAGGATTCGGCGGCGGCGCGCCGCGCGGCGTTGGCCACCAGCGCTGGATCGTGCCCAGAGGCGAGCTGCACGTAGATGGCGAGGAACGCGATGGCGAAGAGCGCCGCCGCCAGGCCCGCGACGGCGCGCCGAATGCGACGTGCGCGCCGTCGCATGGCCTCGCGCCGGCTTCTGGCAAGCGCTCTGGCATCGAGTTGCCGGGTTGTGCTGGCGTCTGTTCTCATCGTGCGACGCTCGCCTGCGGGACCGGGGCTGAGCTCGCCGGCCGCGGGGTGGCGGCGGGGCGTCGGTGGCGCAGGAGCAACAGGCCGACCGCGGGCACGACGACGATCGCGAGCATCGCCAGGAACCATGTCTGTCCAGCGTCGGTGCCCTGGCCGAGGGAGTGCGCGATGCCGAGGATCCACGCGAGCGCGGCGAAGCGGTGCAGCTTGCGCCAGCGTTGCACGCCGATGCGGTTGCGCGCGTAGTAGGAGAGCCCGAGCGCGAGCAGGGCCCAGAACGCGACGATGCCCATGCTCGTCCAGAGCGTCTTGTAGCCGCTGAGGAACGGGATCGCGATATCGCCGAGGCTCGGGTGCAGATAGCCGTCGCCGAGCAGCGTGAGGCCGTGGACGGCGAGCGTCGCCAGCGTCGCCAGCGACAGGGCCTCGTGAGCTACTCGCAGCTCCGGGCGGTGTCCCCTCACGAGGTGTCCGCCGATCAGCAGGCCGACACAGACAGCCAGGCTCGACAGGACTAGCGCCGCGACGCCGGCGGCACGGCTGGTCATCCAGAAGAGATGCGGGCCCACAGCGGTGGCGAGGATGTTCGCGTTGGTCGTGTGCATGGCTTGCACGCACACCATGGTGGGCACCGCTGAAGCGTCAGTAACGCGAGCCTAAGGTCGCGCTAAGAGGACGATGGCAGGATGCTTAGAGCGAGCGATGGCAAACGGGCGACGCGCGCGCCCCGCGTGCCCTAGCATCGAGGCGATGATGAGGGCGCGCGCAACGCAACCGATCGCGGGGATGGCGGCGACGGCGATCGCCGCGCTGCTGATCGCCGCCTTCGGCGCACTGGTGCTGCTCGGCGGCACCGGCGAGGCACGGGCGGCCGGCGGCTGGTGGACTCCGCCGCAGCGGCTGACGTGGTACTGGCAGCTGCAGGGGAGGATCAACAACGACGAGCCGGTGGCCGCGTATGACATCGACGGGTTTGAAGCCAGCGCGGCCGAGGTCGCGGCGCTGCACAGCCAAGGCAAGCACGTGATCTGCTACATCGACGTGGGCACCGCGGAGGACTTCAGGCCCGACTACGCGGAGTTCCCGAAGTCGGTTCTGGGGCGCTCCAACGGATGGCCGGGCGAGCTCTGGCTGGACATCCGCCAGCTGAGCGTGCTCGAGCCGATCATGGCGGCGCGCTTGCGGATGTGCAGCGAAAAGGGCTTCGACGCGGTCGAGCCCGACAACATCGAAGGCTACGCGAACAAGACCGGATTTCCGCTCACCGCCGGCGAGCAGCTGACCTACAACGAGTGGGTCGCCGACGAGGTCCACTCGCTGGGGATGGCCGTGCTGCAGAAGAACGACGGCGAACAGACGCCCGAACTGCAGCCGTACTTCGACGGGGCGCTCGCGGAGCAGTGCAACCAGTACAGCGAATGCGCCGATTTCCGGCCCTACCTGGTGGCGGGCAAGCCCGTGCTGAACGCCGAGTACCGGCTCGCACCCAAGCGCTTCTGCGCGGCGGATGAAGCGCTCGGGATCATGGGCGCGCGCTACAACCTCGCCCTCAACGGCAAGCGCTTCGAGCCCTGCTTCTAACGCTACGCGCGCTGCAGGCGCAGGTCGAATTCCATCGTCGCGGTGCCCGTCACGTTGACGAAGCCGCCGACGCTCGGCGCGGTCATGCCGAACTCGCTCCAGGGGAAGGTGAGCGAGCCGGCGGCCTGCAGCGTCGACCCCGACAGGCTGAATTCGACGGGCAGCGTCTGGAGCTTGGAGGTTCCGTGAATGTCGAATACGCCGGTAATAGATGCGTGCACGACCTGGCCGGTGCTGGCGCTCGCGGGCAGCGTGACGGGCCTCGAGAGCACGAACGTGGCCGTCGGATAGCGACTGCTTTCGAGACCTATTTCGTGGATTTTTTCATCGCGCATCGACCTGTCGCTCTTGAGCGTGTTGACGGCGGCGTCGAACGAGGCGGCGGTGATCGTGAGGCCGCCCTTGGACTCGGTCGACGTTGCCCCGCCGGTGACCTGGGATGTGCGTCCGACGGCGTCGCTCTGGGCGGGCAGGAAGGCGAGCTTCTCGCGCACCCGGTAGCCGACCTGCGAGCCGCTTGCGATGCTCCAGCGCCCGCCTGCCTGGGTGCCTGAGCTGGTCGCGCTCGCGTGGGTGCTCGTGGTGCTCGCGCTGCTCGCGGCTGGCGTGGCGGTCAGCTTGAACGGCTTGGGCGATGAGGTGGGGAAGATCACGAAGTAGATGAGCACGAACGCGAGCGCGACCAGCGCGAGGCCGCCTGCACCCGCGATCACGGCGGCGCGTTTCCTGTTCTCGAGTCCGGGCAGCTTGATCATCGTCGTCGAAATCCTCTCGGTTGCGCAAGACGGCACAGGTGCAGGCCGTCGGGGGTCGAGCCCCATCACAGGCCGGCGCGCTGAGGTGGGGCTTAAGGCTCCGTGAGAGTTGCGTTAGTCCTCGCGGCGCGGCGGGTCTGCCGCATGGCAGGCGAGCGTCGCCTGAGTGTGCGGGCTTGCTGGCAGCGGCCGGAGAACGAAGCGACGCGGTCCAGAGCCGCTCGAGGAACCTTTCCCTTCCGGCCCGGGGGCCTTCCGGTTCGGGTGGCGCGGCCTCACACCTCAGTGGCCTCGCTCTTTACGGCTCGGAACCGCGTCTGATGCCAAGCTAGAACCATCCCCCGCGGATTGCAAGAGCCCGGTCGGCGGCCTCCCCGCACCTTGCGAGGAAATCATCCCCGCGGCGGTGCGAGCGCGGCTACTCGAGGCGAGCGCTGGGAGTGCTCCGTTCCCGCGTGATACGGCCGCGGGATCCGATCGTGGCGTCCTCGCCCGCAGACGCTCGTATACGATCCGCTGCGTACCATCCGTCACGAACGATGTGTACGATACGTGGCAGATCAGGCACCGCTAACGATGGGCGGCTAACAATGGGCAGTAAAAGGCATGGACCTAGACGTGCATGGCGTGCGATGTTCTCCGGGTGCCGCGGCACCTTGCGCCCGACCCCGCCCTCGCTGCCGTTCTGCGCCGCCTGCGCGTGGAGCGGGGCGCCACTCAGGAAGCACTCGCGTACCGTTCTGGGATCACGACCGGTTCACTTGCGCGCATCGAGCTCGGGCAGGCGAGCCCCGCATGGACGACCGTCCGCGAGATCGCCATGGCGCTCGACGTGAGCATGGTCGAGCTGGCAGCGGCCGTGGAAGCCGCCTGACGACGGCTCCCCGCTGAGCGCTCAGTCGGGGCGGCACGAGCGTGGAAGCATGGCTCGCGAGCAGGCTGTGGCCTGCTCGGGCGCAAGGATCGTGTGTCGCACCAGCGCCGTCTATGTTCAAGCGGCGGCGAGGCCGGTCCGAAGAGATGGACAACTCGATGCGCACCGGATCATCTCAGTTGCCATGGCAGTCGCCACGGGTCCCAGCGGCGGAGCTTCCCGCGTACAGGCCGTCGCGGGAAGCGACCGGGCTCGCGCTGTTGCGCGCGCTCGCACGACGCCTAACCGCTGGCCGCCCCGCGATTGGGTGGTCGCTGGCATTGCTCTTCATCTTCAAGGGGCTTGTCTGTCTCGCCACGGTCGCCTTCCCGATCAGCGGCAGCGAGCCGACCGGGCTCGTCGGCACCGCGGGCGCGCTGGGCATCGCAGCCGGATGCGCCGTCTGGCTGTTTGCCGCCCGAATTCCCCTCGTCGGATTCGAGCTGCTCGCAGCGGGCGGAGCGCTGGTGACCAGCACTCTGATCACACGCGCGAGCACCCACGGAGGGATGATGCTCGCAGCGTTCGCCTACCCCTGGATCGCCATCTACGCGGCCCACTTCTTCCCGCGTCGCGCGGTGAACGCTCAGGGGCTGCTGATCTCGGTCGGCTTCGGCGCGGGCTTGCTGTTCGGCCATCTGTCACACGTCGCGATCTACTGGCTGGTCGTGACCGTCACGATCTGGTCGATCTGCATCCTGCTTGGAAACCTCAGCGAGAGCCTGCGCCGCCAGGGAGGCACCGACCATCTCACGGGCCTGCTCAACCGGAGCGGATTCCTGGCGGCGGCGCTGCGCGAGCGCGCGCTGGCCAACCGCACCGGCGCCCCGCTGACCGTCGCGGTGATCGACCTCGACGATTTCAAGCAGATCAACGATCGCGCCGGCCACGCCGCCGGCGACCAGCTGCTCGCGGGCCTCAGTCGACAATGGCGCGAGCGCATGCGACCCAGCGACATCCTTGCCCGCCATGGCGGGGACGAGTTCGTGCTGCTGCTTCCCTGCACCGAGCCCATCGGGGCAGACGCCGCGCTCAGACGGCTAGGTAGCGGCGAGGATCCCGTCGGCTGGTCGATCGGCATCAGCGAGTGGCTGCCCGGCGAGGATCTGGACGCTCCGCTTGCACGAGCCGACAAGCAGCTGTATGAGGCCAAGCTCGCCACCAGCCGAGGGCGCCGCCGAGACACGGTCGGGCAATACATGGGGGATCTGAGCCGCGCGACCCCGTCGCTTCGCCCACGCAGCTGCTGAGACCGCTCGACAGTTGCACCGAGGAGCACCAGCTGTGTTGGCTCGCAGGGCTCGCTGAAGCTCGGCGCTATACGAGGGCTTTGTTTGCGGCCCAGTGCTGCAGGAAGGTCTCGGTGTCGGCTGCGTCGAGTGGTCGTGCGAACAGGAAGCCCTGTCCGCTGTCGCAGCGCTCGCCCTGCAGCAGGGACAGCTCGTGTGCCTGCTCGATGCCCTCGGCGAGCGTCTCGATCGAAAGCGCCTTGCCGAGCTGCACGAGCGTTTGGAGGATGGTCTCGCCCTCTTTGTTGTGGGCCATTTGGGCGATGAACGAGCGGTCGATCTTGAGCGCGTC
>JBEKGK010000056.1:0-22342 GCA_050012835.1 Solirubrobacteraceae bacterium | reverse complement strand
CCACCCCGCCCATGCTGGCCGCCCTCCTCAACGTCGACCACCTCGTCGAAAGCTTCGGCTACCCGCTGCTGTTCCTGCTCGTCATGAGCGAGTCCGGCGGCGCCCCCATCCCGGGCGAGACCTCACTGATCGCCGCCGCCGTGCTCGCCAGCCAGGGCAAGCTCCAGATCGAGCTCGTGATCCCGCTCGCCGCCGCCGCAGCGATCGTCGGCGACAACATCGGGTATTTGATCGGGCGCAAGGGCGGACGCTGGCTGCTGGAGCGACCCGGCGCCTTCCAGCGCCAGCGCCAGGAGGTGCTGCGCGTGGGCGAGCCATTCTTCGAAGCCCATGGCCCCAAGGCCGTGTTCTTCGGGCGGTTCCTGCTCGGCCTGCGCATCTGGGCGTCGTGGCTGGCGGGCGCCACCCGCATGCGCTGGCGCGCGTTCGTGCTGTGGAACGCGCTCGGCGGCATCGCCTGGGCGAGCGCCATCGGGCTGATCGCCTACTTCCTCGGCCACTCCGCCGGCAGCGCAGTCGAAGCCTTCGGCCTCTACGGTCTGGCCGCCGTGTTGCTCGGGGTCATCGGCGGGCTCATCCTGCACCGCCGCCACGTCCGCCACGCGCCCCGCACGCCCCGCGAGTAGCCGCTCCGCGGCTCAGCAGCTGCCGCAGGGAGCGATGCGCTCCCACATGTCAGCCAGGCTGCTCAGCTCGCTCTCGGAGAAGCGCGAGAAGAAGTGCTCCCGCACGACCGCCAGATGCGTCACCCGCGCGTCCTGGAGCCGCTCGCGCCCGGAGTCCGTCAGGCAAGCGTAGGACCCGCGCGCGTCGTGATCGCACGAGCAGCGCTCCAGCAGGCCGTCACGCTCGAGGCGATCGACCAGTCGCGTCAGCCCGCTGCGCGACAGCTGCGCCTGCTCCGCCAGTTCGCACATGCGCATGCGCCCGCCGCTGGCCTCCTCGAGATGGCCCAGCACCTCATACGAGGTCATCGGCAGCCCGTGCGCCTGCTCCAACTCGGCGTCCAGCCGCTTGGCCATGCAAGCGTGCGCTCGCAGCAGACCGCGCCAGGCGCGCAGCTCCCCCAATGTCAGGGACTCCTGCTCGGAGTGGGCGATCTTGACGGCTGTGACGGTCGACATGGCGGTCCGGTCCAACGGCCTGCTTCTCACTCGAACATAGCAGCGCCAGGCCGCGCCGCTCGGCAGATCGATTTCATCTCCTGGTCGCTTTCCACGCCCACAGCATCATCAATGGCTGCAGCGGCAGGCGCCCATACAGAGCCCAGCGAGGGATGCGGCGGAAGCGCTCCGGCTCGCGCGCCATCTGCAGGTTCGCCGGAAACACCGCCGCCAAGAGCGCGATCAGGCCCAGTCCGGACAGGCGCCGCGTCGATGGCACCAGCACGCCCACGCCACCCACGATCTCGGCCACGCCGCTGATCTGCACGATCTGCTTGGCATGGCCGCGCAACGGCGACGGCACGATCTGTTCATAGGCGCGCGGCATCACGAAGTGATTGGCGCCGGCGCCGATGAAGAAGTTCGCCAGCAGACGCCACGATCGCATCTAGCGACCCTCGATCAACGTGTGCCCCGTCATCTCCAGCGGCTGCTCGATCCCCAGCGCCTGCAGCACCGTCGGCGCCACGTCCGCCAGGATGCCGCCCTGCTGGCGCAGCGACGCGCCCGTGCTCGTCAGGATCAACGGCACCGGGTTCAGCGAGTGCTGCGTGTTGGGGCTGCCGTCCGGCTCCAGCATGTGGTCCGCGTTGCCGTGATCGGCCGTCACCACGCACGCGCCACCGCGCTCGTGCACCGCGCTCACCACCTCGCCCAGGCACTCGTCCACCGTCTCCACCGCCTTCACCGCCGCCTCGATCACGCCCGTGTGGCCGACCATGTCCGCGTTCGCGAAGTTGATGATCCCAAAGCGCGGCCCGTCCTGCCGCCACGCGCCCACGAACGCCCCCGCCGCCTCCCGCGCGCTCATCTGCGGCTTGTGGTCATACGTCGGCACGTCCCGCGCCGACGCCACCAGCTCGCGCCGCTCGCCGTGCATCGGCGTCTCGTCGCCACCGTTGAAGAAGTACGTCACATGCGCGTACTTCTCCGTCTCCGCCACGTGCAGCTGCGACGCGCCCGCACGCTCGAGCACCTCCGGCAGCGTGCTCGCCGGATGCTGTGGAGCGAACACCACCGGGTATGGCCACCCCTCCTCATAGCGTGTCAGCGTCGTGTAGCGCGTGATCGCCGGCACGCCGCCGCGGCCCGTCCATCCGGGCAGATCCTCGCCGGTCTCGCCGAAGCCGTCCTCGGCCAGCGCGCGCGTGATCTCGCGCATGCGGTCGGGCCTGAAGTTGAACGCGATCACACTGTCGCCGGGGCGAATCCGCGCCTCCGCTCCCACCAGCGTCGGCTCGATGAACTCGTCCGTCTCGCCCCTGCGATACGCGTCCTTGACCGCCTGCTCACCGCTGTCCGCACGATGCGGCGCGCTGGCGTGCACGAGCATGTCGTACGCCCGCTGCGTGCGCTCCCAGCGCCGGTCGCGATCCATCGCCCAGTAGCGCCCCACCACAGACCCAACACGCGCACCCGGCGTGCGATCCAGCTCCGCCAGGAACGCCGCTCCCGCGTGCGGCAGCGTGTCGCGCCCGTCCGTGAACGCGTGCACCACCAGTTCCTTCACCGCCAACGAATGCCCCAACTCGATCAGCGCCCGCAGGTGCTGCAGCGATGAGTGCACGCCGCCGTCGGACACCATCCCCAGCAGGTGCACCCGCTCGGCGTCCGCAAACGCCGCCCGCAGCACCTCGCTCTGAGCCAGCGAGCCGTCCGCCACCGCATCGTCGATGCGCACCAGATCCTGGCGCACCACCGCCCCCGCGCCCAGGTTCAGGTGCCCCACCTCGCTGTTTCCCATCTGCCCCTCCGGCAGCCCCACCGCGCGCCCGCACGCGCTCAGCGTCGTGTGCGGATAGGCGTCCCACAGCGCGTCGAACACCGGCGTGCGCGCCAGCGAGATCGCGTTGCCCGGCCCCGGCTCCGCTACACCCCAGCCGTCCAGCACGATCAAGCACGCGCACGGCACCGGCAGACTCGTCGGGCCGGCCGGCACGCTCATCGCGCGGCCGCCGTCACGATCTGCGCGAATGACTCCGCGTCCAGCGACGCGCCGCCCACCAGCGCGCCGTCCACGTCCGCCAGCGCCAAGAGCTCACGCGCGTTCTCGGGCTTGACCGAGCCGCCGTACAGGATCCGCACCGCCTCCGCCGCCTGCCCGTCGCGATCGCCCACCAGCGCGCGGATGAACGCGATCGCCTCCTGCGCCTGTTCGGGCGTGGCCACCCTGCCCGTGCCGATCGCCCAGATCGGCTCGTACGCGATCACCACCTCCGCCAGCCGCTCGCTCGGCACGTTCGCAAGGTCGTCCTTGATCTGCTGGCGCAGCTTGCGATCGGTGTCGTCGTTGTCGCGCTCCGCCTCCGTCTCGCCCACACACAGAATCGGCACCAGGCCCGCCTCGAGCGCCGCCGGCACCTTCAGCGCCAGCGCCCTGTCCGTCTCCCCGAACAGCGCCCTGCGCTCGGAATGCCCCAGCACCACGCCGCGCACGTCCAGCTCGCACAGCATCGGCGCCGACACCTCGCCCGTGTACGCGCCCTCCGGCTCCTGGTGCATGTTCTGCGCATACACCTCCACGCGCGAGCCTCGCGCGCTGTCCACCATCGCCCGCAGGTCCGTGAACGGCACGCAGATCGCCACGTCCACGCCGTCCACCGCCGACAGGAGCGGCAGCAGCGCCTGAATGTGCTCCTCCGCCTGCTCCTCCGTCTTGTACATCTTCCAGTTGCCCGCGATCAGCGGCGTGCGGGTGAGCGAGGACCCATCCATCAACAGGACACACCCGCGCCCTCAAGCGCCTGCACTCCCGGCAGCGCGTGCCCCTCGACCAGCTCCAGCGTCGCGCCGCCGCCCGTCGACAGGTGGTCGACCGCGTGCTCCAGCCCGAAGTGCGCCAGCGCCGACGCCGAGTCGCCGCCGCCGACCACCGTCAGGCCCTTCGCGTGCGCCATCGCCTCCGCCACCGCTCGCGTCCCCGCCGCGAACGGCTCCAGCTCGAACGCGCCCATCGGCCCGTTCCAGAAGACCGTGCCCGCGCTCATGATCACGCTCGTGTAGCGCTCCACCGTCTTGGGGCCGATGTCAAGGCCCATCCAGCCCTCCGGCACCTCCACCCCGTCGAGCACGCGGTGCTCGGCATCCGCCGCCAGGCGCTCGCCGATCACCAGGTCGTTCGGAACCAGCAGGCGCGCGCGGCCGGGTTGCGGCGCGTGCGTGTCGCTGGCGCGCAACAGCGCGCTGCGCGCGTGCTCCACATCCTCGTCGTCGCACAGCGACGTTCCCACCGTGTGCCCCTGCGCGCACAGGAACGGGAAGCACATCGCGCCGCCGATCATCACCACGTCGGCCACCGCGAGGAAGCGCTCGATCACCTTGATCTTGTCGGCGACCTTGGAGCCGCCCACGATCGCCACGAGCGGGTGCTCGGGATGCTCGAGGATTCCCGTGAGCGTCTTGACCTCTCGTTCGAGCAGCCGTCCGGCCGCGCTCGGCAGCAGATGCGTGACGCCCTCGTTGCTCGCATGCGCACGATGCGCCACGCCGAAGGCGTCGTCGACGTAGAGGTCTGCCAACGCCGCCAGCTCGGCCGCGAACTCGGGGTCGTTGCTCTCCTCCCCCGGCTCGAAGCGCACGTTCTCGAGCACCAGGATCTCCCCGTCGCCCAGCCCCCCCGCGAGCGCCGTCACCTCCTCGCCCACCACCGCCGGCGCCAATGTCACCTTCGCGCCCGTCAGCTCACGCAGGCGATCCGCCACGGGCGCCATCGACAGCTCCGGCACGCGTTTGCCCTTCGGCCTCCCCAGATGGGAGACCAGCACCAGTCGTGCCCCACGCGCGCGCAACTCTTCGATCGTCGCCAGCGCCGCAGCGATGCGCGTGTCGTCGCTCACCAGCGGAACGCCGCCGGCCGCCGCCTCGCCGTCCACTCCCAGCGGCACGTTGAAGTCCACGCGCACGAGCACCCTCTTGCCGTGCACGTCCACGTCGTCAATGCTCCTCATCGACTATCTCCGATCTCTTCGCGCTCCGTCACGATACCCCCAGCAGATCGTCTGCAGCGACGCGCCAGCCCGGTGAGAAGCGGACCGGCGGGGCTGCGGCGTCGACTCACAGGACCCTCTGCGTCAGGTCCACGAGCCGGTTCGAGTAGCCCCACTCGTTGTCGTACCACGCCACCACCTTCAGCATCGTGCCGTCCACCACCGCCGTCAGCTGCGAGTCCACGATCGAGGAAAACGGCGACTGAACGATGTCGCTGGAGACGATCGGGTCCTCGGTGTACTGCATGATCCCCGCCAGCGGGCCGCTCTCCGCCGCTGCTTTCAGCGCCGCGTTGACCTCCTCCACGCTCGTCTCGCGGCGGCACTCCACGGTCAGGTCCACCACCGAGCCCGTCGGCACCGGCGCGCGCACCGCGAAGCCGTGCAGCTTGCCCTGCAGCTCCGGGATCACCAGGCCGATCGCCTTCGCCGCGCCCGTCGAAGCCGGGATCAGGTTGATCGCCGCCGCGCGCGCGCGGCGCAGGTCTTTGTGCGGCAGGTCCTGCAGCCGCTGGTCAGCCGTGTACGCGTGGATCGTGGTCATCAGCCCATGCTTGATCCCCACCGTGTCGTTGACCACCTTCGCCACCGGCGCCAGGCAGTTCGTCGTGCACGACGCGTTCGAGATCACATCGTCGCGCTCGCGGTCGTACGCCTCGTCGAAGTTCACCCCCAGCACCACCGTCGCGTCAGGGTTCGTCGCCGGCGCCGAGATGATCACCTTCTTGGCGCCCTGCGCCAAGTGCTTGGCCGCGCTGTCGCGGTCCGTGAACAGGCCCGTCGACTCGATCACCACGTCGACCCCCAGCTCGCCCCACGGCAGCGCCGCCGGGTCGCGCTCCGCCAGCACCTTCAGCTCGCGCCCGTCCACCTCCAAGGCGCTCTCGCCGCTGGCGCGCACCTCGCCCGGATAGGGACCGAGGATCGAGTCGTACTTGAGCAGATGCGCCAGCGTCCTTGAGTCGGTCAGGTCGTTCACCGCGACCCACTCGATCTCCTCCCCCAGCGCCGCGCCCCGGGCCTTCGCGGCGCGGAACACGTTTCGACCGATCCGGCCGAATCCGTTGATACCCACGCGTACTGGCATTCACTGCCTCCTGAAGCGAAAATGAACGATGCCGGGTCTCAGGAGCGCTTGCTCCGGTCGCCCGGCGTGCCCCGGGAGGCTATCAGCGCCCCGTCTGCGGGCGACTTCGCGGCCAGGGCGGGGCGACCCGGCACTCGACCCAGCACTCACTCGATCCGGCACTCGACCCGGCACTCACTCGACCCGGCACGCGACCCGGCACGCGACCCGGCACTATCACTTCGCTTTCATCGGGCGTATAACCATCGCTATACGCCGGACGACGGGCGACCCTTTGCTCAGGCGCCACCCGCGAAGCGATCGATGTCGCGGTGGGCTACCGCCACGTCGACGTCCTCGCGGTCCCGGTAGCGCTCGGCGAGGTGCTCGGCGATCGCCACCGAGCGGTGACGGCCGCCGGTGCAGCCGATCGCGATCACCAGGTGGGCCTTGCCCTCGGCGACGTACTGCGGGAGCAGGAAGTCGAGCAGCGCCTGCAGCCGCTCGTACAGCTCATCCAGGCGCCCGTCGCGCGCGATGTACTCGACCACCGCCGCGTCCAATCCCGTCAGCTCGCGCAGCTCCGGCTCGTAGTGGGGGTTCGCCAGGAAGCGCACGTCGAACGCGAGGTCCTCCTCGCGCGGCGGACCGTGCTTGAACCCGAAGCTCATGAACGTCACCGACAGCCGTCCCACGGCCTGACGGGGCAGGAACTCCTCGGCGATCTTCTCGCGCAGCATCGCCGCCGACATGCCCGTCGTGTCGATCACCAGGTCGGCGCGCCCGCGCAGCGGCTCGAGCAGCGCGCGCTCGGCCGCGACCCCCGCCGCGATGCTGCCCTCCGGCGCCAGCGGATGGCGGCGGCGGGTCTCCTTGTAGCGGGTGACGAGCGTCTGCTCGGCCGCCTCGAGGAACAGCACGTGGTAGGAAAGACCGAGCGCCGCCAGATCGTCGACCACCGCCCGCAGCGCCTCGAAGTACACGCCGCCGCGAACATCCGAGACGACCGCCGCGCGCTCGACCTTGGAGCCCTTGTGCACGAACAGCTCCACCAGCGAGCGGATCATCTCCGGCGGCAGGTTGTCCACGCAGAAGTAGCCCGCGTCCTCGAACACGTTCATCGCCGTCGACTTGCCGGCGCCCGAGAAGCCCGTGATCACCACGAAGTCCTCCAAGCGCGACTCGACCACCGGCTTGCCGGATTTCCCGCCGGCGGCTCGCAGCGGGCGTAGGGGCCTGATCACGGCCATCGCCAGTGATTGTGCCGCGCGCAGCGGACGCGCGTGTCAACTTGCCGGGAAAAGCGGCACGGAATACGCTCTGAGCCGGCCGAGGGGCCTCAGCCCGCGCGGTGCAGGTACGCATAGAGCTCGCGCCCCAGCTTCGCCGGCAGGCCGGGCACCGCCTGCAGTTCCTCGCTGGACGCCTGCACGACCGCCTCGGGCGAGCCGAAGTGCGTGAGCAGCGCGCGCTTGCGCGCCGGGCCGACGCCCGGCAGCTCATCCAGCAGCGAGGTCGTCATCGCCTTGTCGCGGCGGCCGCGGTGGTGGGTTATCGCGAAGCGGTGCGCCTCGTCGCGGACGCGCTGCAGCAGCTGCAGCTCGGGGGTGGAGTGCTCCAGCACCAGCGGCGAGCGGCGTCCGGGGACGAAGATCTCCTCGATCCGCTTGGCCAGCGACACGACCGCCACGCCCCGCTCGCGAAAGCCCCGCAGTGGCCGCAGCCCGGCCGCCAGCTGACCCTTGCCGCCATCGATCACCACGAGGTTTGGCAATGACGCGAAGCTCTGGTCATATGCGCTGTCGTGCGGCGAGACGTCGGTCTGGCGCTCCCACTGGGCGAAGCGACGGCTGAGCACCTCGGCCATCGACGCGAAGTCATCCGGGGCGCCCTCCGTCGTGTGGATCTTGAAGCGGCGGTAGTCGGACTTCTTGGGCGCGCCGCCCTCGAACACGACCATCGAGGCCACCGTGTGCGTGCCGCCGAGGTTGGAGATGTCGAAGCACTCGATGCGGATCGGCGGCACGTCGAGGTCGAGCACCCGCTGCAGGCCCTCGAGCGCCTCCACGCGGCTCTGGCGCCGGCGCTCGGAGCGCAGCCGCTCCTGGTCCAGCGCCAGCAGCGCGTTGCGCTCCGCCAGCTCGAGGATCCGGCGCTTCTCGCCGCGCTCCGCCTCCCGCAGCTCCACCGGCCCGCCGCGGCGGCTGGACAGCGCGTCTGCCAGCGCCGTGCGCCGACCCAGCCCGCGCTGGACGACCAGCAGCGCCGGGATCGACGTATATCCGCCGTAGTACTGGAGCATGAACTCCTCCCCCACCTCCGCCTCGTCGCGCTCGGCCTCGTTTGCCAGGTAGAACGACTGGCGGTCGGACAGCACGCCATCGCGCACCTGGAAGACCTGCGCGTTTGCGTCGCGCCCGTCGACCGCCACCGCGACCGCGTCGAACGTGCCCACCGACTCGCTTGTGACGCGCCGGCGCTCGAGCAGCGAGCGAACCGCCTGCAGCCGGTTGCGCTCCAGCGTCGCCTGCTCGAACTCCTCATCCGCCGCCGCCGCCAGCATCCGCGCTTGCAAGTCGCGCTCGATCGCCGCGAAGCGCCCGTTGAGGAAGTCGATCACGCCGTCGATGCTCGCGCGGTAGTCAACCTTTGAGACATAGCCCACGCAAGGCGCCTCACAGCGCTTGATGTAGTAGTCCAGGCACGGGCTGCCGCTGCGCCGCCCGGGCTCGGGTCCCGTGCACGAGCGGAACATGAACACCTTCGCCAGCACCTCCAGCGTCGCGCGCACGCGCTTGGCGTTCGAGTACGGGCCGAAGTACGCGCGTCCGGCGCGGTGGCGCTCGCGCGTGAAGTACACGCGCGGGAAGTCCTCGTCCAGCGAGATCGCGATGAACGGATAGGACTTGTCGTCGCGCAGGCGGATGTTGAAGCGCGGGCGGTACTGCTTGATGAAGCTCTGCTCCGCCAGCAGCGCCTCCGCCTCCGTCGCCACCACCACGCACTCGATGTGCTCCACAGCCGCCACCATCTCCGCGTGCCCGGATGAACCCGATCCCCGCCCGCCCACCTGCGCCTTTGAGAAATGCGACGCCACGCGCTTGCGCACCGACTTGGCCTTGCCGACGTAGATCACGCGTCCGCGCGCGTCTCTGAACAGGTACACGCCCGGCTGGTCCGGCAGCGCGCGGCGCTGCTTGGCCAGGCTCGCGCGCTCCTCCGCCGTGTCCGTCCGCTCCTCGGTCGCAGCCATCGCCTCGAGGATAGGCACCGGCGCGAGCAGCCTCGCGGCGAGACTGTCAATAGGTGCGCGAGTGGCGATAGACCGCCAGCAGCGAGTACACGATCAGGCCCACCAGCACGAACCACACGAACTCGCCGATGCCGCTCCAGCGGTGCACCTGCACAAGTTCCCCGCCGCGCAGCTGCAACGCGTACCACATGCGCTTGCGCACCATCCACACGAACACAGCCAGCGCGACCGCGCCGTACAGCAGCGCGCGGTGGCGATCGCCGAGCCCGTACAGCGTGATGTGGTGTTCGCGATACATGCGCAGCGCGAAGTAGCCGATGCCCAGCCCGAACGCGACCCACAGCACGGCTTCGAAGGTGCTCGCCGCCCGGCCGCCCCCGGGAATGAAGTACACGGCCGCCGCGATCGCCAGGATGATCGCCACGTTGCGTGCCGTCTTGAGCTGTTCGCTCACACGTAGAGATTAGCTCTCGATTCGTGTCACACAGCAGGCACAGACGTAGATCGAGCGTGAATCACGACGCTGGCATTGGTAGGTAGGATCAGTGGTGCTACCATCTTTTGATGGCAAAGATCAGCGTGAGCCTCGAGGATGATCTGTACCAGCGTGTCCGTGATGCCGCGGGTCCAACTGGAGTGTCCAGCTGGCTCGCCGATGCCGCAGCCGCTCGCCTGCGCGCCGACACGCTGTACGCCGTCGCAAATGAGATCGCCGCGGAAACCGGGGGGCCCTTCACCGAGGACGAGCTGAGCGAGGCCCGGAGATGGCTGCCCTCGTCTTCGACGCCGGCGCACTGATCGCCCTCGATCGCGGCGATCGCACCGTGGTCGCCCTGCTGGCGGTCGCCGCGCAGCACGGCAGCGAGGCGATCACGTCATCTGCGTGCGTAGCTCAGGTGTGGCGCGATCCAGCCCGACAGGCGAGACTCACCCGAGCGCTCGGGGGGTTCCTCGAGCGGCCCCTCGATACGCTCGCCGCCCGGCGCTGCGGGCTCCTGCTGGCACGTAGCGGCACCGGCGACATCGCCGACGCCGCGATTGCACTGCTCGTGCAGAGCGGTGACACCGTCCTCACCAGCGACCCCCGGGACATCCAGCTGCTACTCGACGCCAGAGACACGACCGCGCGCATCCGCACCGTCTGAAGCAGCTCAGTCGACCAGCGCCTCCAGGCGCGCGTATGCATCCTCGACCGCGCGCGTGGCCGCCGTGTGGCGCGCTTCGGACTTGGCCGACTCGTAGCGTGTCGCCCACGCCGCCGGGTCTGTCAGCTCCGCTTCCACGGCGCGCAGCGCGGCCTCCGCCTCTTCGATCGCGCGCTCGGCCTGCTGCTGCGCGCTCAGCCGGTTCTTGGACGGGCCTTTGCCGGCCGACTTGGAGCGGCCCTTCTTAGCCTCCGCGGAGGCGGCCTCCGCGGAGGCGGACCCATTGGCCGTGCTCTGGGACCCGTTGCTCGCGCCCTGGGACCCGTTGCTCGCGCTCCGGGAGCCGTTGGCCGCGCCCGGCGAGGGCGCCAGCGCGGGCGAGGCAGCCAGCGCGCCCGCCCTGCCCGCCCGGCCCGAGACCTCCGCGCGGCGCTCGTCGCGCACGCGCACGTACTCGGGCCAGCCGCCGACGTAGCTGTGCAGCGAGCGGTCCTCCACCGCGATCGTGCGCGTTCCCACCGCATCGAGCAGCGCGCGGTCGTGTGACACGAGCAGGATCGCGCCTCCGAACGAGCGCAACGCGTCCTCCAGCGCCTCGCGGCTCTCGATGTCCAGGTGGTTGGTGGGCTCGTCGAGGATCAGCACGTTCGCGCCGGACTGGACCAGCACGGCCAGCGAAAGGCGCCGGCGCTCCCCTCCGGAGAGCCCGCTCAGCGGCTTCTCGGCGTCCTCGCCCGAGAACAGGAAACGCCCGAGCAGCGCGCGCGCCTTGCCCGGGCTCAGGCCGGTGGCGCGCTGCGCCGCATCGACCACGCTCTGCTCAGCCGGACCGCCCGCGCCCAGCTCGTCGGCGTGCTGGGAGAGGTAGCCGACCTTCACGTTGTGGCCCGTGCTCAGCTTGCCCGCCGCCAGCGGCCTGCGGCCTGCCAGCGTCTCGATCAAGGTGGTCTTGCCCGTGCCGTTGGGGCCCACCAGCGAGACGTGCTCGCCGCGTTCGAGCCACAGCTCCACGTGCTCCAGCAGGACCAGCGGCCCACCTTTCGCGTCGCCGATCTCGATGCGACCGTCGAGCAGCTCGAAGATCACCCGACCCGATCGCTCGGGCGCCGAGAACGCGAACTCCAGGCCCTTGCCGTCGCGCGGATCACGCTCGATGCGCTCGATCTTGGCGAGCTTCTTCACCCGCGACTGCGCCTGTTTGGCCTTGGTGGCCTTGTAGCGGAAGCGCTCGATGAACCGCTCCATGCGCTCGATCTCCGCCTGCTGGGACTCGATCGCCCTGCCCAGCGCCAGCTCGCGGGCGGCCTGCTCGCGGCGCCACTGGTGCCACGTGCCCGCGAAGAAGCGCGAGCGACCGGCCTCCAACTCCAGTACCGCCGTGCCGACCGCCTCCAGGAACCAGCGGTCGTGCGCCACCAGCACCACCGCCGCGTCCAGGTCGACGAGCGTCTGCTCCAACCACTCCAGCGACTCGATGTCGAGGTGGTTGGTGGGCTCGTCGAGCAGCAGCACGTCCGCTCCCGTGGCCAACGCGCGAGCGAGCGAAGCGCGTGTGAGCTGGCCTCCGGAGAACGTGTCCAGGGCTCGGTCCAGGTCGGCGTCGCGGAAGCCCAGGCCGTGCGCCATCGCGGTGGCGCGACCCCGCCACAGGTAGCCGCCGCGGGCCTCCAGCCGCGCCTGCGCGCCCGCATAGCGGGCGTACGTCGCTTCGTCGCTCGCGCCGCCCGCCATCTTCGCCTCCAGCTCGCCCAGCTCGGCCTCGATCTGCAGCTCCTCCGCACAGCCCGACAGCAGGTACTCGCGCAGCGCCATCGCGCGCTCGCGCGGCGGGCGCTGGTCGTGCAGCGCGATGCGCACGCCCTTGGCGATGCTCAGATCGCCCCGGTCGATCGACGTCTCGCCGGCGAGCATCCGCAGCAGCGTGGTCTTGCCCGCGCCGTTGCGTCCCGCGATCGTCATCCGTTCGCGGCGCTCGAGCTTGAACGACACGCCGCGCAGCAGCGGCTGCCCGGCCATGTCCTTGTGCAGGTCGGATGCGATCAGAAGCGCCATCGGCTGCTGATGGTAGGCGCTGAGTTTGTGCCCCAAGTGTGACCGGGAGGGCAGGTGTTGTGCCACCGCGAATGCTGTATAGCGATCGTTATACAGATCGCTCCGCGACAAACTGAGGCGCCACGGGCGCCGCCCGCCCTCCACCTGCTCCGGTAGGATTCGGCGACCGATGCGCAACCGCCTGCTCGCAACGCTCGTCCCGCTCGCGCTGCTCGCATCGCTCGTCCTGGCGCCCACCGCGAGCGCGTTCAACGACGGCCGCGGCTTCTACGGCGCGACCAACGACAAGGTCGTCACCGACGCCGGCTTCATCCTGGTGATCTTCTTCCCGACGTTCATCTTCCTGGCGAGCATGCTGCTGCGCCGTCTGGAGAAGCGCAAGGAAGCGCGCAAAGCCGCACACAAGGCGCTGCTGAGCAACGGCCATCTGCGCGGCGGCTGGTAGCCACAGCGCGCACGTGAGCGAGCCCGAGCACGGCGAGCCGGCCGCCGAGCCGGAGCAGTCGGGCCGGACGGCCGTCATCTATGAGCGCCGCGGCGCGGCCGCCGTCGTCACGATCGACCGCCAGCACCGGCGCAACGCGGTCGATGGCCTCACCGCTGCGGCGCTGCACGACGCGTACCTGCGCTTCGAGGCCGACGACGATGCACGCGTGCTCGTGCTGACGGGTGCGGGCGGTGTCTCCTTCTGCGCCGGCGCCGACCTGAAGGCGACCGGCACGATGGTCGAGCGGCTGATGAGCGAGGAGGGGCCGATGGGCTTCACGCGCCTGACGCCGTCCAAGCCCACGATCGCCGCGATCTCCGGCTTCTGCCTGGCGGGCGGCCTGGAGCTGGCGCTGTGGTGCGACCTGCGCATCGCCACCGACAGCTCCAGGCTCGGCTATCCCGAGCGCCGCTGGGGCGTGCCGCTGATCGACGGCGGCACCCAGCGCCTGCCGCGCATCGTCGGCCTCGGCCGCGCGCTCGACCTGATCCTCACCGGCCGTATCATCGACGCCCAGGAGGCGCTGTCGATGGGCCTCGTCACCGAGGTCGTGCCGCCCGGTGCGCATCTTGAGCGCGCGCTCGCGCTCGCCGAGGGGCTCGCGCGCTTTCCGCAGCGGACGATGCTCGCCGACCGCCGCGCCGCGATCGAGGGCCTCGGCATGCCGCTCGCGGACGCGCTCGCGCTCGAGGCCAAGGCCGGGCCCGAGGTGTTCGAGGACGGCGCGCGAGGGGCTGCGCGCTTCGCCGCTGGCGAGGGCCGCGGGGGCGCTGGCGCGGGGGCGTAATCGCGGCTGCGGGCGAGCGCGGAGTCAGAGCTGCAGCGCGGCGCAGGGTACAACGCGCCAGCCGCGGGGCGAGCTACATGCATCATTGCTCGACGAACCTGCCCCACGGCTTCGTTTCCGTGCGTGAGCGTCGCATCTCCTTGAGATCCTCGAGGGTCAGACCGCCGAGATCCCATTCCGTCAGCCGCTTGAGGCGCTCGCGACGAACGACCTCCCGAAGCGCGCTTTGCACCGTGTCGGTGGTGTTCCGCGTATGCAGCACCTCCCGCGCCTCCGCGACCAGCTCCGAGTCCAGGTTGATCGTCGTCCGTTTGATCATCGCTGCCGTTATGCTCGCATAGCAATGGCCTACTTCGTCACAGGAGCGACCGGCTTCATCGGACGTCGACTGGTGGAGCGCCTGCTCGAGAACCGCCAGGGTGACGTGTACGTGCTCGTACGCGAGAGCTCAACCGGCCGCCTGGACGAGCTGATCGAGCGCTGGAGCATCGTTGTCGGCGCCTCAGCCGCCGCGCGCGTCAAGCCCGTGGTCGGGGATCTGCGCCGGCCGCTGCTCGGCGTCGAGAAGGAGCAGGTGACGGAGCTGCGCGGCAAGATCGAGCACTTCTTCCATCTGGCGGCCGTCTATGACATGACCGCTCCCGCCGAGCGCAACACCGCGGTCAACGTCGGCGGCACTACGCACGCGGTCGAACTCGCACGCGCGCTCGACGCCAAGCACCTGCATCACGTCTCCTCGATCGCCATCGCCGGCACCTACAAGGGCGTCTTCGACGAGAACATGTTCGACGAGGGCCAGCGACTGCCGTCGCCGTATCACCGCACGAAGTTCGAGTCCGAGCGGATCGTGCGCGAGCAGCCGTACGTGGCCTGGCGCGTGTACCGGCCGGGGATCGTCGTCGGCGACTCCCAGACCGGAGAGATGGACAAGATCGACGGCCCGTACTACTTCTTCAAGGCGATCCAGCGGATGCGCCAGCTGCTGCCCGAGTGGGTGCCGCTGGTGGGGTTGGATCTCGGCTACACGAACGTCGTGCCCGTCGACTGGGTCGCCGGCGCGCTCGAGCACATCGCGCACGAGCCGGACCTCGACGGCAGGGCGTTCCACCTCACCGACCCCCGGCCCCAGCGCGTCGACGATCTGATCAACGAGCTGGCCGCGGTCGCGCACGCGCCGCGCTTCGCGGTAAGCATCGACAAACGGCTCACCGATCCCCTGCCCAAGTGGCCGCTCAAGCTCGCGCTCGCGCTGCCGCCGCTGCGCCAGGCGCGCAGCCTCGCGCTGCGCGACCTGGGCATCCCCGTGGAGGTGCTCGCGAACATGGAGCTGGTGCCCCGCTTCGACACGAGCGAAGCCGCGCGCGCGCTGGCCGGCTCGCCGCTCGAGCAGCCGCCGCCGCTGGCGGACTACCTGGACCGCCTGTGGGACTACTGGGAGCGGGAGATGGACAACCAGCTGCGCCGCGGCGCCACGCTCAAGCAGGCGCTCGACGGCAAGACCGTGTTGATCACGGGCGCCTCGTCGGGCATCGGGCGCTCCACCGCGCTGAAGGTCGCCGCCGCCGGCGGGGTGCCGCTGCTGGTGGCACGCAACGTCGACAAGCTCGAGGAGGTGCGCGCCGAGATCGTCGCCGCGGGCGGCACCGCGTACGTGTACGCCGCGGACCTCTCCGACATCGAGTCGATCGAGCGGCTGCTCGAGCGCGTGCTCGGCGACCATCGCAACATCGACATGCTCGTCAACAACGCCGGGCGCTCGATCCGCCGCTCGATCGCGCTCAGCTACGACCGCTTCCACGACTTCGAGCGCACGATGCAGCTCAACTACTTCGGCGCGGTCAAGCTGATCATCGGCCTGCTGCCGCGCATGCGCGAGCGCGGCTCCGGGCACATCGTCAACGTCTCCTCGATCGGCGTGCAGACCAACCCGCCGCGCTTCTCCGCGTACGTCGCATCGAAGGCCGCACTCGACGCGTTCACGCGCGTGGTCGCCTCGGAGGTGATCGGCGACGGCATCACCTTCACGACGATCCACATGCCGCTCGTGCGCACGGCGATGATCGCTCCCACGAAGATGTATGACGCCTTCCCCGCGATCAGCCCCGAGGAGGCCGCCGACATGATCTGCGAGGCGCTGCGCGCCCGCCCCAAGGAGATGGGCACGTGGATGGGCAAGTTCGGGGAAGTCGCCTACACGCTCTCGCCGAGCGCCGTCGACAGGCTGCTGTACCTCGCCTACCGCGTGTTCCCCGACTCGGCCGCCTCCAAGGGCCACGCGGACGTCGAGGAGCGCGCCTCCTTCGAGCAGATCGCGATGGCGACGCTCACGCGCGGCGTGCACTGGTGAGCAAGAGCTGAGCCACATCTGGCCGAGTTCCGACCGGTACATGTACCGGTCGGCCGAGCCGTGCATGCACGGCTCGGAACGGGGCCGCACATGTGCGGCCCCGCGGGGGAGCGCATGCGCTCCCCCGGAATGCAATCCTGAGATGATCGGACGGTGACAGCCGGCGGCCCCGCCATCGAGGTGCACGACCTGCGCAAGCGCTACGGCGACTACGAGGCGGTGCGCGGCATCGACATCACCGTGCAGCGGGGCGAGGTTTTCGGGTTGCTCGGCCCCAACGGCGCGGGCAAGACGACCACCGTGGAGATCCTCGAGGGCTACCGCACGCGCACCAGTGGCGAGGTCTCGGTGCTCGGCCACGACCCCGCCAACCGCTCGATCGAGTTGCGCCGGCGGATCGGGGTCGTGCTGCAGTCGGGCGGCATCTACAGCCACATCACCCCGCGCGAGGCGCTCGCGCACTGGGCGAGCTTCTACCCGCATCCGCGCGACGTCGAGGAGGTGCTGGCGCTCGCCGGCCTGCAGGAGAAGGCGGACGAGCGCAGCCGCAAGCTGTCGGGCGGCCAGCTGCGGCGGCTGGACTTCGCGCTGGCGCTCGTCGGCGACCCGGAGCTGATCTTCCTCGACGAGCCCACCACCGGCTTCGATCCGGAGGCCCGCCGCGCCGCGTGGGAGACCGTGCGCTCGCTGCGAGCGCTGGGCAAGACGATCCTGCTGACGACGCACTACCTGGAGGAGGCGCAGGCGCTCGCCGACCGCGTGGCGATCGTCAAGGACGGGCGCGTGCTGGCGATCGGGCCGCCGCGTGAGCTGGGCGTGGGCGCGGGCGGGGCGGGTGGCGGACACCAATACAAGGTCGCCTACCGCGACTCCGGCGGCGAGCTGGTCGAGCGCGAGACCGACGACCCGACCACGCTGCTGCACGAGCTCACCGGCGAGGCGCTCGCCCACGGGCAGCGCCTGCAGGAGCTGTCGGTGGGCCGCCCGACGCTCGAGGACGTCTACCTCGAACTGACCGCCGACGCCGATGCCGATGCCGATGCGCCCGCCGGCCCCCGCGAGGGGAAGCCTCGCCGGGAGGCCAGCCGTGCCTGACGCGCTCGCCCTCACGTGGCGCCAGTACCGCCTCGAGCGCAGGATGTTCTGGCGCAACCCCAGCGCCGCGTTCTTCAACTTCGTGCTGCCGCTGCTGTTCCTGGCGGGCGCGGGCGCCGCCCTCAGCGGCAACCAGCACCAGCTCGACCGGCTCGTGCCGATGATCGCCGGCATGAGCGTGATGTCGACCACGTTCACCGCGCTCGCGTACAACATCGTGTTCCTGCGCGAGCGCGGCGTGCTCAAGCGCATCCGCGGCACGCCGCTGCCGACGATCTCCTACTTCGGCGGCGTAGCCGCCAACGCGGTCACCAACACGGCGCTGCAGATCGCCATCGTCGTGCTCGCCGGACGCGCCTTCTTCGGGATCGGCTGGCCGCTGCACTGGGGCGCGCTGGTCGTGTTCGTGATCGTCGGCGTCGTCAGCTTCGCCGCGCTCGGCGTCGCGTTCGCGCACGCGATCCCCAACTTCGAGTCGACCGCCGCGTACGTCAACGCCGTGTTCCTGCCCGTGGTGGCGATCTCCTTCTACGTGTTCGACTCCTCGAGCGCTCCCGGCTTCGTGCGCACGATCGCCGAAGCGCTGCCGCTGAAGCCGCTGATCGACGGGCTGTCCGGGGCGATGGTCGCCGGCGCCGGCCTGGGCAGCCATCTCGACGCGCTTGCCGTGATCGCCCTGTGGGGCGCGTTCGGGCTGTACTTCGCCGTGCGCGGCTTCTCCTGGGAGGCTTCGCGCACGTGAGCGCCGCGACGGGTCCCGCGATCGGGGCGGGGGCGGCGGCATGAGGCAGCTCGCCGAGGACGTCCAGCTGCTGCGCGGCTGGCCGCCGAACGCGATCAACGTGTACCTCGTGGGCGACGTGCTGATCGACGCCGCCACCAGGCAGGGCGAGCAGCGGATCATGCGCGAGCTCGCCGGACGCACGCTGAGCGCGCACGCGCTCACGCACGCCCACCCCGACCACCAGGGCTCGAGCCACGCGATCTGCGAGCGGCTGCAGATCCCGCTGTGGTGCGGCCAGGGCGACGTGCCCGCGATGGAGACCCCCGGCGGGGTCTACAACTCGCAGGCGCCCAGCTGGCTGAACCGGCTGCAGCGGCGCTTCTGGACCGGGCCGCCGCATCCGGTCGCCAGAGCGCTGACCGAGGGCGACGAGGTGGCGGGCTTCACCGTCCTGGAGGTACCCGGGCACTCGCGCGGGCATCTCGCCTACTGGCGCGAGTCCGACCGCGTGCTGATCCTCGGCGACGTGCTCAACAACGTCAACGTCAGGACCGGGATTCCCGGTCTGCACGAGCCGCCGGCGGTCTTCACGCCGGACCCCGCCCGCAACCGCTCCTCGGCGCGCAGGCTGGCCGCGTTGCGCCCGCACCTGACCTGCTTTGGCCACGGCGCGCCACTGCGCGATCCCGGCAAGCTCGCCGACTTCGTCGACCGCCTGCCCGACTGACCGCACGAGATGACCGACAGCATCTTCCTCGCCGCATCGTCCCCGGCATCGTCCCCGGAGGGGGAGGGCGACGGCGAGCACCGTGGCGGTCATGTGTCCTCCCGCGGAGACGGTATAGCCATGGTTGTACGGCCCACGGAGCACGCCCGTGGGCCGTGGGATCCGAACGCGCTGCACGGCGGCGCGCCCGCGGCGTTGATCGCCGCCGCCTTCGAGCGCGTGGAGCCCGGCTCGCAGCTGCGCATCGCGCGCCTCGGCTTCGAGCTGCTGCGCCCGATCCCGTTCGCCCCGCTGACGCTGTCCACGCGCATCGTGCGCCCCGGCCGCCGCGTGCAGGAGCTGGCGGGCGAGCTCAGCGCCGACCTCGGCACCGGCGAGCAGGTCATCTGTCGCGCGAGCGCGCTGCGGGTGCAGGAGATCGCCGCAGACGTAGCCGACGCCGCCGCAGCATCGCCGGCAGAGCACGCCGACACTCCGACGCCGCGGGACGCGCTGCCCCCACCCGAGCAGGGCAGGCCGGTGCGCTTCGCGCTCGACAACGCCGCCGGGGACAGCTTCGCGGCGAGCGCGATGGAGATGCGCTGGCTCACCGACCCCAGGGCGCCCGGCCCCGGGCGCGTGTGGATGCGCCTGCGCCACCCGCTGCTGGCCGGCCAGCAGCTGACGCCGCTGGCACGACTTGCCGCCACAGCTGACTTCGGCAACGGCGTCAGCGCGGAGCTGCCGTTCGAGCGCTTCCTGTTCATCAACGCCGATCTCACGATCCACCTGCAGCGCCCGCCGCGCGGCGAGTGGATCGGGCTGGATGCGCGCACGCTGCTGCACGGCGGCGGCACAGGCCTGGCCGAGAGCGTGCTGCACGATGCGCACGGACCCGTCGGCCGCGCCTTTCAGACGCTCGTGGTCCAGCCGCGCTGAGCAAGGTCCGCTGAGCAAGGTCGTTGCACGCGCGATAGTTGCAGACGCAAGCGTCTTTGCTACTGTCGAGGCGACGCTTCCAGCTGGGAGCACACCCCTTCGAAAAGGAGACCGCCAATGTCAACACCTGAGTCAACCGTCACGCAGGCCGCGCTTCCGACAGGCACGTGGAACGTCGACCCGGTTCACTCGAGCGTCGAATTCCACGTCAAACACCTGGGCATCGCGACCGTCAAGGGCCACTTCAACGAGTTCGAGGGCACGCTCGAGGTCGGCGCCGACGGCGTCAGCGCCCACGGCTCGGTGAAGGTCGCGAGCGTCGACACGCGCGAGTCCCAGCGCGACGAGCACCTCCGCTCCGCCGACTTCTTCGACGCGGAGAACCACCCCGAGATCACGTTCAAGTCGACGTCCGTGCGCCCGCTCGACGATGAGACATACGAGATCGAGGGCGACTTCACGATCCGCGGCGTCACCCGCCCGCTGACGCTCGAGGCGAGCGTCGAGGGCACCGAGACCGACCCGCAGGGCACCCCGCGCGTCGGGCTTTCCGCGACTGCCCAGATCAACCGCTCGGACTACGGCATCAAGTTCAACATGGCGCTCGGGTCGGGCAACTTCGCCGTCGGCGAGAAGGTCAAGATCCTGCTCGACATCTCAGCCGTCAAGGCCGCCTGAGCGGCGGCGCAGGCGGCGTCGTCAGCGCACGACGACGTCGCCGAGCGCCTCGTCGATCGCCTCGAGCGTGTCCGTGCTGAGCGTCACGCCGGACGCCGACGCGTTCGCATGCACCTGCTCGGGGCGACTCGCGCCGACGATCGCCGAGGCGACGTTCTGCTGGCGCAGGACCCACGCGAGCGCCATCTGCGCAATCGTCAGCCCGGCCCGCTCGGCGATCGGCGCCAGCCTCTGAACCGCCTCCAGCACGGGTGGCTGGATCAGCCGGTCGATGAAGCCGCCCATGCTGTCACTCGCCGCACGGGAGTCCGGCGGCGGCGGCTCGCCGGGCAGGTACTTGCCGGTGAGCACCCCCTGCGCGAGCGGCGACCACACGATCTGCGAGATGCCCTCGCGCTCGCACAGCGGGATCACCTCCGCCTCGGGGGCGCGCCACAGCATCGAGTACTGCGGCTGGCTGGAGACCCAACGCTCAACGCCGGGGATCGCGAGCGACTCGTCGATCTTCTCGGCGGGCCACTCGCTGAAGCCGATGTGGCGCGCCTTGCCCGCGCGCACGACCTCGCTGAGCGCGGCCATCGTCTCCTCCAGCGGCGTCTGGTCGTCGTAGCGGTGGCACTGGTAGAGGTCGACGTGGTCGGTCCGCAGGCGCTGCAGCGACGCGTCGATCTGCTTGTGGATCTGCGCGGCCGACAGGCCACGGTCGGTGTCGGACATCGGGAAGTAGACCTTCGTGGCGAGCACGTAGGAGGAGCGCTCGTGGCCGGCGAGCACCTCGCCCAGCAGCGTCTCGGCGGCGCCGCGCCCGTACACGTTGGCGGTGTCGATGAAGTTGATGCCCGCGTCGAACGCCGCCTGCACGCACGCGCTCGCCTGCTCGCGCTCGACTCCCCCGGAGTACGTCAGCCAGGAGCCGAGGCTGATCTCCGAGACCTCGATGTCGCTCGCGCCGAGCTTGCGGAAATTCATCGCCGATGAGACTACCCTGGAACGAGATGACGCTCACCGCTCCCGTGCCGCGATGACCGCGATCGACCCGGACCTGCGCATCCGTGAGGTGGAGCTCGCCGTCAGCGATCTGGCGCGCAGCGCCGACTTCTACGAGCGCGTGCTCGGCCTACCGCTGATCGCCCGCGAGGAGCACCTCGCACAGATGGGTCCCGACCCCGAGCGCCCCGCGCTCGTGCTCACCGACATCGCCTCGCCCACGCCGCTCGCGCCGGGCGCCACCGGCCTCTACCACGTGGCGTGGCTGCACCCCAGCCGCGCGCGGCTGGCCGAGAGCGTGCGGCGCGTCGCCGGCGCGCACTGGCCGTTCGAGGGCGCCTCCGACCACGGCGTCTCGGAGGCGCTGTACCTGAGCGATCCGGACGGCCTGGGGATCGAGCTGTACGCCGACCGCCCGCGCGAGCTATGGCAGCGGCCCGCCGACGGGCGCGGCGTGGTGATGGTCACGCTGCCGCTCGACCTCGATGACCTGCTCGCGCAGTTCGATGACGAGCCCGCACCCAGCGTCTCACCGGACACGACCGTCGGACACGTGCATCTGAAGGTCTCAGACGTGCCCCGCGCGGCGGCCTTCTACCGCGATGCGCTCGGCCTGGAGGAACAGGCCCAGCTGCCCTCCGCGGCGTTCCTCGCGGCCGGCGGCTACCACCACCACGTCGGCCTGAACTCGTGGCAGAGCCAGGGTGCAGCGGCGGCCCCGGACAGCGCGCCGGGCCTGCGCCGGATCGAGCTCGAGCTCGGCGACGCGGCGGCGCTGGACGCGCTCGAGCGCACGCTCGCCGACGCCTCGTCGCAGCCGTCGTTCGCGCGCGGCGCCGACGGCGAGCTGTCGGTGCGCGACCCCGACGGGCAGCGGCTCGCGTTCACGCACCGCTGAGCACGAGCGCTCGCGTCCTTGCCCGGACG
>JBEKGK010000055.1:0-22409 GCA_050012835.1 Solirubrobacteraceae bacterium | reverse complement strand
GGAGGCGTCACGCCCCGCCCCGTGGCGCGTCCGGCCCGCGCGGCGCGCGTTGCGGGGCGCGGCCCGGCAGGCGCGATGCCGCGGGCGCCGTCGCTGAGCCCGTGGCGCATCTCCAGGGCGGTCTTGTAGCGATCGCGGGGGTCGAGCGCGAGCGCGACCGCGACCGCGGCGGCGAGCTCGGGGCTGACGGCGGCGACGAGCGTGTCGAGCGTGGGTGGCTCCTCCTGCTGCTGCTTGAGCGCGAGCTCGGTCAGCGAGCTGGCCTCGTATGGCAGGCGCCCTGAGATCAGCTGGTAGGTGACGACCCCGAGCGCGTACAGGTCGGCGCTGGGCCCGGCCTCCTCGCCGCGCGCCTGCTCGGGCGCGAGATAGGCGGCGGTGCCGAGCACCGAGCCGATCTGGGTGATGCTCGACTGCTCGGTGGCCTTGGCGATGCCGAAGTCGGCGAGCTTGACCTCGCCTTCGCGCGCGCGCAGCAGGTTGCCGGGCTTGACGTCGCGATGGACGACGCCGTGGCGGTGGGCGTAGTGCAGGCCCTCGCACGCCTGTTCGATGATCAACAGCGCCTCGTCGACCTCGACCCACCCCCGGTCGCGCAGGATTTCGGCGCATGAGGGCCCTTCGATGTACTCCATGACGATGAAGTACTGGCCGGTGCGCTCGTCGCGCCCGGAGTCGAACACCTGGACGATGTTGGGGTGCACCAGGCGCGCGGCGGCCTGCGCCTCGCGCTGGAAGCGCGACACGAAGGCAGGGTCGTCGGCGAGATGCTCGGCCAGCAGCTTGACGGCGACCTGGCGCTCGAGGCGCAGGTCGAGGGCGAGGTGCACGGTGGACATCCCGCCGAAGCCGAGGCGGCTCTCCAGCCGGTAGCGCCCGGCGATCTCGACCTTGCTCATTTGGCGCCTTCCTGGCCGTTCGCGCCGATCCCGCCGGCGCCCGCGCCGCCTTCCGGCGGCTTGGAGCCGTTGGCGGAGCCGTTTTCGCCGGCGCCGGTGCCGCCACCCGGCGCGCCGCCTGTGCCGGGCTGGGTTTCGCCGGCGCCGGGCGCGGGCGTGCCGCCACCGGGGCTGGTGCTCGTGGGGGTGGTGCTCGGCGTGGTGCTCGTGGGCGTGGTGGTGGGCGTCGTCGTGGGGGTTGTGGGGGTGCTGGTGGTGGTGCCGGTGGTCGTCTTGGGAATCGTGCTCGTGGGAGTGGTCTGCACGAGCGGCTGCGCGCACACCACGAGCGCACGCGCGCGCAGGTTTTCGATTCCCTGGCGCAGCGTCTGGCGCAGGCCGGAGTCGACGCTCGCGGGCAGCGCGCCGAAGTCCTGCTCGGTTTTGAGGATGGCGGCTTCGGTCGTCGTGCAGCTGCCGTTGCCCGCTTCGGCGTCCTGCGCGACGGTTTCGAAGTCGCTCTGCAGCGGGCCGGCGTCGGCGACGGGGATCAGCTTGGCGCTGGAGCCGCCGCAGGAGACGAGCAGCGCGGCGGCGATGCCGAGCACGCCGGCGAGCGCGAGGCGCAGGATCGGGGCGCCCGTGGCGGCGCGGGCGTGGCGCGCGCTCACTGGCCGTACTCCAGGCGCTCGGCGAGCGAGTCGGGCAGGCGCGCGGCGCGGATCGCGGCGGCGGCACCGGCGATGTCGTAGTCGGCGCGATGGAACGAGGCAGCCATGTCGTCGAGGTCGAGCAGCAGCCACGACGCGCGCGGGTCGCCGTCGCGCGGCTGCCCGACGCTTCCGGGATTGAGCAGCCACTCGCCGTCGGCGATGTCCAGCTGCGTGCCCTCGCGGCGCGGCTCGCCGGTCGCGAGCTCGCCCTCGTGGCGCTCGAACGAGAGCGCGACGTGCGAGTGGCCGATCAGGCAGATGCGGTGGGGCTGGGCGTCCAGGCACAGCTCGGCGAGCAGCGCCGAGAGCACGTACTCCCACACGGGGTCGCGCGGGCTGGCGTGATAGAGCCCGACCGCGCCCTCCTGGCCCTGGGGGCGCAGGCTCTGCAGGAAGGCGAGGTTCTCCGGCGCGATCACCTCTTTGGTCCATTGCGCGGCGACGCTGGCCCCCTTGGAGAACTCGTCGAGCGGGATCTCGCCGGTGACGGCGAGGTCGTGGTTGCCGGCCAGGCACACGGCGGCATGCTCGCGCGCGAGCTCGACGCACGCGTCGGGCTCGGCTCCGTAGCCGACGAGGTCGCCCAGGCACCAGAGCTCGGACGCGTCGCTCGAGGCGACCGCGTCGAGCGTCGCCTCGAAGGCGTGCCGGTTGGCGTGTATGTCGGAGATGACGGCGACCTTCATCCTTGCAGGGTACGAACACCGTTGCTCGTCGGGCGTTCCACGATCGCTTTCGCTGCAAGGGCGCAGCCAGACTGTGCGCACGGCGATGCGCGCCACGCGACGCTAGTCGGCGTCGGAGCCGGCCTCGGTGCCGCCGTACTCGGGCAGGTTTTTGATGCCCTCGCGGGCGCTCCACTTCGAGTAGTTGTCCTCCATCGCGTCGATCAGCTCGCGCATGAAGCGCGGCGAGAGGTTGACGCGTGAGACGACCACGCCGGGCACCTCGTCGGACTCGACCTCGTGGTCGACACGCGCGAACGTGACGGTGAACTCGTAGTCGGAGTGGCTGACGTTGGCGAAGTTGGCGTATACGCCGCCCATGATCTCGGGGGACAGGTGGATGTTTATGTGGCGCTCGGCGCCTGAGTCTTGGTCGTTCACACAGCTAGTATCGCAATCCCCGAGAGCGGACCCATGATCGAGCCCGAGCCAGACGAGCACAGCGCCTCCCCGGAGACCCTCCGGCGGACGGTGCTCGCGGTCGCGGGCGAGCTCGCGGCTGGCGCGCCGGTCAACGGCGGGCGCACGCCAATCACGCTGGAGCGCCCGCGGCGAGCACAGTTCGGCGACTACTCGACGAACGCGGCGCTGCTGCTGGCGCCGGGTGCGGGCGTGCCGCCGCGCGAGCTGGCGGCGCGCCTGGGCAGCGCCCTGCAGGCGCGGCTGGGAGCGAGCCTCGAGCGCTTCGAGGTGGCGGGCCCGGGCTTTGTGAACCTGTTCATGTCGGACTCGTGGCTGACGGCCGCGCTGGCGCAGGCGCTGGCGGCGGGCGAGGAGCTCGGCGCGGGCGCGGCCGAGCGGCCCGAGCGCATCCTGGTGGAATTCGTGTCGGCGAACCCGACCGGGCCGATGCACGTGGGCCATGCGCGCAATGCGGCGTACGGCGACGCGCTGGCGCGCATGCTGGCGCTGCAGGGCCATCGCGTGGAGCGCGAGTTCTACGTCAACGACGCGGGCTCGCAGGTGCGCAAGCTCGGCGAGTCGATCCAGGCGCTGGCGCGCGGGCAGGAGGTGCCCGAGGACGGCTACAAGGGCGACTACGTGGTCGATCTGGTGGCGCGGCTGGCCGACGCGGCGAGCATCGACCCGGTGGAGCTCGGTCGCGCGGCGGTGGCGATCGTGATCGAGAGCATCCAGGCGTCGCTGACGGCGTTCGGCGTGGGGGAGTTCGACGTGTGGAGCTATGAGAGCTCGCTGCACGAGGGCGACCCGAGCCCGGTGGCGCACACGCTCGCGATCCTGGAGGAGCAGGGGCACACCTACCGCAGCGAGGGCGCGCTGTGGCTGCGCACGACGGACTTCGGCGACGACAAGGACCGGGTGCTGGTGCGCTCCAGCGGCGAGCACACGTACTTCGCGTCGGACATCGCCTACCACCAGAACAAGCGCGAGCGCGGCTTCGAACGCCAGATCGACGTGTGGGGCGCCGACCACCACGGCTACGTGCTGCGCATGAAGGCCGCGTATGAGGCGCTCGGGGGGGACCCTGCGGAGCTGGAGTTGCTGATCATGCAGCTGGTGCACCTGATGAGCTCGGGCGAGCGCGCGCAGATGTCCAAGCGGGCGGGCGAGTTCGTGTCGCTGGATGACCTGGTGGGGGAGATCGGCGTGGACGCGGCGCGCTGGTATCTGCTGGCGCGCTCGCACGACACGACCGTGGACCTCGACCTGGACCTGGCGTCCGAGCAGTCGAGCGAGAACGACGTGTACTACGTGCAGTACGCGCACGCGCGCATCGCGTCGATGCTCGAGAAGGCCGGCTCCGAGCGCGTGCAGGCGGCGAGCGCGGCGGTGGTGGAGCTCGGGCGCGAGCCGCTGCACGCGACCGAGCGCGCGCTGGTGGAGCAGCTGCTGGCGTTCCCGGCGGAGCTCGCGGAGGCGGCGGAGCGCCGTGCTCCGCACCGGATCGCCGCATACGTGCTGGCGCTGGCGCAGACGTTCACGGCGTTCTACCGCGACTGCCACGTGGTGGGCGCCGAGCCGGAAGAGGTCGAGTCGTTCCGCATCGTGCTATGCGTGGTGAGCAGGCGCACGATCGCGCGCTGCCTGGGCCTGCTCGGGGTGAGCGCGCCGGCGAAGATGTAGCTGGGTGTGGCCCCGCCCGCCCGCCGGGCCAGGCTCCGTCGAGCGGCGAGGCGGGAGTCAGTCGAAGCGTGCGAGGTCGGACTCGAGCCTGGCGCGGTCGTCGGGGCTGAGCGTCACGGCGGAGCTGACGACGGCGGCCCGCGCGCGGGCCCGGCGCCGCCAGCTGGGAATGAGCAGCAGGACGGTCGCGAGCAGCGCGAGCACGACGGCGAGCGGCACGAGATAGGCGGCCAGGTCGAAGCCGTGCGCGCTTGGCATTCCGAGCACGGTGGGGCCGTACTGGGCGACGAGCGAGCGCTTGATTTCGGCTTCGCTCTCGCCCTGGTTGATCAGGCTGCGGATGTATTCGCGCTCGAGGTTGGCCTGCGGGGATTGCGACTCGTTGAGCGCGACTTTGCAGGTCACGCACATCGCCTGGCGCTCGATGACCGGCAGCGACACGCGCGGCTTGACGCTGGCGGCGGCCTGCGATGCGGGCGCGGCGAGCGCGAGCGTCGCGGCCAGCGCGATGGTCGTGGCCAACGCGGCGAGCAGCCTCATGGCCGGGGCCCTCGCGGCAGTCGGCGTTGCGGTGGCGCGCGGCTTCATGAGCTTTCAGCGAGTGTGAGCGCGCGGCTGACGAAGGTTTGTTCGATCTGGCCGCGGGAGATGGCCACCACCCGGCCCTGGCGGTTGATGATGAAGCTCTCGGGCACCTGGCGGGTGCCGTAGGAGCGGGCGAAGTCGCCGGTGGTGTCGCGCACGTTGGGGTAGCTGAGGTGGTAGCGGCGGACGAAGCCTTCGGAGTCGGGCGAGGCATCCTGGTAGGTCACGCCGAGCACCGTCGCGCCGTGGCGTTCGAGGCTGCTCTGGGCGTGCTCGAGCAGCGGCGCCTCGATCTGGCACGGTTCGCACCAGGAGGCCCAGAAGTTCAGCACCACGACCTTGCCCTTGAGCGAGGCGAGCGAGCGCTGCCGGCTGGCGCCGAGGACTGGTAGCGAGCGCGTAGCGTCGGGAGCCAGCGGATACTGCCTGCGCGCGACGAGTTCGTCGAGCGTGCGGTTGGCCGACTGCACGGACACGCCGTACAGCAGCAGCGCGATCAGGCACACGCCCGCGAGCGAGGCGAGGATCGGCAGGATGCGGCGTCTCACGACGAACAAGACTAGAGGGGCAGCGTAATATCTGGGGGGATTGCGGCGGTAGCTCAGTTGGTAGAGCGCAAGCTTCCCAAGCTTGAGGTCGCGGGTTCGACCCCCGTCCGCCGCTTGTAAGGCTGCTCGGCCCGACGGCAAGAGCGATGTTCGCTTTGTGTGGATACACTTCTCGGTAATGCGAACGAGAGCGCCATCGCTTCTACCGCTCTTCCGGTCCGAGATGCAGCTTCGACTGCTTGCGCTCATGCTGCTGCAGCCCGAACGATCGTGGACGTTGCAGGAGCTTGCCGAGGCGGTGGATGCGCCCCAATCATCCGTTCACCGCGAGCTCGGAAGAGCGGAGGCGGCGGGCATCGTGCGCCGGAATGCTGCGGCGCGCCCACATCTGTTCTCTGCAGCGGTCGATGATGCGCTCTATGAGCCCTTGGCGAGTCTCCTCAGTAGATCGGTAGGCGTTGAGCTGCAGCTGCGTGAGGCCCTTGATCGTCCAGACGTGCACGCGGCGGCGATCTACGGCTCGTGGGTCGCCGGCGTTCGCAGGCCTGACAGCGATATTGACGTGCTGGTCGTTGGCGACGCGGACCTGGGATCGCTGCGCAAGCTGGTACGGCCGATTGGCAAGAGCGCCGGGCGCAAGGTTGACCTCACGGCTCTAGGCGACGATGAGTTTCGCCGCATGATCGCTGAGCGCTCGAGCTTCACCCGGCGCGTCATGGAGTCCCCGATGACGCTGCTCGTTGGCGACTTGGCGAGTGTCGCCCGCCAATGACCGCCGCACGGATCGAAAAGGTCTATGAGGATCGAGCGGGTGCTCGTACGTTCCTCGCGCAGGCCGACACCATCCTTGGTGACGCCGATGCCACCGGCCTGAGCGCGCCGTCTCGCTCCATCCTTCTGCACAGCGCGGCTGTCTCTGCTTGCGATGCGATTCTCCAGGCAGTTGGACAGCGCGTAACCGTGGGCGACGGTGCACATATGCTCCGGCTCGAAACGGCGCTTGAGCATCTCGACGGCGACACCGAGGACCTACTGGAACGCCTCGATGCCTCCCGCGCGCGGCGTAACGAAGCTTCTTACGCTGCGGCATTCGTCGCACAAGCCAGTCTCGACGAGGCCCGCGAGGCGACCGCGGAGCTCATCGAGCTCGCTCGCGGCTTCGTAGACGCCTGACGGTGGCCGGCGCGAAATGGCAGCCCTGCCCACGATCCGCCGTAATCCCCCCTTGATAGGCCACTATTCTGAGGCAGAGCATCGGGACGGCAAAGGCGCGAATCTTCAGTAGCCATGCGGGATTCGCGCGCACGTGGCTCCCCGCCGGCGAGGCTTCCCAAGCTTGAGTTGGCGGCGGGGCTGATCAGAACGCGACGGCCAGATCGCGCCATTGCTCTTGGGATGGCCAGAGGTCGAGCTGATGTTCGATCCCGGTGACGATCGCGGCGAACTGGCTGTGGTCGAGTGTCCATATGAGGATCAGGCCGGCGTGCGATCGCTGGGCTTCGGCCCATTCACGCGCGATGGGTGCGAAGTCGCGACTGTTGCGCGTGATCAGCACGCGTCTTTCGGACGCGGCAAGCTCGAGCACGTGCGGGTCGGAGAGTCCCTCGAAGGCCGCGTGTTCGGCGAGCGCCAGCACGTCATGGCCTGCCTCGCGCAGTTGGGCCGCTACTCCGCGGGGGGAGAGGTTGGCGTCGAGCAGCAGGCGCAAGCGTGACTATGCCGCGGGGGAGAGCTCGACAAAGGGGTAGAGCTCGTGCCACTCCGCGGCTGCGCGACGGTTCTGCGCTATCGCGTCCGCGATCTCCTCGGGGTAGCTATCGCGGTAGGCGACGGCAAGGCGCGTCTGCCGTTCGGTCAGCTCGGTCTCCTCAGCCAGCCGCTCGATCGAGCCGAAGTCATCGAGCATCTGAATGATCTCCCAGATGTCCAGGCCAGAGCCGATCACCCAGGGGCGCCGGGCAGCATCCTCGCCGCGGAAGCCGATTCCGGCGAAACGTCGCGTACGGATCGCCTCGTCGGTCAGGGACTCGACGATCGCGCTCTTGGAGCGGTGCGTGCGTCGTGCCTCCTCCTCGACCATGCGGTCGGTGGGGCCGGTGAAGCGCACGCTGAATGGCGCGCCCTTCGGAGTCTTCTGACTTGTCCCTGATGTCATGCCCCGAACGCTAGCATACAAAACTTACGATGTACGGACGATGCGAGCTGAACTGCCACGCGATGGGTGAGAGACTTACCATCCATGATAAGCTCAGTCGATGGCTAGCACCGTCGAGCACCCTGTTGGGTGCAGCGCTGTCGAGGCGGCTGAGGGTCGCGCGGAGCGTAGCGACGCGTACCGCGACGCTCGTGCTGAATACGCGCGCATCCGTGCTCTTCGCGAGATCAATCCGATCGCTGCGCATCTACGCGAACGTCGGTTCGAGTTGGGGCTAACGCAGGAGGAAGTCGCTAAGGCTGCCGGCACATCGCATAGCGCCGTGTCTCGGCTGGAGAAGGGAACCCACATCCCGCAGCTCCCGACGCTGCAGCGCATCGCTGCCGTTCTAGATGAGGAGCTGCTTGTGTGCTTTCAGCGCACCGTGGACGGAGAAGTCGAGCGCGAATTCGCGGCTGTGGCCTGAATCGCGCAGCGGCGCGGTGTGCTCCAGCGTCAGGTGAGATTAGGGATGCCGCAGGGCTCAAGACCGTGCAGGACTCGCGACCTCTGCATTGCTCGTGCTGAGCGGGGCCGCGACTACCCGCAGGAGGCTGCGGACCACGCGCGGGTCGAACTGTGATCCCGAGCATCTCTCGAGCTCGGCAATGGCTTCGGAGGGGCTCATCGCTGTGCGGTAGGAGCGCGTGGTCGTCATCGCGTTGAACGCGTCACAGGCGGATACGATTCGGGCCTCCAGCGGGATCGCCTCGCCGCTCAGGCCGTCGGGGTAGCCGCACCCGTCCCAGCGCTCGTGGGAGGAGCGGACGATGCGGCCTATCTCGCGCATGAAGCCGCCGATCTGCTCGAGCATCCTTTGACCCTCGATGGTGTGGGTCTTGATGATCGCCCACTCCTGATCGTCGAGCTTGCCGGGCTTGTTGATGATCTCCTTGGGGATCACGATCTTGCCGATGTCATGCAGGAGTGCCCCGAACTCGATATTGCGCGTGCGGTCGGCGTCAAGCCCGAGGTCGTCCGTGACGTCCAGAGCGAGGCGCACCACGCTCTTGCAGTGCTCGCCCGTATAGGCGTCGTCAGCCTCGACCACGTCCCCCAGCAGCAGCGCCGTGCCCTGGTATGCGTCGTGGAGCTCCACCAACTGCTCGAGGCGCTCGTGGCGCTCCTTCGAGAACAGTTGCAGCACGCCAAACAATGGGACGATCAGGAGCACCGTCCAGTAGCTGTGAACGGCGGATGCCGCGATCGCGACGGCGAGCCCGAGCGGGGACAGCGCAAGGTCGATCGCGTAGATAGGCCTCACCTCGGCTGCGAGCTCGCGAACGGTGCTGCGCGCACACAGGCGCTCCCGGGTGGCGCACGCCGCGAAGTCGCAGGCGAACTGTGCCGCGAGGGCCAGCAGCAGCACTCCCACCGCGCCGTTGGGGCTATGGTCGTTGGCGATCAGCAGCACGGCCGCCGGACCCACGGCGAACCAGCTGTTGCTGACCGCGGTGAGTAGCCAGCTCGGTGAGTCGTTGCGTTGAACGACTCTCGGCAGCATCCCCAGCGCCAGTGCGACTGCGACCAGCAGTGGCACCACCGAGACGGGCAGAGTGAACAGCATCGGGACGAATATCGCCTGAGTGGGGACGGTGAATCCCGCGCCTACGTCAAAGCGAACGTTTCCGGCAACGGCTATCGCCAGCACGAACAGAGCCGCGGTCGGGAGCGAGAACCCGCTGACGCCGCCGACTTGGACGAGCACGAGCGCGACCGCGAGGAAGCCGGCGCTGACGAGCAGCTCGCCACGAAACATCGCGCGGCTCATCGGCTTTCGGCGCTGCGCTCTGGAGATTCGGGTGCGCGTGGCTTCTTGGAATGTGTGGACTGACATCGCGCGTATTGCATCCTTCCTCGCTGAGAGGAGCTACGGGACTTACCGGCCGCACTGTCAGGGAAATGAGTCGGTTGGCCTTGCTCTCAAACAAACGTCCGTCGTCCTTAAGGTCCGACAGCTCTTGCCCGACACTGCCCGTGCGGCACTACACCCAACAACACTGAAAAAGGCAAACTCGTCGTGAGGCGGGGACGCAAAGCCAGAGGTCTCGATCGAGATGGCTCGGCCGCCAGTGGAACGTCACGGAGGACGTCATGTTCGCTTCGTCTCGCCCCACGGCATTCAACGTCACACGGCGGCTTGTCATTGCCGTGACCGCTTGTCTCGTAGTGCTCGGCTCCTCGGCAGCGTCAGCGCTCGCGGCCGCACCCGAAGGATGCGCTTCGGGTCCCACGTCGACGCCGTTCGAACGGTTCGGTGACAGCGCTGAGTACAGCCTCGTCCAGGGTGGCTCGTTCGAGTCCGGCGCTCCGGGGTGGTCTCTGACCAACTCGGCGGTCGCCGCCGGCAACGAGAGCTACGAGGTCGAGGGCGGCACTCAGTCGCTTGCGATCCAGCCCGGCGGCGTCGCCGTCTCGCCCGCCATGTGCGTCAGCACGGCCGACCCGACGTTCCGCTTCTTTGCGCGGCGGACCAGCGGCAGCTGGGGCGTGTTGAACGTGATCCTGCGCTGGACGGACTCCTCCGGCGCGACCCACGACACGACGGTCGCGTCGCTGCAGGCCGGCACCTCGTGGACGCCGACTCCGATCCTCGAGCTCGCCAGCGCGCTGCCTCTCTGGCAGTCGGGCAGCACGCTCAACGTCAAGCTGGTGTTCCAGCCCGAGCGCTACGGCGGGGCCTGGGCTATCGACGACGTCTACATCGATCCGCGCATGAGCTGATCAGCGGCCCCCTGCAGCAGCCGCCTGCCGGCTGCTGCGCATCAGCTCCTGTGTGAGCGTCTCGATCGAGCGCTCGAGCTGTTGGATGCTGGCGTCATCGACGCGCTCGAGCCCGACGGCGCGGTTGACCCAGGCGTTGATCTCGCGGTGGCTGCGACCGTCGCGGCGGTGCAGTTCCGCCACCAGACGGCTGCGTTCTTGACGGAGTCCCGCGCGGCGCTCGAACGCAGCGACCGGGGCTGGCTCGGGCGGCGGTGGCGGTTGTTGGCTGGGGGAAGGGGACGGGGCTCGCTGGGGGGTCCCGAACAGGGTCATCTGCGCAGCGAACTCGGCGCTCAGGGGCACGAACTCGGCGGTCGGGGACGGCTCGCTCGCGCGCCGCTCCGGCGGCTCCTCCAAGCCCATCTCGAGCTCGTCGCGGTGCAACGCGTGGCGCAGCTCCGTTTCGATCGCCGCGGCGTGGCTGCGCAGCGTCTGCTCGGCCGGCAGATACAGCCAGCTCGGCTCTGCCTGCCTGCCGGGGATCGTGCGCACGAAGCGCCCGACGATCTGGCGGAAGATCAGCGGCGTCTTGGCGGCTGTGGCGTAGACGCCGACGCGCAGGCGCGGGATGTCGACGCCCTCGGAGACCATGTTCACGGCCACGATCCACGGATCGCGCGAGTTGCGGAAATCTGCGAGCTTGCGCGCCGCGCCCGTCTCGGTGTGGAGCACCACCAGCGGCGAGCGCCCGGTCGCCTCGCCGAGGAGCTTGGCGACTCGGCGGGCGTGCGTGGCGTCCGCTGCGACGGCCAGGCCGCCGGCGTCGCGGTGGCCCTCGGCACGCAGCGCGCGCAGCTTGGCGTCGGCCTCGCGCAGGATGCGCGGCAGGCCGTCGGGCAGCTCGGTCGAGATCGCTGTGCGGTAGCGGCGAGCAGCCTCGCGCGCGCTCAGCACAGTCTCGAACGAGGATTCGATCACGTCCTCGCCGCTGCGCCACGACAGGGTCCCGTCGAACGTGACGAACGCCACCGGGCGACACACGCCGTCGGCGACAGCGTCCGCGTAGGTGTATGAGACGTCGGGGACGACCAGTCCCTCGCTGTCGTAGCGGACGCCGGGAATCGGCGTGGAGTCAGAGCGAAACGGGGTGCCCGACAGCAACAGCCAGCGCGGCGCCGACGCAAACGCGCGCAGGAAGCTTGTGCCCCAGGCGAGGTCCTCGCCGAGGTGGTGCGCCTCGTCGACGACCACGAGCGTGTCCGCGGAGACCTTGGCCGCCCAGCCGCCGGGATCGCTCGCGACGCGCGCATAGGTGACCGCGACGCCGTCGAAGTCCCGCGGGGGGTTCGGGCCGCGGGCGTCCGGCTGCAACTGCACGCCGAGGACGGCCGCGGCGGCCGCCCACTGACGCGTGAGCGGCGTGGTCGGGCAGAGCACCACCACGCGCCGCACGGCCCGCCTGGACAGCAGATCCCTGGCGAGCTCGAGCGCCGGGCGCGTCTTGCCGGCGCCCGGCGCCGCGGAGATCAGGAACGGGCCCTCCCGCCAGTCACCGAGGCGGTCAAGCGCGCGGCGTTGCCACGCGCGCAGCGATGTCGAGGAGGAGCGCGTCAAAGAGCCCGGCATCCTGAGGCACGGCACGGACGGATCGACGCCCGCAGCCGCCGCGCCGCCCGGTTGAGCCGATCAGCGCCGTCGCCGGCGGGTCGCGGCCGCAGAGGGGATAGTGTGGAGGTGGTGACGACAGATGCGACAGGGGCCCTTGTCAAACGCCTGGCCCGTCCACATCCCTCCGGAGGCATGACGATCGAGCGCTCGGTGATCCTCGCCGAGGGTGCCGCGTCGGCGGAGATCCTGACGTGGATATCCGATCACGACGGCGTCGCCGACTCGACCGTGCCGGCCGCGCGCAGCGCCGGGCTGCACGGCCCGCGTGGCAATGTCGGCGCCGCACAGCAGGCTGGCCCCGCACGCCGGTTCGTGCTGCCGGCACGCGCGTTCGACTGAGCCGGCTCGAGACCGTGGCCGGGCACGCTCGCGGGTTCGCGCAGTGAGGACCCGGCTCGACAAGCTCCGGGTCCTCACGCTCGACACGCGAGGGCACTGCCCCTACTCATGAAGAACCTCGCGCGCTTTGATGCCGGTCGGACTCGGCGCGCCGCTGCGGCTACCAACCACGGCGGCGCGTCAAGTCGGCCACGGCGAGCGCAACACTAGCCGCGCGACAGACGACTGTCAGCATGCGTCTTTGACCCTGCACGATCTCGTGCAAGGTGGTGCTAATCTGAGTAGCACAATGCTGGCCAGCATCGACCGCGCGGACCCGACGCCGCTGCACGATCAGGTCGCGGGGCAGATCCGCCGCGCGATCGCAGACGGCGAGGCGCGGGCGGGAGAGCGCCTGCCGCCGGCGCGCGACCTGGCGGCGGTGATGGAGGTGAACACGAACACGGTCCTGCGAGCGATGCGCGTGCTGCGCGAGGAAGGCCTGCTGGAGTTCCGTCGCGGCCGTGGCATCCGCGTCACGGGGACGCCGCAGCGCAGCGCCGTGGTGGCGCGCGCGAGGGACCTCGTGGGCTTCGCGCGCCAGCAGGGCTATCAGCCCGAAGAGCTGATAGCGATCATCCAGAGCATCAGCTGACCGGGCCGGCGTCGGCCGGGCCGGCGCTCACGAATCCCTGCCCCGTGCGCTGGCCGCCGCGAGCGCCTTCTCGGCGCTCCATTTGCGCAGGAACGTCGCTGCGTCGGCCGCCTCGAGCGGCCGCGCGAACAGGAACCCCTGTCCGCTGTCGCAGCGCTCGCCCTGCAGCAGGCTCAGCTCGTGTGTCTGCTCGATGCCCTCGGCGAGCGTCTCGATCGAGAGGGCCTTGCCGAGTGCGACCAGCGTGCGGATGATCGTCTCGCCCTCCTGGTTGTGGGTCATCTGCGTGATGAACGAGCGGTCGATCTTGAGGGCGTCGACGGACAGCTGCTGCAGGTTCGCCATCGAGGAGTAGCCCGTGCCGAAGTCGTCGATCGCCACGCGCACGCCCAGCTCCTTGACCGTCGCCAGGCGCATGGAGGTCTGTTGGACGTCGCGCATCAGCGCGCTCTCGGTGATCTCGATCGTCAGCATGTTCGCGTCCAGGCCCGTCTCGCGCAGGGTGCGTTCGACGTCGGTGACGAGCTCGTCGGTGTCGAGCTGGCGCGCTGAGACGTTGACCGCGACGCCGATCGGATGGCCCGCCTCGCGCCAGCGAACGCCTTGCAGGCAGGCCTCGCGCAGGACCCATTTGCCGATCTCCACGATCAGCCCCGTCTCCTCGAGCAGCGGGATGAAGTCGTTGGGCTGAACGGTGCCCCGCGTCTCGCTGTTCCAGCGGATCAGCGCCTCCATGCCGGTGGGCGTCATGTCCTGCAGGTTGAACGTGGGCTGGTAGACGAGGAAGAACTCGTCGTTCTCGAGCGCCACGCGCAGGTCCATCTCGAGTTCCATGCGCGACTGGACAGCCGTCTGCATGCCGGCTTCGAACAGCACGTAGCGGTGGCGCCCGTCCCACTTGGCCTCGTACATCGCCACGTCCGCGTCGCGCAGCAGCTCGTCGGCGGATTCGCGGTCCCCCGCGGCGATGCCGATGCTGGCAGTCAGCTGCAGGCACGTCTGACCAGCGCCGGCGAGCGTGAAGGGCTGGTCGAGGGCTTCGAGCAGACGCTCCGCGATCAGCTCCGGGCCGGCTGCGAACGACAGCTCGCTGGCGATCACCACGAACTCGTCACCACCGAGCCGCCCGACCGCGTCGCTCTCTCGCACCACCGCGGTCAGCCTCGATGCCACCGCCTGCAGCAGCTCGTCGCCGGCGGCGTGGCCCAGCGAGTCGTTGATCGCCTTGAAGTTGTCGAGGTCGATGAACAGGGCGGCGAGCGGCGTCTTGTCTCGCCGTGCGCGCATCATCAGCTGCTCGACGCGGTCGAGTATCAGGGTCCGGTTCGGCAGTCCGGTCAAGGCGTCGTGGGTCGCCAGGAACGCGAGCTCGCGCTGGCGGTGCTCGAGCTCCGTGTCGGCGGACTGGCGCTCGGACTCGAAGGACTCGCACATCCGCACGAGCGTGACGTTGAGGCTGCGCTGCAGCATCGCCAGCGCCTCTTCGAGGACGGCGGGCTCCAGCTCCAGCTCCCGCGCACACTCGCGCACCACCTCGCGCGCCGCGTCGCACCAGCGCAGGCAGCGCTTGGTCACCTCGTTCAGCGGGGCCGCGCGCTGGGAGGCGAGCTGGCCGAAGATCTGCCAGGCCTCCTGCCCGACCTCGCGCGCGACCTCGGCGCCCTCGCCTGACATCCATCGCGCGACCGCGACCGTGGAGACGGTTCCGACGCGCGCGAAGCGCTCCTCGACCGCCGCGTCGAGCTGGCGGTCGGATTCTCTGGTGCGGCGCAGCATCGCCTCGACCACGTCGTCCGTGCGCGCGCTCACGGCCTGCCCGAGGCGACGCAGGTGCTCGGCGGCTGCAATCGACGGTGGGCGCGGCATCAGTCCAGCGGATCGGCAGCGATCGGCTGTGCCTTTATCGCTTGGCGGATTGACCGCTTGCGTCTGCAACAGCCAACAATGTGAAAGGTGTACGCGCGACTGAGTATTAAGACAACACGAGTGCGGGGCGCGGGCGCGGGCCATCGCGACTCACGGCGCCAGCCGCGAGCTGCGCCACCCCTGCTCGACCCGCTCGTACAGCAGTCGCTCGTGCATGCGGTCGGGCGCCTGCTCCCAGAACTCGACCGCGTCGGCGATCACGCGGATCGCGCCCCAGTCCGGCGGGCACGCGGGCGGAGCCTCAAGCGCCTGCATCAGGTGGGCGTGACGCGCGCGCAGGGGCTCGAGGTCCTCGATCTCCTGGCCCTGCCGCGAGACCAGCGTCTGCACCCGATGGGAGAGCTCGCGCTCGGAGAACAGCTCCATCGCGAGCTCGCGCGCGCCGATCGCGGCCTCGCCCGTGACGTGAACCTGGCGTCCGATCGTCGGCCAGTAGAACAGCAGCGCGACGTGTGGGTTCTCGGAGATCTGCTGCGCTTTGCGCGTCCACAGCGCGGAGGTGAACACCAACGCGTCGTCCTCCAGGCGCTTCAGCAGCACGGTCCGCGCCGACGGACGTCCATCCGCTCCGACCGTCACGAACGCCACCGAGTCGGGCTCGGGCACGCCGGCGGCGCGGGCCCCGTCCAGCCAGTCGCCGAGCAGTGGCAGCGGCGGCCCGCTCAGCGGCTCCTCGCTCATGCGCTGTAGGAGCTCGGTGTGGGCGGGGCTTGGCGGGTGTCCTGCACGAGCGCCAGCAGCGACTGCCCGCTCGTGCCGCCGAGCACGCGCAGACGATGCAGGCGGTACGGGTCATCGCCCGGGTGCGCCCAACCGGGGACCACGGTGGTGGACCCGGTGAAGCCGGCCGTCTTCACCGCGGCGACCACCGTGGGGTCGTAGTGGCCGGAGGGGTAGCAGAACCAGTTGACGGGCACGTGGTAGCGCTGCTGCAGGGTCTTGCGCGCGACCGCGACCTGGTATCGCAGCTGTTCGGAGTCCAGCGTGATCAGGTCGGCGTGGCTGATGCCCTGGGTGTCGAGCTCCCAGCCGGCCGCCAGCAGGCCATGGATCTGCCCCGACCCCAGCCCGCCCTGTGACGGCGGCAGGCCGCTCAGCTGGAGGTTCTCGTCGCCGACCCAGCCCAGCCGGCGCAGTACCGGCAGCGCCTGCGTGTACTGCGAGTTGTAGCCGTTGTCGAAGCTGATCACGATCGGCTTGCCCGCGCCGAGCGGCACGCCGCGGCGCCAGTAGGCCTGCACCTGATCGAGCGTCACCGCGTGCCAGCCGGCGCTCTTGAGCGCCTGCATCTGTTCGGCGAACTCCGCGGGTTCGACGTACAGCCCGGGGAACGGAGCGCCCGGGGGAGGGGCGGCGATCACGTGGTACATGAGGATCGGGACGGGATCCGTCCCCGGGGGACCGTCGCGCACGCCGGTGGAGGCGCTTGCCGTGGAGGTGGTCGCGCGCTGCGCGCCCGCGGCGTGCGTGCGCGTCACGAGCGCCACATGCCGTGGGCTTGGAGAGCCGGTCCCCGAGCTGAGCGCCAGCACGACGATCGCGGCCACGGTCGCGGCGACCGCCGCGATCAGCCCGGCGGCCAGGCGGCGGCGCCGAATCGCCCGCCGGCGCTCCTCACGACGTATGCGCAGCTGCTCGATGTCCATCAGTCACCACTCAGGTTCGACGGTAGCGCCTGTCCCGGCGGCGGGGGGTCGTCGCGCAGCAGCTGCGGCACGGTCACGAGGCGAAAGCCCCGCGCGCGCAGATCGCGGATGATCGTGGGCAGCGCTTCGATCGTCTGCGTGCGCGTCCCGCCGGCGTCGTGCATCAGGATGATCGCGCCCGGATGCGCGCCCGCGAGCGCCCGCTGCACGATCACCGGGACGCCGGGCTGCAGGTAGTCCTCGGTGTCGACCGACCACAGCACCATCAGCAGGTGCAGCGCGTGCAGCTCGCGCATCGTGGTCGCGTCGTAGGAGCCGTAGGGGGGACGGAACAGCACCGGCCGCGGCCCGTCGAGCAGCTCGATGCGCGCGATCTGTTCAAACAGCTCTTCACGCTGGTCGTGCGCCGACAGCCGGGCCATCTCGGGGTGGGTCTCGGTGTGATCGCCGATCACGTCGCCGTCCCCGAGCTCGCGCACCGTCGAGGCGCTGAAGTAGCGCAGCATCGCGCCGATCTCGAAGAACGTCGCGTGCACGTGCAAGCGCTCGAGCACGTCCAGGACCCTCGGCGTGTACGGACCGGGGCCGTCGTCGAAGGTCAGCGCGATCTCGCGCGCGCGAGCGCTGCCTTCTTTGACGAACGGCGTGTACCCGAGCACCGATGCGACGGCGCCGTTCTGGTCGTCTTCGGGGACGGGGCGAGGGGATGCCTTCGCACGGCGTGTGCTGACCCGTGCGCCGGCGCGCGGGGTCGCGCGAGGGTGGCTGGATCCTGACGCCACGGCGAGGATCAGCGCGAGCACGGCGAGGATCACGACCGCGGCTGCGGCGCGGCGACGGCGAACGCGCACGCGGCGCTCTCGCTCGACGGCGCTCGCGCGTGAGGGCCGATGCGCCGGTCCACGGCGCTGATCCTCGAAGTCCCAATGCCAGCGGGGGCTCATGGTTCGGGACCCACCTGCTCGATGAACGCCGCCAACGCGGCGACCTGCCCCGCATGTGCGGCCAGGCTCAAGTGTGCGAGCGTCGCGAGCATCGGCGCGGGGTCATACCCCCTGAGCTCGTTCGCGCGGGGGTCGAGCAGGCCTTCGCGCAGGAAGCGTTCGTCCACCAGCACGCTGCGCCCGTCGACGAGCGTCACGCGGTGGCCCGCGAAGCTCGAGAAGCTCGGAGCGCCGCCGTGCGTGGCTCCGCTGAGATGGCACGCCGAGCAGCCGTCGGCGACGATCAGCGGAGCGCCCTGCTCGACGAGCTTCTGCTCGTGCGTATACGGTTCGGTGACGTACGCAGGCACGCTTGCCGTATGCACGGTGCTCGCGCTCGGCGTGCTGCTCGCGCCGCAGCCGCACAGCGCGAGCGCGATCGCGCTCGCGAGTGGGGCGAGCGCGATGTGCTCGCTGCGGGCGGGCGCCTGCGCCCGGGGCAGGCACCCGGGCATGTCTTGCCTCGCCATCCGCGGGCCTACCGGGCCGTTGTCCTGCCGCGGCGGGAGCTGACGAGCGCGCCGAGCGCGGCGAGCAGGCCGAGCGCACCGAGGATCAGCGCGACCACGGCGAGGCCTTTGCTGGCCGCCCCGCTTGACTTCGTCACGGCCGCGGGCGCGAGCGCTGCCGACTGGCCGGCGCCCGCCTGGCCCGCGGTCGGCCCGGCCTCATCGCCGGCGACGTCCTCGATCACGCCGCCCTTTGCGGTGACGTTGATCCTCGGGGCGGGGTGTTCGGCGCTCAATGAGGGGTCGATCCAGTGCACGACGTGCCCATTACTGTAGGTCTGGACCGTGCGGAATTCGAGCGCCCGCCCGGCGTCGTCTTCCGGGATCGCGAGCGAGAGCGGGAAGTCGATGAACTGATTGTCGTTCACCTTCCCCAGCGGGCCGGTCCACGTCCAGGCTATCTGGGAGACCTCGGTGTCGATTGTTTCCCCGTCGCTCCTGAGCGGCGTGGCGAGCTTGGCTTCGATGACCTTCACCGTCCAGCCCGGCACGTTTTCGTAGTCGACACCTGTGAACCCGGCGGGGAACAGCACGTCGACCTTCGTGACGTAGGCGGCTTCCTGCTCACCGGGGACCCGCACGTCGAGCGTTGCGAACGCGCCCGCAGGGATGGTGTTGGGGTGAAGGCTGATGTGAGCCTGCGCGCTCGCCGGTGCGATGAGCGCTGCGCCGGCGAGCGCCAGAACGACCCTGTGGGCTTTCATGTGTGTTCCTCCTGTCATTGGATTGGGACCTTCACGGTGCGTGTGTACTCTTCGAATTCCGAGACGCGGTCGGTGATCTCGATTTCCCACGTGCCACCAGGGCTGAGCACGGCGGAGCTCAGGATGTAGTGGCCCGGCCCGGCTAGATTCACCGTCAAGGTGAGCGGGCCGATCCCCTTGGATGGCAGCCTGGCGGTGGCCGTCAGTTCCTTGGTCGCGGTGAACTGGGCGCCGGTGGTGGCGTTGATCAGATACAGGTGGGCCGTGTTCAGACCGACCTTCGCTGGTTCGACGGTCATCTCCAGCTCGGCCGGGCCGAGCGTCGTGTTCGTCGAGAACGGTCCGCTCGCGGCGTCGATCGGCGGCGCGTAGGCGATCAGCGCTGCGGTCACGCCGAACACGCCGAGCATCAGCGCGAGCTCGCCGCGCATCGTGCCGCGAGCCAGCACACCGGTCGATCCGGGCGGCTGGCTCGCCGCGGCGATCCGCTCGAGCGCGGGGATGACCCGCTCGCGGTTGATCCAGCCGAGCCCGATCAACAGGGCCAGCAGGACCGTCTTGGCGATGATCAGCTCGCCATAGGTGCTGTGGAACAGGCCATGCAGGGTGCGCACGTCGATGTAGGCCTGGATCACGCCGGTGACCGCGATCACGATCACCGCCGTGAGCGCCAGCGTCGAGAAGCGGGTGAGCGTGGCCAGCAGCAGACGGCTGCGCTGCGGACCGTGAAGCGCTCGTGTGGCGGCCGGCAGCGCCAGCAGCAGACAGGCGATCCCGCCGACCCAGACGCTGGCCGCGAGCACGTGCAGCACGTCGGACGGAAAGAATACCGCCGTCGGGCTCTGGACGCTCGCGTGGCCGCTGAGCGCGGGCGTGGCCGCCAGGTATGCGGCTCCGATCGCGATCGGAGCGACCAGCCAACGCCGTCGCAGCGCAGGGGCCACGCTCAGCATGGCGCCCAGGAGCATCCAATCGATCGCGCGCAGACCCCACACCTGCCCGAAGCGGCTTTCCAGCGTGTTCTGGAGGATCGAGCTTTTCAGCGACGCCCACAGCGAGACGCCGGCCGCGCTCGCGCCCTGCAGCAGGATGCCGAGCACGCTCACCAGCACGCCCAGCACTACCGCGGCCAGCAGCAGCCGGCGCATTCGCGCCACGAAGCGTCGCGAGGCGGTCTGCCACTCCGGCTCGGCCTGCGCCACGGCCGCGAATCCCGGCAGCCACGCCACCAGCATGAAGGCGAGTCCGCCGAGCATCAGCGCGAGCGTCAGGTAGTCAAGGCCTCGCACCACGCCGAAGGCGAGCGTCGTCACCTCGCCGCTCTTGTTGCGTTCGATCAGGCCGGCCACCGTGAACTTCGGGGTAGCGCCCGGGTGGCCGATGCTGAACACCAGGCCGCCGTAGACGATGTGCGTGTCGGCCGAGATCACGCGGTAGGTGGCCGTGTAGGTGCCATCTGGCAGGCTCGCCTTCAGGCCCACGCCCATCCAGTGCTCTTGTCCTTGCGGATGAGAGACGTCGAGGTTGTCCACCTCATTGCCCTGCGCGTCGTAGACGCGAACCGCGCCCAGCGTGCCTCCGACGTTCTGGTTGAACTTGAAGATGACCTCGCTGGGCTGGGTGGGCACCGTCGCGCCGGATGCCGGCGAGGTGCCAAGCAGTTGCGCGTGCGCGAGCGCGGCGGGCGCGTGCGCGAGCGGTGCCGCGCAGGCGAGCACGATGACGAGCAGATGAAGACGGCGACGCATTGGACCCTCGCTTGTTCGCGTGGACGGGACGGCGGAAGCGCGAGCCGCCGCCGATCCTCCGCGATCGGAGCGTCGGCTAGCTCGCGGCGGGCGCTGCGGGCGGCGGGCGCACCGCCAGCGCGAAGGCGATCAGAAGGCCGCCGCGCGGTACGTGCCCATCAGCTCGCCCGCGCGAGGGCCCGCTCGCGCGCGGACGCGCCGGCCGGCTGTGGCTGCGGCTGCGGGCAGCCAGGAGAAGACGCTCACCCGGGTAGTGGCGCCCCAACAGCATGAGTCCGAGCAACAGCGCCGGCGCCAGGCAGAGCAGGCCATCGATGCCCACTCCGCTGCTCATGCAGAGCGCGAGCCCCGCGGCCATCGCCAGCGCGACGAGCACCCGTGAGCGAAGTATCGGTCGCAGCTTCACGGCGCTTGGAGACTACCGCTCGAAGCGCGCCGTGGCGCGGCCCGAGCGCCGAGGTGCCGGCGAGCGCTCACTCGAGCGGTGTGGCCGGCCCGTGGGCGGCGACGCTCACACGCGTGCCCACCGGCAGCGCCCGCTCGCCGAGGACGCGGGCGAGCAGCAGCTCCGCGCCGTCGGACTCCTCGGGGCGGATGTGCAGCAGCGCGTCGTGCCCGTAGTAGCGGCACTGCTCGACCCGGCCTCCGAGCCCGGCGACGGCACCGTCGTCGTGGGCGCTGTCCTCGCGCACGCGCACGTCGAGCTGCTCGGGCCGAACCATCACCACGCCCGCACCGGCGGCGCTCGCCGTCGCATCGCCGCGCAACTCCAGCGTGCCCAGCCTCGTCAGCGCGGTGCCGCGCTCGAACCGCGCGTCGATCAGGTTGACCGCGCCGAGGAAGCGCGCCAGGCGCTCGTCGGCGGGTCGCTCGTACAGCTCCGCGGGCGCTCCGTGCTGGATGATCCTGCCGTCGCGCAGCACCGCCACGGTGTCGGCCAGCGACAACGCCTCCTCCTGGTCGTGAGTGACCAGCACCGTCGTCACGCCCTGCGCGCGCAGCAGCGCGTGGACCTCCTCGCGCACGCGGGTGCGCAGCGACGCGTCCAGCGAGGAGAACGGCTCGTCGAGCAGCAGCGCCTGCGGGCGGCGCGCCAGCGCGCGGGCGAGCGCCACGCGCTGCTGCTCGCCGCCGGAGAGCTCGTGCGGCAGTCGCTTCGCCAGCGGCGCGATCCCGACCATCTCCAGCAGCTCGGCGACCTGCTGGCCGCGGCGCTCACGGCGGGAGAGCCCGAAGCCGACGTTCTGCTGAACGCTGAGGTGGGGGAACAGCGCGCCCTCCTGGGGCACGTAGCCGACGCTGCGCTTCTCCGGCGGCAGGTATGTGCGTCCGTTCTCGAGCGTCTGCCCGCCGAGCGACACGCTGCCTCGCTCGGCGCGCTCGAACCCGGCGATCACACGCAGCAGCGTGGTCTTGCCGCAGCCGGACAGGCCCAGCACCGCGGTCAGCGACCCGGCCGGCACCTCGAGCTCGACGCCCCGCAGCACGGGCGCGCCCGCGTAGCCCTTCCACAGATCGACGACCGCCAGCCGGCTCACGATCGCGGCTCCGAGCGCGCGAGCGTGCTCATGCGGCGGCTGAGCAGGTACGCGGGGATCGCCGAGATCGCCACCATCAGAGCAGCGTATGGCGCGGCCGCTCCATAGGAGAATTCGGACGTGTACGCCCAGATCTGGGTGGCGAGCGTGTTCACGCCGGTCGGGCGCAGCAGCAGCGTCGCCGTCAGCTCGGTGGCCGAGGAGATGAACACCAGCGCGAACGCCGCGCCGAGGCCGGGCGCGATCAGCGGCAGCGTCACGCGCCGCCACACCGCCGCCG
>JBEKGK010000054.1:0-22550 GCA_050012835.1 Solirubrobacteraceae bacterium | reverse complement strand
GCGGACGGGCGTGCGCCGAAGCGGCTGAGCAGCCGGTGCAGGCGCTCGTAGAGGACGCCGGCGGTGCTGCCTTTGGCGGGTGTCAGGTACCAGGTGGCGCCGTCGAACAGGTCCTCGCGCGCATACTCCACGCCGGCTGTCTCGGCGCCGGCGAGCGGGTGCCCACCGACGAAGCGCTCGTCGCGCGTGGCCTCGGCGAGCGCGCGCTTGGTCGAGCCGACGTCGCTGACGACGCAGTCGGGGCCGGCGCTCTGCAGCGCGAGGCGCACGGTCTCCGCGAGCGCACCGACGGGCGCAGCGGCGAACACGACGTCGGCCCCGGCGACGGCGCTGGCCACATCGGCCGCCTGCGTGTCGATCGCACCGAGCTCAAGCGCAGCGGCGCGCACGCGCTCGTCCGGGTCATACCCGCACACCTCGGCGTCTGCGCGCCCGCGCGCGGCCAGGCCGATCGACCCCCCGATCAGGCCGACGCCGAGGATCGCGACTCTCAACGAGCGTATCCCGCGGCGCGGCCCATCAGACGGCGCTGAGCGCCTTGCCGGCGAGCGCCGCGGCCTGCTCGACCGCGAGCGCGTACGCGGCGAAGTCCTCCGCCCGCAGCGCCTGCGGCCCGTCGCAGATCGCCTCGTCGGGGTTCGGGTGCACCTCGACGATGATGCCGTCGGCGCCGACCGCGGCGGCGGCGAGCGACAGCGGCGTCACCAGGTCACGCCGTCCGGCGGCGTGGCTGGGGTCGACGATCACGGGCAGGTGCGAGAGCTCCTTGAGCACCGGCACGGCCATCAGGTCGAGCGTGAAGCGGTAGGCGGTCTCGAACGTGCGGATGCCGCGCTCGCACAGCATCACGTTGGGGTTGCCTTCCTTGAGGATGTACTCGGCGGCCATCAGCAGCTCGTCGAGCGTGGCCGAGAGCCCGCGCTTGAGCAGCGCCGGGCGCCCGGAGCGCCCGATCTCGGCGAGCAGCGGGTAGTTCTGCATGTTGCGCGCCCCGATCTGAATCACGTCGGCGACCTCGAGCACGGCATCCAGGTCGCCGATGTCCATCAGCTCGGTGACGATCGGCAGGCCCGTCTCGGCCTTTGCCTCGGCGAGCAGCCGCAGCCCCTCCTGCCCGAGGCCCTGGAAGGCGTACGGAGAGGTGCGCGGCTTGTACGCACCGCCGCGCAGCAGCGTGGCGCCGGCGTCGCGCACCACGCGTGCCGTCTCGAGCGTCTGCTCGCGCGACTCGACCGTGCACGGCCCGGCGATCAGCGCGAAGTGATTGCCTCCGACCTTGCGCCCGTCGATGTCGAGCACGGTGCGCTCGCCGTGGGTGATCTGCGCGGAGGCGAGCTTGTACGGCTTGAGGATCGGTACCACGCGGTCGACGCCGGGCTGGCCCTCGAGGCCGAGGCTCTCGATGTTGGCGTCCTGCTCGACATCGCCGATCGCGCCGATCACGGTCACGCGCGCGCCCGAGCTGCGGTGCGCGCGCGCACCGGCTCGTTCGATCTTGGCGACGACCGCGCCCACCTCATCCTCGGTGGCGGTCTCTTTCATGACAATCATCATCGACTCATCCTTTCGCTACCCCTGGGCATGTTAGAGGTGCCGGGTGGCCACCTCTCTGTCGGTCCGTGAGTAGGACGCTGAGGACGCCCTGTGGGGTGGCGCTCGGCCCCGCCGTTGGGGACCTGGTGCGGCCGTGGGACCCGCTCACGGGCGGGTGCAGGCCGAAGCGCCTAGATAAATCGCCAGGCGAGATAGGCGCACGAGGACGGCCACACGATCAGGGTGGGAGCTACGAAGGTGGATGTGTGAACCGACGCGGACATGGCTGCCTACACGACTTTGTAGCAGACGGATGGCGCGCCGTCGAGGGATGGGAGACAACTTCGCCCGGCCGGCGTGTCGATCGGTGATCGGCCGGGCGCCGTCGGGAGCGAGCGCGGCGCGCCCTGGGGCGAGCTCAGCGCAGCGGTCGCTCAGCGCGCCGCGGCCAGAGCCAGCACCTCGGCGAGCGCGTCGAGGAAGCGCGCGTTCTCCTCGGGCAGGCCGTAGGTGACGCGCAGCGCGGGCACGTCGCTGCCGAGCGCGCTGCCGCCGCGCACGAGCACGCCGCGTTCCTGCAGGCCGCGCATGATCTCCTGCTCGTCGCGGTCCTCGCCGAGCGCGAACCAGCAGAAGTTCGCCTCAGAGTCGGCCGGCTGGATGCCGAGCGCGCGCAGGCGCTCCTCGACGGAGATCCGCTCGGCGACGGTCCGGATCACGCGGTCCTCGACGGCGTCCTGGTGGGCGAGCGCCTCGACGGCGGCGGCCTGCGCGAGCGCGTTGCAGAAGAACGGCTGGCGCACCTGATCCAGCGCGCGCGGCAGGTCCTCCGACCCGCACAGCGCGAAGCCGACGCGCAGGCCGCACAGGCCGTGGACCTTGGAGAAGGTGCGCAGCAGCGCGAGGTTGGGGTGGGCGTCCAGCAGCTCCAGCGAGGCGTCGGCATCGTCGATCGTGTTGAACTCGCAGTAGGCCTCGTCGAGGATCACGCACACGTGGCGCGGGACCTCGGCGAGAAAGCCGGCGATGTCCGCGAGCGGGACGGCCGTGCTGGTGGGGTTGTTGGGGTTGCACACGAGCACCAGCCGCGTTGCGACGGTGATCTCGCGCAGCATCGCCTGCAGGTCGTGGCACTCGTGCTCGTCGAGCGCCACCGTCACCGCGCGCGCACCGGAGGCGGCTGCGAGGTGCGGGTAGACGGAGAAGGACGGCCACGCGTACACGAGCTCGGCGCCCGGCTCGAGCAGCGCCTCGCCGGCGGCGAGCAGGATGTCGCACGAGCCGTTGCCGATCGCGATGCGTGAGGAGGGCACCTCGTAGCGATCGCTGAGCCTCTGACGCAGCAGCGAGTTGGCGGGGTCGGGGTAGCGATTGAGCGTGCCCAGCGCGCGCTCGATCGCCTCGCGCACCGCCGGTAGCGGCGGATACGGCGACTCGTTGCTCGCCAGGCGCACGAGCGGCTCCTGCTGGGCGTAGCCCCCCGCCGCGGGGTAGACGGGGATACGCGCGATGCGCTGTGAGAACTCGATCGCCACCGTCACATTGTGTCGCGTTTCGTCCGTGACGGCGCTGCGCGCCGGCCGGACTACTGTGCCGCTTCCAGGTCGGCGCGCAGCTCGCGGGCGTCGCCCAGGTAAACGTGCGCGGGCACGTGGTCCTCGTCGGCGTAGTAGTGGATCAGCACCCTGATCACGCGGGGCATCGACCGTGGGACCGGGATCTCCTGCGAGCACAGCAGCGGCACTCGGTCAAAGCCGACCGCGCGGGCGGCCACGGCGGGGAACTCGGCGTTGAGGTCTCTGGTCGCGGTGAAGATGCAGCTGACGACGTTGTCCGGCTCGAGCGCGTTGCGCTTCATGATCTCCCGCATCAGCTCGGTCGTCGCGTCCAGGATGTCCTGGGCGTTGTTGAGCTTGACGCTCACGGCCCCGCGCAGGGCGAACAGTCGCATGGCGGGCGATTCTGTCAGAGCGCGAGCGCGCGCACGCGCTCGGCCTCGGCGTCTCCCACTCGCCGGTGAGCCCCGGGCGCCAGGCCATCCAGCGCCAGCGGGCCGAAGCTCGTGCGCTCCAGCTCGAGCACACGGTGACCGACCGCCTCGCACATCCTGCGCACCTGGCGGTTGCGGCCCTCGTGGATCGTCAGCTCGATCAGATTCGATCCCCGCCCACCCACGCGACGCACGCGGGCGGGCGCGGTGAGGCCGTCTTCGAGCCGCACGCCGTCGCGCAGGGCGCGCAGGGCGTCATCTGCGATCGGTGCCCCGGCCAGGCGCGCGCGGTAGGTCTTGGGCACTTCAAAGCGCGGATGGGTCAGCCGGTTGGCGAGCTCGCCATCGTTGGTGAGCAGGATCAGACCCGAGCTGTCGATGTCCAGCCGTCCCACCGGGTACAGGCGCAACCCGCGCGAGGGCACCAGCTCGATGACGGTCTGTCGCCCGTGGGTGTCGCGCGCGGTGGAGACCACGCCGACGGGCTTGTTCAGGGCGTACAGCACGCGTGGCTCGGCCCCCGCGAGCGGCCGCCCATCGAGCGCCACGCGGCTGTCCTCGTCGACGTCGCGGGCGGGGTCGGTGACGATCTCATCCCCCACGCGCACGCGGCCCGCGGTGATCAGCGCCTCCGCGGAGCGCCTGGAGGCGACGCCCGCGTGGGCGAGGTACTTGGCTAGGCGCATCGCCGCTTTCCGGTGGATCGGCTCATCCGCTGCAACCATAGGACGGACGATGGACCTCCAGCTGCTCGACCAGACGCTCGCCGACCGCGGTGAGCCGCGCTTTCGCGCCGGCCAGGTGTGGGCGTGGGCGGCGCGCGGCGCGAGCGGCTACGAGCAGATGACCAATCTGCCGGGCGAGCTGCGCGAGGCGCTCTCGCGCGAGCTGCCGTTCTCGACGCTGAGCCTGCGCGAGGAGGCTCACTCGCGCGACGGAACCGTCAAGGCGCTGTTCGACACCGCCGACGGCCGGCCGCTGGAGGCGGTGCTGATGCGGTATCGAAGCCCTCCGGGAGGTGGAAGCCCTCCGGGAGGTGGTGAGGGCCGCCGCTCGATCTGCGTGTCCTCGCAGTCGGGCTGCCCGCTGACGTGCACGTTCTGCGCGACCGGCGCGATGAAGTTCGCCCGCAACCTGAGCGCCTCGGAGATCATCGACCAGGCGCTGCACTTCAGGCGCATCGAAGCGATCGACCACTGCGTGTTCATGGGCATGGGTGAGCCGATGCTGAACCTCGACAACGTGCTCGCCGCATGTGAGCGCCTGCCGGATATCGGCATCACGCATCGGCGCACGACAATCTCGACGGTCGGCTGGATACCGGGCATCGAACGGCTGACCGAGTGCGACATGCCGCTACGCCTGGCGCTGTCGCTGCACGCAGCCGACGAAGCGCTGCGCTCGCAGCTGATGCCCGTCAACGAGCGCTACCCGCTGAGCGAGGTGATCGACGCCTGCCGCGCGTTCTACGCGCGCAAGCGCCGCCGCGTGTTCGTCGAGTACGTGATGCTCGCCGGCGTCAACGACCGCTACGAGCAGGCGCTCGCGCTTGCTGACGCGCTGTCGGGCGGGCGCGAGGGCCAGCCGATCTTCAAGGTCAACCTGATCCCCTACAACCCGACCGCGGCCGGCGCCTACCAGGGCTCCAGCCGCGAGTCGATCGCGGCGTTCCGAGGCGCGCTGGAGTCGCGTGGCGTCCCCGTGACGGTGCGCCTGACGCGCGGGCGCGACATCGACGCCGCCTGCGGCCAGCTGGCGGCGCGCGCGGCCTAGGAGCAGAGCCGGCCGGCAGGCTCGTATCGTTGGTGGTCGTATGCGCCGTCTGCTCATCGGCCTTCTTGTTGGCATCGTGTTGGCGCTGGCGTCCCTCGTAGCGGCTCCTCTGGGCTTCTCTCATGTCGCATTGACCCTGCCGCGTGCGCAGAGCTCGCGCGTGGTTTCGACTTCGGCATTGCCTCCGGCGGGAGCCGGGCAGCGCGCACGACTGGCGCTCCGGCCGAGGCAGGCGAGCATCGCGCGCTTTACGGCGACACCCTTCGTGCTTTCGGCGTCGGGCGGCAGGGTGCGCCTGAAGGTTGTCGTGCACGGAGCAACGAAGTGCCGGTTCTCCTCGGCAAGGACCCAGAAGGGGCTTCCCTCCACCAAGAGCTGTGCCTCCGGCAACGCGTCGGTCACCGTCGAGTTGCCGGAGAACCTGACGTCATCGACCAGGATCTACCTCTTCTATGTGACCGTCCGGGGCACACGCGGCACCAGCACCGCGCGGCGCGTGGTGGTCCTCGAGCGCGCACCGGCCACGTCCGGCCTCGCTCCCGTCGCCACCAATGAGCCAGCGAGCCAAGCCGTCGCTCCTCAAGCCGTGGCCCCTCAAGCCGTGGCTCCTCAAGCCGTGGCTCCTCAAGCCGTGGCTCCTGTCATCACGATGCAGCCGGCGAATGTAAGCGTGTATCCGGGCAATGGTGCGTCGTTCAGCGCCTCCGCCTCCGGCAATCCAATTCCAAGTGTTCAGTGGCAGATCTCTACCGACGGCGGCAGTGCCTGGCAAGACATCGCCGGAGCGAGCACCGCGAGCTACGTGTTGGTGCCCTACGCAGCCGAAAACGACGATGAGTATCGCGCGGTGTTCACGAACGCGGTCGGTTCGGCCACGACCAACGCGGCGACACTTACCGTCGAACACATATCGACCTACCGGTTTTCGGGGTACTTCGATTTCGCGCCGAGCGGCAAGAGCTTCAGCGCGGTGAGGGCCAGTTGGATCGTTCCCACCGTCAGCTGCCCGCCGGGGGCGAACAGCTGGGCAGCCGAGTGGCCCGGCATCGGCTGGGAAACGAGCGTCGTGCAGGACGGCACGCAGGTGGCCTGCTTTTCAGGGTCACCAAGCTACAGCGCCTGGTATGAGATGGTCGGCGATCCAAGCGTCAACAACGGGGAACCGTTCACCCTGCCGTCGTTGAGCTACCCCGTCTCTCCCGGCGACGCGATCACTGCTTCGGTCGGAATCTCGGGGTCCACCTGGACACTCTCGCTCAAAGACGCGACGGCGCCGTGGAGCTGGAGCCAGGGCTTTCCATCTCCCACGCCTCCGCTCAGCCAGGCCGCTGCCCAGGTGTTTGTCGAGGGCCCCGAAGACTGTGCGTCCGGTTGCTATGCGCTCGCAAACTTCGGAGCGGTGCGCTTTACCGGGGCGACGGCCGACCTCAGCGGTCAAACCGGCCCGATCTCGGCGTTCAATCCCGTCGCGTACCAGATGATCAGCGGCTCCACGGTGCTGGCCGCGTCCGGCCCGTTTGACGCCACAGGCGAAGACTTCACCGACACCTGGTACGCCAACTGAGCATCCGGGGCGCCTCGCCGTTAGGTAATCAGTCGATCCTCGTTATGCCCGACGGGCCGATCAGGAAGCCGCGGCCGGAGGCAACGCGGCACTGCACACCCGCGCTCAGCGACACGCAGCGAAACGGCCCGAGCGTCGTGTGATGCCCGTGGGCGAGGACGTGCACGTTCTCGGGCGGATTTGCGAGACAGGCGACGCCGGCGCAGATCTTCAGGTGGCCGCTTGAGGTCATCGTGACCGAGCGGATAGACATACGACTGGTCGCCGTCTGGCAGTAGGCGAACGCCGGAACGCTGCCCACGTTCACGCCGAGCTCGCACTGGATGCCTGCGGACGGCGAGCGAAAGTACTCCTGTTCCTCGGAGGCGACGAGCGGCCTGAACAACATCGTGCCGCTTTCGCAGAACGGCGTGGCGGGCTGCACCGGCACGAGGGTCGACGTCACTCCGGCCGCGCTGACGCGAAGGCGCACGGCAGTCGGCTGGCAGGGCTGTCCGGGCGCTTCGGCATCGCCGCGACCGGGGATGTCAACCCTGGCAAGCGCTGTCGCCGTCGCGCTGCCCCCGGGCCACAGGGTCACGGCGCCAGCCGCCGGCGACGGCTGCCACGGCTTCACGTCGGTCGGCAGCGGATCACCGCTGCCGTCGAGCAGCAGCAGGCTCGGCCGGCCCGCCAACGTGCACGCCTGTGAGGACGTGTTCGCCAGCCGCAGCCTGTACTCCGCCTCCCCCATCCCGCGGCTTCCCGGAACTTCCGTGAAGCTGCCTTTCAGGGCGGTCCCTGGGCAGCCGACGGCCGCGGCCGCCCGGCCGAGGCTGTGAGCGCTGGAAGGCTCACCGGCCGCGCTCGCCGACAGCGAGGCTCCAGCGAGCCACGCGACGAGGACCAGCGCCCCCGTGACCGTGCGCCTCACGCGCGGGCGCGACATCGACGCCGCCTGCGGCCAGCTGGCTGCACGAGCAGCGTAGCGGTAGCGAAATACCATAGTTTTTCGCGCCCTTCCCAGCGAAAATGTATAGAAAATCGCTGGGACATAGGACTCAACCTGCGCCGAATGCGCCCTACGGCCCCCCGCCCGCCCGCGCCTCCCCCGCCCGCAGCAGCCGTTCGCGCAGCTCGGCCTGCTCCTCGGGCGTAGGATCCCAGCGCGCGACGTCCGGCAGCTCGTCGAGGCTGCGCAGCCCGAACAGCTTGAGGAACTGGGTGGTGGTGCGGTAGAGCACGGCGCCGAACTGCGAGTGACCGGCCTCCTCGATCAGGCCGCGGTCGAGCAGCGTGGCGCTGGCCGAGTCGGCGCTGACGCCGCGGATGCGGGTGATCTCGGGGCGCGATATCGGCTGCAGGTAGGCGACGATCGCGAGCGTCTCCGCCTGCGCGGGGCTGAGCGTGGAGGCGCGGGGACGGCTGAACAGCCGCCGCGCGGCGTCCTCGGTGCTGGGATCGCTGGCCAGCGTCCAGCCGCCGCCCAGCTCGCGCAGCGTGATCCCGCGCCGCCCGGCGGCGTACTGCTCGGCGAGCACCGCCAGCGCAGCGAGCACGGCGCCTTCGCCCGCCTCGGTGGCGTCGGCCAGCTCCGCCGGGCTGAGCGGATCCGAGGACAGGAACAGCAGCGCCTCGACGGTACGCGCGAGCTCGGGCTCCTCGGCGCTCATCCAGCGAGCACCTCGGCGGGCGCCTCGTGGGCCTGGGCGCGGATCGCGATCTCGCCGAAGCTCTCCTGCTGCTCCCAATCCGCTTCTCCGCGTTTGTAGAGCTCCAGCAGCGCGAACAGCGTGACGGCCACCGTCATGCGGTCGGCGCCGCGCACGGCCTCGTCGAAGCTGAAGCTGCCGCGGCGCAGCAGGGCGCGCAGGTGCGCCAGGCGCTCTGCCACGCTGACCCGGGGCGCGGAGATGTGGTGGACGCTGATCGCCGGCGGCATCAGCAGCAGCCGTCCGATCGCCGCGCCCAGCACCTGCGGGTCGTGGGAGCCGTCGGCCGCGTGCACGATCCCGCGGCGCAGGCTCGCCGGCGGCGGCGCGGCGCGGAAGCGCACGCCGTGCTCGCTCGCCAGCAGCTCGCCGAGGTGCGCCGCGGCGGCGCGGTAGCGACGGGCGTCGAGCATCCGTGCGAGCAGCTCCTCGGCGGCCTGTTCGGGCTCGATGTCCAGCAGCTCCTGCTCCTCGCTTGAGAGCATCAGGCGCGACTTCAGCTCCAGCAGCGCCGCCACCAGCACGATGAACTCGGTGGCGGTCTCGAGATCCAGCTCGCCGCGCTGCTCGAGGTGGTCGAGGTAGGCGAGCACGACGTCGGTGAGCTGCAGCTCGAGCAGATCGACCTCTTCGCGCAGCACGAGCGTGAGCAGCAGGTCGAACGGCCCGCTGAAGACGTCGAGATCGAGCTCCAGGTTCGAGAGCGCCACGGTCGTCACGGTAGCGCCCGCTCCCGACGGGGCGCTCCGACGCCCATGCGCTCGCGCACGTCGGCGAGCGTCGCCGCGGCGATCTCGTGGGCGCGCGTGGAACCGTCCTGGAGGATCGACTCGAGCGCGCTCTCCTCAGCGCGCAGCTGCTGGTAGCGCTCGCGCACCGGCGCCAGGTAGTCGACGACCGCGCTCGCCACGGCCGCCTTCAGTTCGCCGTAGCGCGCCTGGGAGAGCTCGGCCTCGATCGCCGCGGGATCGACGCCGCGCACCGCGGCGAGGATTTCGATCAGGTTGCTCACGCCCGGCTTCTGCGGGTCGCGGCGCACCTCGCTGCCGGAGTCGGTGACCGCGCTCTTGAGCTTCTTCTCGATCGCCTTCGGCTCGTCGAGCACGTACACGGTGCCCTGCTCGCTGGAGCCGGTGGTGGACATCTTGCGCGCGGGATCCTGCAGGTCCATGATCCGCGCGCCAACCTCGGGAATGCGGTGCTCGGGCACGACCAGCACGTCCTGCCCATCCCCGAAGCGTGCGTTGAAGCGTCGCGCCACGTCGCGCATCAGCTCCAGGTGCTCGCGCTGGTCCTCGCCAACCGGCACCTCCTCGGCGCGGTAGGCGAGCACGTCGGCGGCCTGCAGCACGGGGTACAGCAGCAGCCCGGCCGAGACCAGCTCGCGCTGCGCCAGCGACTTGTCGCGGAACTGGTGCATGCGCTGCAGGCGGCCGAGCTCGGTGACGCTGGACAGCAGCCACGTCAGCTCGGTGTGCTCGGGCACGTCGCTCTGGCGAAACAGGATGCAGCGCGCCGGATCGAGGCCGGCGGCGAGCAGGATCGCGGTCGTGTCGTACAGCCGCTCGCGCAGCTCCAGCGGGTCATAGGCGACGGTGGTCGCGTGCAGGTCGACGATGCAGAAGATGCCCTCGCCGCGCTCCTGGCTGGAGACGTACTGGGCGATCGCGCCGATGTAGTTGCCGAGGTGCTTGCGCCCTGTGGGCTGGATGCCAGAGAAGATGCGCATTGCTCGATCGGCCGTGCTCGCCCTCGGGGTCATTCGCCCGGCGCTAGCGGCGCCGCAGCGAGCTGTCGGTGAGCCACGGCGGGTCCCAGCCGGTGTCGTTCTGGTTGACGTTCGTTCCGGGCGCGACGATCTCGTCGATGCGGTCGAGCACGTCCGCGCTCAGCTTCGTCTCGAGCGCCGGCAGCTGGCTCTCGAGCTGCTCCATCGTGCGCGGGCCGATGATCGCGGCGGTCACGGCCGGGTGGTTGGTGACGAACGCGAGCGCCAGCTCGATCAGCGACATCCCGGCCTCATCCGCCAGCTCGCCCAGCGCCTGGGCCGCCTCGAGCTTCGCCTGGTTGCCCGGGATCGACATGTCATAGCGCGAGGGGATCATCTGCGCGCGCCTGCTGTCTCCGGGCGAGTCGCCGCCCTTGCGGTACCTACCTGACAGCCAGCCGCCGGCGAGCGGGCTCCACGGGATCACGCCCATCCCGTACTGCTCGCACACGGGCAGCACGTCGGCCTCGACCCGCCGGATCAGCATCGAGTACGGCGGCTGCTCGCACACGAAGCGCTCGCGGCCGCGCCGCTCGGCCACCCACTGCGCCTCGACGATCTGGTGCGCGGGGAACGTCGAGCTGCCGATGTAGCGGACCTTGCCGGCGTGCACCAGGTCGCTGAGCGCGGCGAGCGTCTCGTCGATGTCGGTGTCGGGCTCGGGGCGGTGGATCTGGTAGAGGTCGATCCAGTCGGTCTTCAGTCGGCGCAGGCTGTTCTCGACCTCCTCGATGATCCAGCGACGCGAGTTGCCGAACTGATTCGGATCGTCGTCGTGCATCCTGCCGTGGATCTTCGTGGCGAGCACGACCGAGTCGCGCCGGCCACCGGTGAGCGCCTTGCCGACGATCTCCTCGGACTCGCCGCGCGAGTACACGTCGGCGGTGTCGATGAAGTTGATGCCGGCATCGAGCGCGCGGTGGATGATGCGCACCGAGTCCTCGTGGTCGGTGTTGCCCCACGCGCCGAACATCATCGCGCCGAGGCACAGCGGGCTGACGCTGACACCGGTGCTGCCGAGTTTGCGGTGCTCGATCGCCATCGCCGCGGCCTACGCCAGGACCTCGCGGATCACGGGACGCTTGGCGGCGGCGACCTCGTCGAGGCGGCGCACCGGCGTGCTGTACGGCGCGCCGAGCGCGATCTCCGGGTCCTCGGCGGCCTCCTTCAGGATCGCCGCGATCGCGTCGGCGAACGCGTCGAGCGTCTCCTTGGTCTCGGTCTCGGTCGGCTCGACCATCAGCGCCTCGTCGACCAGCAGCGGGAAATACACGGTCGGCGGGTGAAAGCCGAAGTCGAGCAGGCGCTTGGCCAGATCGAGCGTCTTGATCTTCAGCTCCTTCTTCATCGGCCCGCCGGAGAGCACGAACTCGTGCATGCACAGCTCGCCGTAGGCGAGCGGCAGGTACTCGGCCACGCCGTGCTGCTTCAGCCGCGCGAGCAGGTAGTTGGCGTTCAACACCGCTGTTTCGGAGGCGTCCTTGAGACCGTCGCCGCCGAGCGAGCAGATGTAGGCGTAGGAGCGCACGAAGCAGCCGTAGTTGCCGTGGAAGCCGCGCAGGCGGCCGATCGACTTGGATCCCACGCGCCCGCTGCCGTGGTCGAGGTCGAAGCTGCCGTCATCGCGGCGCACGACCACCGGCACCGGCAGGAACGGCGCGACGCGATCGGAGACGGCGATCGGCCCGGAGCCCGGTCCGCCGCCGCCGTGGGGCTGGGTGAAGGACTTGTGCAGGTTGAAGTGCACGATGTCGAAGCCCATGTCGCCGGGCCGCGAGAGGCCCATCACGGCGTTGAGGTTGGCGCCGTCGTAGTACAGCGTCGCGCCCACGCCGTGCACGATCTCGGCGATCTCTGAGATGTTCGGGTCGAACAGGCCGAGCGTGTTCGGGTTGGTGAGCATCAGGCACGCGACGTCCGTGTCGGCCTTCGCGCGCAGATCGTCGATGTCGACGCCGCCGTCGGCGTTGGTGGCGAGCTTGACCACCTCGAAGCCCGCCATCGTCACGGTCGCGGGATTCGTGCCATGCGCGGTGTCGGGCGTGAGCACCTTGTGGCGTGCCTCGCCGCGATCCTCGTGGTAGGCGCGCGTCAACAGCACGCCCGCGAGCTCCCCGTGCGAGCCGGCGGAGGGCTGCAGCGAGACGTGCGGCAGGCCGGAGATCTCCGACAGCGCGCCCTGCAGGCTCCACATCAGCTCGAGCGCACCCTGCGCGCGCTCGGGATCCTGCAGCGGGTGCAGACGCGCGTGGCCCGCGAGCGCGGCGACGCGCTCGTGCAGGCGCGGGTTGTGCTTCATCGTGCACGAGCCGAGCGGGTAGAAGCCCGAGTCCAGATCGAAGTTGCGCTTGGAGATGCCGACGTAGTGGCGCACGATCTCGGGCTCTGAGACCTCCGGCAGGCGCGGCGGCTGGGAGCGGCGGAAGCGCTCGGGCAGCAGCTCGCTGACGCCCACACGGGGTACGTCCACGTCGGGGCACACGAACGCGCGCCGTCCGGGCGCGCCCTTCTGGAAGATCGTCCTGGCCGCGTCTCGCTGCAGCGGCGACGCTCCCGCACCGGCAGCATTGCCGTCGGCGCTCGCGTGCGGATGGCGCGCTTGGATGCCGGGGTCCGAGTGCAGGTGGTTCTCGTCGATCGGGCTCACACCGCCACCGCCGCCCGACGCTCGGCCGCGACCGCGGCTCCGAGCACCTCCACCAGCCGGTCGATGTCAGCGCGCGTGCGCCGCTCGGTGATCGCCACCAGCAGCACGCCACGATCCTCCTCGCGCCCGCTGAGCTCGTGCACGTCCACACCCGGGTTGACGCCCTGCTGCGCGCATCTGCGCCTGACCGCGGCGACATCGGCGTCCACGCGCAGCGCAAACTCCCTAATCACCGGCTGCTCGTGGAGCTTCTCGACGCCGGCGAGCGCGGCGAGCTGCTCGCGCGCGTAGTGGGTGCGGGCGAGCAGCAGCTCGCCCAGCTCGACGATCCCGCGGCGCCCGAGCCAGCTGAGATAGACCACGCCGGCGAGCGCGTTCAGCGCCTGCGAGGTGCAGATGTTCGACGTGGCCTTCTCGCGGCGGATGTGCTGCTCGCGCGTCTGCAGCGTCAGCACGAACCCGCGGCGGCCGTCCACGTCGACGGTCTCGCCGGCGATGCGCCCGGGCATGCGCCGCAGGTACTCCTCGCGAGCGGCGAACAGGCCGAAGGACGGCCCGCCGAAGTCCAGGCGGTTGCCGAGCGACTGGCCCTCGCCGACGGCCACGTCGACGCCGCACTCGCCCGGCGGCCTGAGGATCCCGAGCGTGATCGGGTCGACCTGCGCGACGACCACCGGCGCCGCGCTCGCGCCGCCGTCGCCGGCGGACGCCTTCGCGGCGGCGCTCAGGGCGTCGGCGTCCTCGACCGCGCCGTAGAAGTTCGGCTGCGCGAAGATCGCCGCGCTGGTATCAGCGTCGATCGCCTGCGCCCACGCGTCCGGATCGGTGAGCCCGTCGCGGAGCGGCACCTCGATCACCTCCATGCCAAAGCCGTGGGCGTTCGTGCGAAGCGTCTGGAGCGTGTGCGGATGCAGGCCGGCGCTCGCGACGATTCGCCGCCTGCCGTTGTGAAGCTTGGCCAGATAGGCGGCCGCGGCGACCGCGGAGGGCCCCTCGTACACGGACGCGTTGGAGACCGGCAGGCCGGTCAGCTCGCAGATCGCCGTCTGATACTCGAACATCACCTGTAGCCCTCCCTGGGAGATCTCGGGCTGATAGGGGGTGTAGGGGGTCAGGAACTCCGAGCGCTCCATCAGCATGTCGATCAACGCGGGCACGTAGTGGTCGTACATGCCGGCGCCGAGGAAGCTCAGCTCGTCCTCGGTGCTGGTGTTGCGCGCGGCCAGCGCGCGCAGGTGCTCGTAGACGTCCTGCTCTGGGAGCCCCGCGGGCAGGTCGAGCTCGCGGCCCAGGCGCACGGACTCGGGGATCTGGCGCTCGAAGATCTCCCGCAGCGAGCCGACGCCGATCGTCGCGAGCATCGCGTCGAGGTCCTCGGGGGTGATGGCGGTGTAGCGACTCAACTATCGGCCAGCCTAGCCAGCCAGCGTGGCGATGTAGGAGGCGGCGTCCAGCAGCGCGTCGCGCTCTGAGGGATCGGACAGGCGCACCTTCACCAGCCAGCCCTCGCCGTAGGGGTCCTCGTTGATCATCCCCGGGTTCTCGGCCGCGGTCTGGTTGACCTCGACGACCTCGCCGGAGAGCGGAGCGACGACGTCCGATACCGCCTTCACCGACTCGACCTCGGTGTACGGCTCGTCCTTCGTGAGCGTCGTGCCGACGGCGGGCGCCTCGAAGAACACGACCTCGCCGAGCGCGTCCTGCGCGTACCACGTGATGCCCAGCACCGCGTGCTCGGGATCCGCGTCGTCGATGCGAGCCCAGTCGTGTTCGGGGTGATACAGGAGCTCCGCGGGGTAGCTGGCCTGGGCCATTCACGAGTCCTTTCTGTAGAGCGGCTTGTCCTTGACCACGGCGGGGCGCATCTTGCCACGAACGTCTATCTCCAGGCGGGTGCCGGTGGCGGCACGCTCGGCGGGCACGTACGCCAAGCCGATGCCGACCTGCAGACACGGCGACAGCGTGCCGCTCGTGACCTCGCCGCCGCCGATCACGGCGTTGCCCTGGCGCGCGATACCCGGTCCGTCGATCTCGAACGCGACCAGCTTCTCGGCGGGTCCGCGCTCGCGCACCGCCCGCACGGCGTCGGAGCCGATGAACTGCGTGTCCTCCTTGCAGCACCATCCCAGACCCGCCTCGATCGGCCCGCGCTCGACGCTCAGGTCGTTGCCGTAGAGGTGGAAGCACACCTCCAGGCGCAGCGTGTCGCGCGCGCCGAGCCCCGCGGGCGCCGCGCCGCGGCGCACGATCTCATCCCACAGCGCGGGCGCGTCCTCGGGAGCGCAGAGCAGCTCGACGCCGTCCTCGCCCGTGTAGCCGGTGCCGCATACGATCGCCTCGGCGCCGGCCAGACGCCGTGGCTCGGCGCTCATGCGCGCGGGCAGCGGCGACCGATCGGAGGTCGGCCAGCAGATCGCCTGCACGATCTCGCGCGCGAGCGGCCCCTGCACGGCGAGCATCGCCCAGTCCTCGATCCGATCGCTGACCTCCACGTCGGGCACGTCGGCCGCCTGGGCGCTGAACCACGCGAGGTCGCGCTCGTGGTTGGAGGCGTTGGTGATCGTGAGGTAGCGCTCCACGTCCAGGCGGTAGGTGAACAGGTCGTCCAGCACGCCGCCGTCCTCGCGGCAGAGCACGCTGTACTGCGCACCGCCGACCGGGATCTTGGCGACGTCGTTGGAGAGCAGGCGCTGCAACAGCTCAAGCGCGCCGGGGCCGCTGGTTTCGATCTCCCCCATGTGCGAGACGTCGAAGATCCCGCATGCCTCGCGCACCGCCATGTGCTCCTCGCGCACGCCCTGGTATTGGACGGGCATCTCCCAGCCGGCGAACTCGACGAGCTTGGCCCCGGCGGCCACGTGGCGGTCGAACAGGGGCGTGCGGCGAAGGGTCGGCGTAGCGGTCGAGGACATGCCGCCCAGGCTAGCGACTGATCGTCGATCTGCTGTTCGACCCGCACATGCGGGCGGGCCGTGGACGCTGCTTTCGTTGAGCTGTGCGGTCGGCGCATGCGCCGACCGTGACGTGCCGCATGCGGCACGTCCGGGGGTCGCACATGTGCGACCCCGCCGGTGGCGCATGCGCCACCGGAACTACGGACCTACATCACCGCAGGAACGGCGGCACGTCGATGTCCTCGTCGGAGATCTCCAGGTTGGAGCGCTGGCGATCTGAGATGCGAGGACCCCTGTCAGGGCTGGTCGAGCGCGACTCGCGGCGGGTGCTGCGGCCGGGGCGATGGTCGAAGCCGGTGCCGATCACGGTCACGCGCACGTCGTCGGACATGCTCTCGTCGATGACCGCGCCGAAGATGATGTTGGCGTTGGGGTCGGCCTCGTTCTGGATGATCTCGGCGGCGTCGTTGACCTCGAACAGGCCGAGGTCCTTGCCACCGGTGATGTTCAGCAGGATCCCTGTGGCGCCGTCGACGGACTCTTCCAGCAGCGGCGAGGAGATCGCCGCCCTGGCGGCGTCGGCGCAGCGGTTCTCGCCGCTGGCCACGCCGATGCCCATCAGCGCCGAGCCGGCGTCCTGCATGATCGTGCGCACATCGGCGAAGTCGAGGTTGATCAGGCCGGGGATCGTGATCAGGTCGGTGATCCCCTGCACACCCTGGCGCAGCACGTTGTCGGCCTCGCGGAAGGCGTCGAGCATCGAGGTGCGCCGCTCCACGACCGCCAGCAGCTTCTCGTTGGGGATCACGATCAATGTGTCGACGACCTCGCGCAGGCGCTCGATGCCCTCGATCGCCTGACGACCGCGCTGGGAGCCCTCGAAGTCGAACGGGCGCGTGACCACGCCGACGGTGAGCGCGCCGATCTCGTTCTTGGCGATCTCGGCGATCACCGGGGCGGCGCCGGTTCCCGTGCCGCCGCCCTCGCCCGCGGTCACGAACACCATGTCGGCGCCCTTGAGCGCCTCCTTGATGTCGTCGCGCGACTCCGACGCCGCGGCGAGGCCCACGTCCGGGTTGGCGCCCGCGCCGAGACCCTTGGTCGACTCGTGGCCGATGTTCAGCTTGATGTCGGCGTCGCACATGGCGAGCGCCTGAGCGTCGGTGTTGGCGGCGATGAACTCCACGCCGCGCAGCCCCGCGTCGACCATGCGGCTGACCGCGTTGGTGCCGCCGCCGCCGACGCCCACGACCTTGATGACCGCCAGATAGCTTCCGCTTCTCTCCATGATGGTTCTGTCCGAAGCCTTCAGTAGAAATGTAGGGTTGGCAGCATACTGGTCGCCGAACCGCTGGGTTGTGCACGTTATGCAGGGAACTTCGCCCTGTCAACGACGGGGGCCAGTCTCGCAACAAACGTTGCAGATCGCCGGACTCTCGACCACTGCCTGAGAATCTCTCTCGGGGGTGCATGAACCTCTAGTTGAGCTTTAGAGTTGTCACCCTCCCGGTTCGGTGCTCGTCTGGGAGCTTCCTGGCTGGCCGCCCGCGCCTGCTTCCCCGGTGCTCGCTTCAGAGCCTTGGGGTGAAGGGGCGCTCGTGCCGGCGGCGGGCGCGCCCGCTTCCGTCCCGGTCGGGGACGTGGTGGCGCTGCCGCTGGAGAGGCCCGCGGCAAGCGACGCGACGGCCGATTCCGAGCTGCCCAGCGCTTCGCCTGGGGCGGTGCTCGTCGCGGTGCTCGTGTCCGGCGGAGTCACGCCCGCGGGGAATCCAGCCGCTGGATGCGAGGGCAGGCGCACGTCGACATATGAGGCGCCGGCGGAGCTGGAATCGGCAAGAACCCGCGCGAGCGACAGCCACTTCGCGTGCGGGCGACCGGCGTCGCCGAAGTACACGAGCAGGCCGTTGCGCATCGCGGCGGTGAGCCCCTTCGCTCCCGTGAACACGCGTTCCACATGCTTTGCGAGCGGCGCCGGCGCGGCCCCGAGCACGGTCAGCGCCGCCAGCAGGCCAGCGCCGTGGACGCGCTTGCCGGGCGCCGGCACGGCGTAACCGCTGACGCTCGGCAGCGAGCCGGAGAGCAGCGCCGGTCCGAGCACCACGCCGTCGGCGGCCACGGCGGTGCGCACCCCGGCGACCGTGAGAGCGGCGACCGGCAGCTGCTCGCTCACCTCGATGCGAAGCCCATGCGGGAAGCGCGGGATCGCGCGCACCGAGCGCACCACCCGCAGCGGCGCGACCGCGGCGCGCAGCGCGGCGTCGCTCACGGCGAGCGTGCTCATGCCGTGCGCCGCCTGCGCCAGCGCCGCCTGCACCGCCTGCGCCTCGGGGCCGTGCACGCCTGTGATCTGCACCTGCTGCACCGCCACGAACGAGGACTTGCGCAGCCACAGCCAGCCGCCGCCGAGCAGCGGCATGGCGATCACGACGGCGAGCAGCGCGAAGCGCAGCCGCCGTCGCCGCAAGACGAAGACGGCGCCTGCCCGCGCCAGGCTCGCAACGCCGGTGAGCGGGCGCAGGACGCCGAGCCCGGAATGCGTCGCCTCAGAAGCTCTACGACCCGAGCCGGGCCTGGTGGCACGACGGCGGGCGGGCGCGGCGGCGAGCGATCGACTCATTCACGAGGTCTTCGACCTCGTGGCGGGAACCCCTACCCTGGTGTCGACCGTGCAGTGGGCTGAAGCTCCACCCACTCGTCGTAGCTGTCGACGATCGTCCGAAAAGGGTCTAGGCCAGCCAGTCCGAGCAGGCCGAACGACCACGGCCACGGATCGCAGAAATAGACGACCGGAGCCCAGGAGTGACTGCTGGAGCCCTGGCGCAGCTCCAGCTGAACGCTCGTCGCGTGGCCGGTCGTGCGCAGACCGCCGATGACGATCTCGTGGCTGAGTGAGCCACCGAGCTCGATGCCAGCGAGCTCGGCCACGTGCTTTCCCATTCGCACGTCGGTCGCCCCGGTGTCGATCAGACACGCCTGTGGAGCGAGTTCGAGCCCTTCCACCACGAGGTCGACGACGGGTCGAGCTCTCCCTCCGAGTCCGGGCAGCGCCTGGAAGGAATGCTTCACAGCGGTGCAAGCCCGCTGGCCTGGAACTCCTCGGCTGGCACGCGAAACATGCTGTCCGCCTGCTGTCGGTGCTCGGCAAGCCAGCCTACGACCGTGCGCGGATCGTCAGCGGCGACCAGCACCTCCGGCCCCTTCGTCGCGACCCACTGCCCGATGAACGGCTCCAGCGTCTCGGCGGTCGGGCGCGTCGAAGCAATGGATCCACGCGAACGGGATCGCGCGGCGGGAGCGCGAGTGCCCACGCGCTGCGCTTCGGACTCGCCGCCAGCGTCGTGCGGGTCCGGTCCGCCCCGCCGGCCGGCCTGGAATCCGAGCCCGCTGAGGATCCGCCGCGCCTGATGCGAGGTGAAGTCCGCTCGGTCGAGACCCGTGAGCACCCCGAGGACCTGCTTGGGCGGGTATCGCCGGCGGTCTATCACCACGTAATGGCTCGTGATCGGCTCCGGCAGCACACGCCGCATAGCGCGCTCCACCCGGTCCCGCCGCAGCTCGAATCGCTGTCGCGCCACCGTGACCGTCCTCGTTGCTGTCTCCGTCATGGTTTCTCCGACTCGGCTTCTCTGTTATGTCTCTGCTGGACTGTAGCACTGCTTCACGACCCGGCTCTACCACCAACCACGGCATCGCCATCTACTCGCACCCTTCGCCCGCGGGCTGTAGGAGCGTAAGGACGCGGAAGATCCTCTAACTTTACATAGTGTGCAATATCTGCAATACTGTTCGCTATGGCAGATGCCTCTCGCCGTCCGTCCCTTCGCGATGAGCAGCGGGCACTCACTCGCCGCCGGCTTCTTGATGCTGGGGAAGTCGTGTTTGCTCGTGGCGGCTTTCACGGCGCCTCGGTCGAGGAAGTTGCGCGCGAGGCCGGCGCAACGACCGGCGCGCTGTACTCGAACTTCGCCAGCAAGGAGGACCTGTTCCTGGCTCTCTTCGAGGAGCGAATCGCTACCGATGTGGGCGACTATTCGCAGATCGTCGCTGAGGGGACATCGCTTGAGGAACAGGCACGTGGGGCAGCGGGCCACTGGATGACGATATTGCGCGAGCGTCCTGACTACTTTCCCCTGCTGATCGAGTTCTGGGCCTATGCGCTTCGCGAACCACGGCTTCGAGAGCGCCTCGCGGAGCGATTCGCGGCCCTTCGCTCAGCGAGCGCCCGCTTGGCCTCGGAGGCAGCGGAGCGCTGGGGCTGCCCAGCGAGCACTGAGGCCGACGAGCGCCTCGGGCTTTTCATCAACGCCCTCGGCAACGGCCTGGCATTGGAGAAGCTGGTCGATCCCGACGCCGTCCCCGATGCGCTCTTCGGAGAGATGCTCGCGCTCGTCTTCCAGGCATTCGCAGCACTTGTGCGCGAGAACCCGAGCTCGGCCGACCTGGATGGCTGGAGCTCCTCGCAACAACAAGTGACTGGCAAGAGAGGAGTCACGGATGGGTGAGAGCTCGCCAACGGTTGCCCGTGACACACCGTCCAGCCAGCTCGCCGATCCCGGGCTGCGGCGGGCAACCTCGGAGGACGTCCATCACCTGAAGGCCGTGCTGGCGGAGGCTTTCTTTGAGGACCCGGTCTTTGGCTGGTTGATGCCCGAGGACAGCAAGAGACGAGCGCGCCTGCGTCGCTACTTTGGGATCGAGCTTCGCCACCTCGCGTTGGCGCGTGGCCGCGTATGGACGAGGAGCGATCTCACCGGCGCCGCGCTGAGCTTGCCGCCCGGCGCATGGCGCTCGCCGGTGCGCGTCACTCTGCTGGAGGGCAGCGCCTTCGGGATTCACGTGTCCAGGGCAGCGAGATTGGGAGCCGCGATGGAGTGGCACCACGCGCACGAGCGCCACTACTACGTTCGTGACGTCGGCGTGCACCCAGACATACAGGGCAACGGTCTCGGCAGCGCACTGCTGCGCCCAACGCTCGATCGCTGCGACCGGGAGGGCCTGCCCGCCTATCTGGAGGCGTCGAGCGAGCGCAGCGCCGCGCTGTATGAGCGCCTCGGATTCCAGCTCACCGACGAGCTGCGCATCGGCAGCAGCCCGCCGCTGCGGCTCATGCTCCGCCCCCCACACCGCAGGGGAGTGACACGATGAGCACACGCACGACTCGACTGATCGCAATCGTCGGCTTGACGAGCATCGCGCTTGGGATCGTCGGGGCGATCGTCGATCAAATGTGGACGTTCCCAGGGACCAGCGCGACGGGTCGCGAGATCGCGGGTTACGTCGACGCGCATCGCCCGGCGTTGCTCCTCGCGATGGTCCTCAGTACGGCTGCGGTGGGACTCTGGCTCCTCTTCGGTGTTGGCATCTGGGTGTGGCTGCGGGAGACGACTGGCAACGTGAGCCCGCTTTCGGTGTGCTTCCTGGTCGGGCTCGTCAGCTTCGTCACGCTCCTCCTCGCCGGCTTCGCGGTCGCCTTCGTGTTCTTCTATCGTGCACCGGAAGCGTCTGATCCACGACTGCTCTACGACCTCGGGTTCGGTCTGCTCGCTATGTCCGGAGCTCCCACCGCGCTGGCGCTGGGTTCATACGCAGCACAGGTGTTCCACGGTGGTCGTCTGCCTGTTTGGACAGCGTGGATTGCCGTTGTGGCCGCGTTGGCGCACCTCGTGCTCTTGTCCTCGCTTGTGATCACGAGCGGTTTCTTCTCGCTCGAGGGAGGAGTGATCATTGCGATTCCCGCCACGCTGTTCGCCTGGATCACCGGCACCAGCATCGCGCTGCTACGGGCGGGAAGGCTAGAGCTTCTCCAATGACTGGCGTCCTGAACATCAGCGCCGACACCAAGGCGGTGCTGATGGCGGACGCCGTGATGTTCCTCTGTGCGCTGCTGCTCGGGGTCTGGAAGTATCGCCAGATCGCGACGTCTGAGGACCATGCCGCGCATCTCTACGTGGACATCGCCCACCGCGCGGCGCTGCTCTACAGCTTTGCCCTGCTGCTGATCGCGACGTTCGTAGAGCTGAGCGGCTTCAGCTCGCTCGTGAACCTGCTGGCTGCCAGCGCGATGACGTTCTACTTCTTTGCGTCCGTCGCAACCTATGCCATCCACGGCTGGCGGGAAGACACGGATAATCAGTTCCGCGACTCCATCCCCGGGACCCACGCCTACATGGTCACCCTGATCCTCGCGGAGATCAGCGGATGGCTGGTCCTGGTAGCTGGATTCCTCGACAAGCAGATCTTCTGAGACAACCCTGGGTCTGCCGCATCTCGTGAGCAAAGCAGGCATCTCGATCAACCCCCGGCGGGCGCCTGCTCCGGACGGTGGGTGTCGCGCAAACCGGGTCTGGCGTGGTAGGGCCTTCAGCGGATCCAGCGCGTCCGGCTACACGGTAGCGGCGACTGCGGGGGCGCGGGAGACGCGATCCCCCTCTCGTGCGGGCGAGACGGGCTGAATGTCTACCACGGAAACCGCACGTCCCCCAGCGTCTGCACCTCCGGCTCGAGCGCCACGCCGAAACGCTCGAGCACGCGGCGGCGGCCCTCGGCCATCACCGCGATCACGTCAGCTGTCGTGGCGGTGCCGGTGTTCTCGATGAAGTTGGCGTGCTTGGGCGCGAAGCGCGCGCCGCCGACGGCCAGGCCGTTGCAGCCGGCGTCGGCCAGCAGCAGCCCCGCGCTGCGTCCCTGCGC
>JBEKGK010000053.1:0-23121 GCA_050012835.1 Solirubrobacteraceae bacterium | reverse complement strand
GCTCGTGGCGATCGTCGTCGGCCTGGGCTTCGTCGCGCTGCTGTCGCTCGCCTTCAGCCTCTCGGTGTTCATCGTGAACATGCTCACGGGCATGGGGTTGGCGCTCGGCATCGACTACTCGCTGTTCGTGATCTCGCGCTATCGCGAGGAGCGACGGCGCGGCCTGGCCGAGAGCGAGGCGATCGCGCGCGCGGGCGCGACCGCGAGCCGTGCGGTGCTCCTCAGCGGCAGCACGTTCGTGATCGCGCTGTTCGGCATGCTGCTCGTGCCGACCCAGATCATGCGCAGCCTCGCCGCCGGCGCGATCGTCGTCGGCATCGTCTCCGTGGCCGGCGCTCTGACGCTGCTGCCGGCGCTGCTCGGGCTGCTCGGCGACCGCGTCAACGCGATACGGGTGCCGCTGCTGGGACGCGACCTCGGCCGCACCGAAGCCGCCGAAGGGCGCATCTGGCGCAAGCTGGTCGACCGGGTGCTGCGCCGACCGACGCTGAGCCTCGCGCTGGCCGGAGGACTGATGATCGCCGCCGCCAGCCCCTTCCTCGGCCTGCACATCGGCGCGAGCGGGGTCAGCTCGCTACCCGACAGCCTGCCCTCCAAGCAGGGCTACCTGGCGCTGCAGCGCTATTTCCCCGCGCAGAGCACCTATCCGGCGCAGATCGTGGTCGAAGGCGGCGATCACGCCGTTCGCGCCGACCTCGCCGACCTCCAGGCGCGGCTCGCCGCCGACAGGCGCTTCGGTGCGGGCACGATCGTCGCCTCGACGACGGCGCCGATCCTCCTGCTGTCGGTGCCGGTGCGCGGCGATCCGGCGTCCTCACAGGCGGTCGCAGCGGTGCGCGATCTGCGAGGCCAGATCCTCCCCGCGGCGCTTGCGGGCACGGGCGCACGCGTGCTCGTCGGCGGTGACGCGGCCGAGAACGTGGACTACTTCGACGCCGTCACGAGCCCCACCCCCGCGGTGCTCGCCTTCGTGCTCGGCTTGAGCTTCATCGTGCTGATGGTCTCGTTCCGCTCGCTCGTCGTCGCGCTCGTCTCGATCCTGCTCAACCTGCTCTCGGTGGGGGCCGCCTACGGGCTGTTGACGCTCGTCTTCATACACGGCGTCGGCGCCACGCTGTTCGGCTTCCAGCATGCCAGCACGATCGAAGCGTGGGTGCCTCTGTTCCTCTTCTCAGTGCTCTTCGGCCTCTCGATGGACTACCAGGTGTTCCTGCTCAGCAGGATCAAGGAGCGCCACGACGCCACCCACGCCACCGGCGAGGCGGTCGCGGCGGGCGTCGCCAGCACGGCACGCATCATCACCGGTGCCGCCCTGATCATCATCATGGTCTTCATCGGCTTCGCCCGCGGTCAGCTGGTGATGTTCCAGCAGATGGGCTTCGGCGTCGCCGTCGCGCTGCTGCTGGACGCGACCATCATCCGCGTGGTGGTGCTGCCCAGCGTGATGAGCCTGCTCGGCGAGCGCGCCTGGTACCTGCCGGGCTCGCTTCGGTGGCTGCCGCGCGTGGGGGCCGAGCGTCCCGAGCCGCGCATGGGGGCCGAGCGTCCCGAGCCGCTCGCGGGCGCCCGGTAGTACGCGCCACCGCCGCCTCGCTTCCGCGCGCGCCACCGCGCCCGTCCACGCCGGCCATCTTCCGGCATCCTATGGGTCGCTTGGCAACAGATCTCGACGGCAACGCAGCGACGTACGCCGGCCGCACGGCCTGGGCGCGAAGCCTGACGACGCCGGTTCGCGACTTCCTCGGCACTGAGACCGGCGGCGCGAGCGTGCTGCTGGCGGGCACAGTCATCGCGCTGGTGTGGGCCAACTCTCCCTGGTCGCATACATATGAGTCGCTGTGGAGCACGCGGCTCGCTGTGACGCTCGGGGGCCACGGAATCTCGCTGGACCTGCGTCATTGGGTCAACGAGGGGCTGATGACGCTGTTCTTCCTCGTCGTCGGGCTGGAGGCCAAGCGCGAGCTCGACCTCGGCGAGCTGCGCGAGCGCCGGCGGCTCACGATCCCCGTGATCGCGGCGCTGGGGGGCATGAGCGTCCCGGTGGCGATCTACCTCGCGTTCAACGCCGGCGGCCCCGGCGCTCACGGCTGGGGCGCCGCGATGTCGACCGACACCGCCTTCGCGCTCGGCGCCGTGGCGGTCCTGACACCACGTGCGGCCACGCGCCTGCGGGTGTTCCTGCTGACGCTGGCGGTCGTCGACGATCTCTGCGCGCTGCTCGTGATCGCGGTCGCCTACACGCCGGGAGTGTCGGTGCTCGCGCTGGCGATCGCGGTCGCGCTGTTCGGCGTGCTGCTGGCGCTGCGATACGCGCCGCAATGGCGCGGGCCGATATCGGTGGCGGTCGGCGTGGGCATCTGGATCGCGATGTTCAAGTCAGGCGTGGACCCCGTGATCTCTGGCCTGGCCGTCGGGCTCGCGACGAGCGCCTACCCACCCTCACGCGAGGATCTCGAGCGCGCGACCGATCTGGCCCGGTCGTTTCGCGAGCAGCCCACTCCCGAGCTGGCGCACTCGGCACAGCAGGGGGTGATGTCCGCGATCTCGCCCAACGAGCGCCTTCAATACGGCCTTCACCCCTGGACCGGCTACGTGATCGTGCCGCTGTTCGCGCTCGCCAACGCAGGCGTCCACGTCACCGGAGGGTTGCTCGAAAGCGCGGTCAGCTCCCCGATCACCCTGGGCATCCTCGCCGGCTACGTGCTCGGCAAGCCGCTCGGGATCGCCGGCGCCTCGTGGCTGGCCTCGCGACCGGCGGTACGCGGCCCGCGCTCCCCGCTGAGCCCACCGCTGCTCGCCGCCGGCGGAGCCTTTGCGGGAATCGGATTCACCGTCTCGCTGCTGATCTCGAGCCTGGCCTTCACCGGACAGCGACTCGATGAGGCCAAGCTCGGCGCGCTCGGCTCGGTGCTGCTCGCTCCGGCGCTCGCGTGGTCTGTGCTGCGAGTCGTCAAACGCCTGCCGGCGAGCGTGCGCGCGCGCCAGATCGCGGGCACCGCCGAGGACATCCTCGACCTCGCCCAGGAGGTCGATCCCGAGCGAGACCACATCCGTGGCGCTGAGGACGCGCCGGTCACGCTCGTCGAGTACGGCGACTTCGAGTGCCCGTACTGCGGGCAGGCCGAGCAGGTCCTGCGCGAGCTGCTCGCCTCGTTTGGCGATGACCTGCGCTACGTGTGGCGTCATCTTCCGCTGAACGACGTGCACCCGAACGCGCAGATCGCGGCGGAGGCCTCAGAGGCGGCCTCCGCCCAGGGCCACTTCTGGGAGATGCACGACACCCTGCTCGGACATCAGGGCGAGCTGCTTCCGACGCACCTTGCGGCCTACGCCAAGGAGATCGGGCTCGACGCCGAGCGCATGATCGCCGAGCTGCACCGCCGCAACTACGCCGCGCGAGTGAGCGAGGACGTAGCCAGCGCCGACGAGAGCGGCGTCTCCGGCACGCCGAGCTTCTTCATCAACGGGCGACGCCACTACGGCGCCTACGACGTCGCCACGCTCAGCGCCGCGGTGACCGCCGCGCGGGGACGCGCGCGGCTGGCGGCCACGGCAGCCGCGGCGGCATGACCGGATAGCGCTCAAGGTTTACGGTGCTTTCTGTCGATGCTCACTTTAGCTACGACATGATCTTTGCAAGACGAACCAGACCTTCCCACGCCTCTCACGCCCGGAGGGTCGCAATCCCGCAGCTTCCCGCCGATCCCGTACCGGCCGCGAACGCGCCGCGAGCCGCCGGCCGTCGGCGCCTCTCGCCGTACGACTTCCCTGGCGCGCACGGCGCCCCGGCGTTCTCCAACGCCAGCCTACGCAGGTCGCTCGGCTGAGTGACCTGGTGCTCCCAGACTCCCACGAGCTCGACGAGGCAGTGCTGCTGCGGGTGCTCGCCGACGTCAAGAGCGGCGACTTCAGCGTGCGCATGCCCGTCGAGTGGACCGGCGTGGCGGGCAAGATCGCCGACACGCTGAACGACGTGATCGTCGCCAATCAGACGCTTGGCGAGGAGCTGGCGAGGGTCAGCCGGGTCGTGGGCAAGGAGGGCAAGCTCTCTCAGCGGGTCGCCCTGCGCGGCTCAGACCGGGTCTGGTCTGAGACGATCGCGTCGGTCAACAGCCTGATCGAGGATCTCGTGCGCCCGACCAGCGAGATGCAGCGCGTCATCGGGGCGGTGGCCGACGGGGATCTGAGCAAGAAGATCACCGCCGACGTCCACGGCGAGGTGCTCGACCTCAAGAACACGATCAACGCGATGGTCGATCAGCTCAACCGCTTCGTATCGGAGGTGACCCGCGTCGCCCGCGAGGTCGGGACCGAGGGCAAGCTCGGTCAGGCGGCGGCCGTGACGATCGAGGTCGCCGGCGTGTGGAAGGACCTGACCGACAACGTCAACCTGATGGCCGGCAACCTCACCGGGCAGGTCCGAAACATCGCCGAGGTGACCACCGCGGTGGCAAACGGCGATCTCAGCAAGAAGATCTCCGCCGACGTCAAGGGCGAGTTCCTGGAGCTGAAGAACACGGTCAACGCGATGGTCGATCAGCTCAACCGCTTCGCCTCCGAGGTCACGCGTGTGGCGCGCGAGGTCGGGGTCGAGGGCAAGCTCGGCGGCCAGGCACAGTCCGCGGAGGTCGCGGGCGTGTGGAAGGACCTGACCGACAACGTCAACCAGCTCGCCGCCAACCTCACCAACCAGGTGCGTGCGATTGCTGACGTGGCCACCGCGGTGACCGAGGGAGACCTGACGCGGCAGGTCGGCGTGCAGGCCAGCGGCGAGGTCGCCGTGCTGAAGGACAAGCTCAACGAGATGATCCGCAACCTCAGGGAGACGACGCGCCAGAACACCGAGCAGGACTGGCTGAAGACGAACCTCGAGCGCTTCTCCCGCATGCTCCAGGGCCAGCGCGACCTGGCCACCGTCTCGAGCATGATCCTCTCGGAGCTCGCGCCACTCGTCTCGGCCCAGCACGGCGTCTTCTACACGCTGGCCAGCCTCGGTGACGGCGGCGAGCCGGTGCTGCTCTACCAGGCCGGATACGGCTACAAGGAGCGCAAGCACCTCGCCAACCACTTCCGCCTCGGCGAAGGTCTCGTCGGCCAGTGCGCCCAGGAGAAGGAGCGCATCCTGCTCACCGACGTGCCCGGCGACTACGTCAAGATCAACTCAGGGCTCGGCGACGCCGCGCCGTTGAACATCATCGTGCTGCCGATCCTCTTCGAGGGCTCGGTGCGAGCCGTCGTGGAGCTGGCCTCCTTCAGCCACTTCAGCCCGACCCACCAGGCATTCCTCGATCAGCTCACCGAGAGCATCGGCCTCGTGCTCAACACGATCGAAGCGAACACCGTCACCGAGAACCTGCTCAAGCAGGCCCAGTCCCAGGCACAGGAGCTGCAGACCCGCCAGGAAGAGCTCAGCAGATCCAACGAGGATCTCGGCAAGCAGGCGAGCCGCCTGGCCGAGCAGAACATCGAGGTGGAGCGCAAGAACCAGGAGGTCGAGCTCGCCAAGCGCCTTGTGGAGGAGAAGGCCGAGCAGCTGGCGGTCTCCTCGAAGTACAAGTCGGAGTTCTTCTCGAACATGTCCCACGAGCTGCGCACGCCGCTGAACAGCCTCCTGATCCTGGCCGGAGAGCTGGAGGACAACACCGAGCAGAACCTCACGGCGGGCCAGGTGGAGTACGCCAACGTGATTCGCTCCTCGGGCAACGACCTGCTGCGCCTGCTCGACGACATCCTCGACCTCGCCAAGGTGGAGTCGGGCACCGTCACGCTTCAGATCGCCGACCTGGCGCTGGTGGAGCTGCAGGACGCGATCGAGCGCGACTTCGGCCCCGTTGCCGCGCAGCAGGGCCTGTCCTTTGCGGTGGAGCTCGCCCCCGGCCTGCCGCCGAGCGTCGCGACCGACGCGGGCCGGCTGCGCCAGGTGCTGAAGAACCTCCTGTCGAATGCCTTCAAGTTCACCGAGCAGGGCTACGTGAACATGCGCGTCGGGCTCGCAGACGGCGGCTGGAGTGAGGAAAACGACAGGCTCGAGCGCGCGGCGGCCGTGATCGCGTTCAGCATCAGCGACTCGGGCATCGGCGTCACGGCGGAGAAGCAGCAACTCATCTTCGAGGCCTTCGCGCAGGGCGACGGGACCACGGCCCGCCAGTACGGCGGCACCGGACTGGGCCTGTCGATCAGCCGCGAACTCGTGCGCCTGCTCGGCGGCGAAATCACGCTCGCCAGCACGCTCGGCGAGGGCAGCAACTTCACCGTGTATCTACCTTGGGCCCAAACGGGCGAGCTGAACGCCGTGCAGGCGCCGGCGGAGTCCTCCGCGGCGGCGCCGTCGCCTCTCCCCGCGCTCGTCGCGGCGGCTCTCCCCGCGCTGGTCGCGGCGGCGCCCAACGGCGCGGCGGCCAAGCCAGAGCCTTCAGCTCCCGAGGCTGCGTCGCCGTCCCCACCCACAGCCGAGCCGGCGCCGAGACCGTCCTTCGGCGAAGCCGCAGGCGCCGCCACGACACCGGAGTGTCCCGCGCTGAACCCGGCCGATCCGCTCGAGCATCCGGTTGGCAGCGACCTGGCGGGCAGGAAGATCCTGCTCGTGGACGACGACTTCCGCAACATCTTCGCCCTCACAGCGCTCCTGCGGCGGGTCGACCTGGAGGTGATCTCCGCGGAAAGCGGCGAGCAGGCCGTCACGCTGCTCAGGGACGCCGCGGATGTCGACCTGGTGCTGGTGGACATCATGATGCCGGGCATGGACGGCTACGCAACGATGCGCGCCATGCGAAAGCTGCCGTCGGGCGGAATCCGTCCGCTCGTCGCCTTCACAGCGAAGGTCGACGCCGGAGAGCGCCAGCGATGCATCGACGCGGGCGCCTCCGCCTACATCCCGAAGCCCGTCGACACCTCCGAGCTGCTCGCCGTCCTGCGCGAATGGCTACCGGCCGCAAAGCCCGCGGGGCCACTGGCAGACGCGGCGGGCCGATGAACGCTCAAGCAGCGCTCGCGCCTGCCATTGAGGAATCTGCGCCCGCGATCCTCGTCGTCGACGACAACGCGGCCAAGCGCCTCGCCCTCCGCGCGATGCTCGCATCGCTCGGCTGCACCATCGCCGAGGTCGACTCGGGACGCGCCGCGCTGCGGGCCCTCGCCCGCCAGACCTTCGCGCTGATCCTGATGGACGTCCGCATGCCCACGCTCGACGGGTTCGAGACGGCCAAGCTCTGCCGCCAGCAGAGTCGTGGCGGTCGCACGCCGATCATCTTCATCACCGCAGCGGCCGGGGATCGAGGGGAGGCCGCCAGCGCCTACGCCAGCGGCGCCGTCGACTTCATCTTCACGCCCGTCCTGCCCGAGGTGCTGCGGGCGAAGGTCTCGGCCTTCGTCGACCTGTTCCGCCAGTCCCAGGAGCTGTCGCGCTCGCTGGAGGCGATCACCACCCTCAACGCGGCTCTGCGCGACAGCGACAGCCGTACTCAGGCGGTGCTCGACAACGTGGCGGAGGGGATCTTCATCCTCGACGAGGACGGACTGATCGAGTCGGTCAACCAGTCGGTGGGCCAGCTGTTCGGCTATCCGGCGATGGAGCCGCTCGGGCAGCCGTTCGCGCGGATGATCGCGCCCGAGCGCCGCGAGGAGTTCTGCGACGTGGACAGCCCGCGGGTCCAGCCGCTCGCCGAGGGCGATGCACCCCATCGGGCGGTCGAGACGCTCGGTCGCCGCGAGGATGGCTCCACCTTTCCGATGGAGCTCGAGCGCGCTCAGCTGTGGCACGGCGAGCGACGATTCACGCTGGCCTCCGTGCGCGACATCTCCGAGCGCAAGGCGCATACCGAGGCGCTCGAGCATCTCGCGCTCCACGACGGGCTCACAGGCCTGGCCAATCGCACTCTGTTCAGCGATCTCGTCTCGCGAGCCCTCGCCGGGGCGAAGCGGACCAACGAGCCCCGCGCCGTGCTGATGATGGACCTGGACGGGTTCAAGCAGGTCAACGACACGCTTGGCCACGAGCGCGGCGACAGCCTGCTCAAGCAGGTCGCCGACCGCCTCCTCGCCACCCTGCGCGACGGCGACACGGTCGCCCGGCTCGGCGGCGACGAGTTCGGGATCCTGCTGCGCGACGCATCCGACCTCTCGGCCGCGGCGGCAGTCGCGCTGAAGATCCAGCAAGCGTGCGAGCGCGGGTTCCTGGTCGGCGGCGAGACCGTCCACATCTCTCCCAGCGTGGGCATCGCGCTGTGTCCCGAGCACGGCTCCAGCACGGACGATCTGCTGCATCGCGCCGATCTGGCGATGTATGCGGCGAAGCGATCCGGCCAGGGATATGCGGTCTTCAACGCCGCCCAGGAGACGCAGACGGCCGATCGTCTCGCCCTGCTGCTCGACCTGCGCCACTGCGTCACTCGTGAGGAGCTCGTCGTTCACTACCAGCCCAAGATCGATCTCGCCACGCGCCGGATAACTGGCGTCGAGGCGCTCGTCCGCTGGCGCCACCCCGAGCAGGGCCTGCTGTCGCCGGCGAGCTTCATGCCCGAGGTGCAACGCACGCAGTTGATCGAGCCCGTCACGAGATGGGTGCTGGGCGAGGCGCTGCGCCAGCAGCGCAGATGGCGTGACGAGGGGATCGACCTCACGATGGCCGTCAACGTGTCGGCTCGCAGCCTGCGCACGGGCAGCCCGCTCCCCGACGCCGTGGCCGAGCTGATGGAGATCTGGGACACCGCGCCCGGTCGCCTGACCCTCGAGCTGACCGAGAGCAGCCTCATCGAAGCCGCCGCTCCCAGCGTCCTGGCTCAGCTGCACGAGCTGGGAGCGATCCTCTCGATCGACGACTTCGGCACCGGGTATTCCTCGCTGGCCTACCTGCAGCGACTGCCGATGGACGAGATCAAGATCGACAGGTCGTTCGTCATGAACCTCGCCGCCGAAGGCGATGACGCGATCATCGTCCGCTCGACGGTCGCGCTCGCGCACAACCTCGGCCTGAGGGTGGTCGCCGAGGGCGTCGAGCAGGAGAACGTCGCGGGGATCCTTCTCGGGTACGAGTGCGATGACGCCCAGGGCTACCTGTTCGGTCGCCCGGCAGTCGCCGAGCAGCTGACGGAGCTGCTGTCGGATTCCCGCTCCCGTGCCAGTGACGCCGCCGCCGACGGCGCTGGGGTTCAAGTCGGTCCGCCAAGCTGACGATAGATGTTTGATCGCACGATTTGTTGCAGGACTATCTCGAAGGAGTCGATGAGCCGATGACCATGGCCGCTGTCTCAGATCATCGTCCGCGGCTCATCATCGCCGACGATGATCCGGTCGTGAGATCGATGCTGGGCATGTCGCTCGGCGGTGCGTTCGAGCTCGTCGGCGTGGCCGCCGACAGCGAGCAGGCCATTGAGCTGGCGCGGGTGAGTCAGCCCGACGCCGCCGTCATCGATGTCGAGATGCCAAAGGGAGGCGGACTGCACGCGGTGCTCGGGATTCGCGATGTCGCGCCCGACACGGCGATCGTCGTGCTCTCCGGCGATGAGTCGGACGGGCTCGTGCGCGAGCTGATGCAGGCGGGAGCGATCGCATACCGGCGCAAGGGCGTGGCCGCCGCGGTGCTCGCACAATCCTTGAACGACTCGATCAAGGCGCACTCCGATGGGCGCGCCGGAGGTTCCTGAGCGCCCCGGGCCAGGGACGTTCAGCTCGATGGCGCAGGCGCTCGATGAGAAAGAGCGCGCTCTGCGCGTCACCAACGAGCGCTTCCAGGGCATCCTCGACAACGCCAACGCCGCGATCTACATCAGGGATGCCGCCGGCCGCTACCTGCTGGTCAATCGCGAGTTCGAGCGCATCTGCTCGGTGAGGGCCCAGGACATCCTCGGATGCACGGGCAATGAGCTGGGCGCGGCCGAAACGGCCGAGCAGGTGCGGGCCATGGACAGGGCGGTCATCGAGGCGGGCGCTCCCATCTCCTTCGAGCAGGAGGTGCACTCACCGGATGGCGTGAGAACGTACCTCGCGGTCAAGTTCCCGATTCAGGACGAGGATGGAGCGAAGACCGCCGTGGCCGGCATCTCCACCGACATCACCGACCAGAAGCATGCGCTGGCCGAGGCCGAGGAGGTCTCCCGGCACAAGTCCGAGTTCGTCGCAAGCATGAGTCACGAGATACGTACGCCCCTCAACGGCGTCGTCGGCATGACCAACCTGCTTCGCGACACCGAGCTGGATCCGGTGCAGCGCCAGTATGCCGAGGCCCTCGCGGCGTCGAGTGAGGCGCTGCTCGCCGTCATCAACGACATCCTCGACTTCTCGAAGATCGAGGCCGGGCGGCTGGAACTCGACGCGACGAGCTTCGAGCTGCGCGGCGCCGTCGAGGAGGCGTGCCTGATGCTCACCTCACAGGCGCGCGCGAAGGGCCTTGGGATCAAGCACTGGCTCGACGCAAGCGTGCCCGTGATGGTCGAGGGCGACCGCGGCCGCCTGCGCCAGATCCTGCTGAACCTGCTCTCGAACGCGGTCAAGTTCACGACCAGCGGTGAGGTCACCGTGAACGTGTTCGACGACGGTGGCTCGGTGGTGCGCTTCGAGGTCGTAGACACGGGAGTGGGCATCGACGCCGACCAGGCCGCGCGCGTGTTCGAGTCCTTCGTGCAGGCCGACCAGTCGACGACCAGAAGATACGGCGGCACCGGCCTCGGCCTGGCGATCTCGCGGGAGCTCGCGCATCGCATGGGCGGCGAGATCGGTGCCAAGCCCGGCGAGGCCGGGGGCAGCGTATTCTGGTTCACCGCCATCCTGCCGGCGGTCGACGCCTCCGCCGTGATCGTCGAAGCGATCTCGGGCGGCCCGGCCCGTCTCGAACACGCGCCCGAGGCAAAGACTCGGACGGAGCGCAACGGCGCGGTCGTCCTCGTCGCAGAGGACAACGAGATCAACCACGCGGTGGCCAAGGCGCTGCTGAGCAAGCTGGGCCTGCGAACGGCCATCGCCCACAACGGCCGGGAGGCCGTGGAGATGGCGCTCGCCAAGGACTACGCCGCGATTCTGATGGACTGCCAGATGCCTGAGCTCGACGGCTATGAGGCGACCAGGCGCATCCGGGCCGCGGAGAAGGCCCGCCGGGTGCCGATCATCGCGATGACCGCCCACTCGATGCCCGGCGATCGAGAGCGGTGCCTCGCCGCCGGGATGGACGACTACCTGAGCAAGCCAGTCCGCACCGAGGAGCTGGATGCCGCCATGAGCACCTGGCTCCGTGAACGCGACCCGCCGGCCGAACCGAACGCCACGAGCCGCGACGCGAGCTCGCAGGACACCCCGCGCAGCGCCGCGAGCTCCAATGTGAGCACAACCGGTGTCAGCAGAAACGGCGCGACCCAGGCGCTGCTGGACTCGGATACCGTACGCGAGCTCCGTGACACGCTCACGCTCGCCATGCGCAGGGACCTGATGGCGGCGTTCGAGGAAAGGCTGCCCGCGTGTGTGGCTGCGATCGTCGGCGCCGCCCAGCGCGGCGACCAGGTCGAGCTCAGGCGAGCGGCGCACCAGCTCAGGGGCAGTGCCGCGACCCTTGGTGCGGCGCGCCTGAGCCTCGCCTGTCACCGATTGGAGCACAGCGGTCGAGGTCGGGATCGGAGCGTTGGCGACGATGAGCTGGAGATGCTGACGGCCACCGCATTCGCGACGCGTCGAGCGCTCTCCGAGCAGCTGCTCTGAGCAGACTACTTCGCCGGCTCACGAACCATGACCCGAACGCGTTTCCTCGACGCTACGGGGCCAGGCGCTCGATCAGCCAGCCCGCGTCATCGTCGCGGCGGTATCTCAGCCGATCGTGCAGGCGATCCTGGCGCTGCTGCCAGAACTCGAAGGTCTCCGCGGCGAGGCGAAAGCCACCCCAGTCGCTCGGCAGCGGCAGATCGCCCCCTCGATGGCGATCGTCCAGCTCGGCAACCCGGCGCTCGAGCTGCTGGCGGCTGTCGATGGTCTGGCTCTGCGGCGAGGCAAGCGCGCTGAGCTGGCTGGCGCGCGGGCGTCCGCGCACGTAGGCGGCCGAGTCATCAGCGCTCGTGTGCGCGACCGGCCCCTCGATCCTCACCTGCCGGCCCAGAGAGCCCCAGTGGAAGAGCAGCGCCGCGCGCGGGTTGGCGGCGAGCTCCCGGCCCTTGCGACTCGCGTAGTTCGAGTAGAAGACGAAGCCACGCTCGTCGAAGCCCTTGACGAGCACCATCCGCGCCGACGGGGCGCCGTCGGCCGACGCCGTCGCGAGAGCCGCGGCCTCCGGCATGCGCACGCCGGCCGTCCCGGCCTCCCGGAACCAGGCGGTGAACTGGCGCAGCGGCTCGGGGTCGACGTCCTCCTCGCGCAGCGGTCTTCCGTGGTCGGTCATGGGCGCATTGTGACCGCGCCGTTACTGGTCCTCGTGAAGTCGCTGGTGTCGGCGGCGCATGAAGTCGCCGAACATCGGCGCAGTGTAGGCGTAGACGCCGTGATCGTCGCGGTAGATGAGGTTGTCGGCGATGAGTCGTATAAGGCTCTGTGCGAGCGCGCCGGTCGAGCGGCTGGTGGCTGCGTCGAGGCCTGCCTTCGTGAAGCGCTCGCCGCCGAGTGATGCTGCGACTCTCAGGGTGCCCTGGTCTGCCTGCCTGGCGTCGCGATAGCGCGGCTCGAAAAACTCCTCGTCGAGGCTACGCTGGATCGCGAGGTGCTCGTGCTCGTATAGCTCTGAGGTGATCGTCGTGGTGTCTTCCAGGTCGGCAGCGTCCCACAGAGCCTCGCCGAACCACTGGATGAAGTAGGGGTAGCCGTCGACGTCGCGCGCGATCCGGTCAGCGATCTCGGGCGCGTAAGTGATGTTGCTGGCGGGGCGCACGAGTGCCTGCGCTGCGGCGCTGAGCTCCTCGGGCGGCTGCGGCGTGAGTGGAAGATTGCCGATCTCCTCGGCGCGAAACAGGCGCTCGGCGTTGCTGCGAGCCGCGTGGATGTTGCCGGTCAGCGGCGGCAGGCCGCAGAGGACCAGCATGACCGGCAACGGACGCTCGTCGTCGTCCTGGACAGCCACGAGCGCCGAGAGCAGTGCTCCGAGGGGAAACTGGCGCTTGGCCTCCCGGTCGTAGACGCTGTGAGCCTCATCGAAAAGCAGCGCCACCCCACGGCCCTGAGCCTGGGCGATCTCGCCGACGTGTGTGAGCGCCACCCGCAGTCTGTCCTCCAACACGGAGGAGACGGCCGGCTCGGTGCCTGCTCTCACCGATACTGTCACTCCATCGGCGAGCTGCACCTGCACCTGGCCGATCGCCTTCATTGCGGCAGCAGCACGACTCTTGATCTTCGCCTTGACACTGAGCGCCTCGACTGCCTCTCTCAGATAGCCGGCGATCGCGGTCGCGAAGTCAGCCTCCTCGCAGAAACGGGCGCTCCAGTCTCGGCGGACCACAACCCACTCGTGGCGTCTGGCGATCCGCTCGTACTCCTTGAGCAGCACCGTCTTGCCGACCCCGCGCAGCCCGGTGACCCGCAAGTTGCGCCGCTTCTCGGGGTAGTCCTCAAGAAGCCGCTGGAACCTGTGGATCTGCTGCTCGCGGCCCGCCAGATAGGGCGGGCGCGTGCCGACTCCCGGACGGTAGGGATTCTTGGCCATCACAGGAAGTTATCCTACATCACAGATTTCTGTAAGGTCGTATAACTTTCTGTAATCTGGTCTGTGAACTCGCCACTTATCCAGTCGGGACAGTCACGGAAACCTCCCTACCTCCGCTCTGCTTCTCGCCGCGGGTCGGCAGCGAGACGGGCTTCGGGCGGCCGACGTAGAAGCCCTGGGCGAAGTCCACGCCGCGAGCCTTGAGCGTCGCCAGGGTGGCGGCGTCCTCGACGCCCTCGGCGACCGTCTTCTTGCCGAGCGAATGGGCGATGTCGACGATCGACTTGACGACCTGCTGGTCGGTGTCGTTGCTGACGAGCTCGCGCACGAATTCGACGTCGATCTTGATGTAGCGCGCGTGGAGGTGCTTGAGATACGTGAAGGACCCAAAGCCTGTGCCGAAGTCATCAAGCGCGAGATGGCAGCCCATCTCGTCGAGGGTGTGGGCGAAGCGCTCGGATCGCTCAAACCCTGACACGGCGGCCGTCTCTGTGATCTCGAAGATCACGTTGCCGGGGGCGAGTCCGTCGGCGAGCGCGTCGCGGATCAGGCCGAGCACCACCTCATCGCCGATCGACGGTCCGGCGAGGTTGATCGTCACGCGCTCGCCGGCGATCGCCAGACGCAGCGCGTGCTCGGTCACCCAGCGATCGATCTCGACTATCAGCCCGAAACGCTCGGCGGTCGGAAGGAAGTCGCCGGGCATGATGATCTCCCCGTCCGCCCCGAGCATCCGGATCAGCAGCTCGTGGTATACGACGCGACCGGTCCGCAGGTCGACGATCGGCTGGCCGTAGAGCAGCAGACGATCCTCCGCCAAGGCGGCGCGAATTCGCTGAAACCAGGTCTGCGTCTCGGCGGCTCTCCCGTAGAAGACCTGCGCCTGATCGCCGCCGTGTTCCTTGGCTTCGTATTGGGCAACGTCCGCCGCGACCAGCGCATCGTCGGCCGTGAGCTTCTGATCCGGCGCGAACAGGCTTATGCCCACGCTCAGCTTGATCGGCCCGCTCGGCCGCTCCCACAGCAGCAGGCGGATTTCGGAGGCCATCTTGAGGGCGTCCTGTTCATCGGCCTCGGGCAGCACGATCGCGAACTCGTCGCCACCGAGGCGTGCGATCAGGTCCGTATCGCGGGTGCGAGCGACCAGGACTTCGGCTACAGCCTTCAGCGTCCGGTCGCCCGCGTCGTGTCCCTCGCTGTCGTTGACGAACTTGAAGTTGTCGATGTCGAGCACCAGCACGGCGCCGGCGCGCCGATAGCGCGCGGCGTAGGCCAGGCAGCGATCGAGCTCGCGAATCAGATGACGACGGTTGGGCAGATCGGTCAGCCAGTCGTGCTCGGCGAGATACTGGAGTTCGTGCTCCATGCGCAAGCGCGGGCCGATGTCGCGGACGACCCGCGAGACCCCTATCAGTCGTTGCCTGGAGTCCCGGATCGGCGAGACGGTCATCGCCACGTCGATGACGTGGCCGTCCTTGCCGTGATCCTGGGTCTCGAGCTGGCGTAGGCCATCGCCGGCGCCCGCCATCGCCACCAGCTGCTCGCGCTGTTCGCGCTCGGCGGGGTCGCATGCGAGCAGGCGGGAGGCGTATTGGCCGAGCGCCTCCTGCGCGCTGTAGCCGTAGAGACTTGCGGAGGCGTCGTTCCAGGACTCGATCGCGCCACCCGCGCTCATGCCGATGATCGAAGCGGTGGAGGACCGCACGATCGCCTCCAGCTGTGAGCCCTCGGCCTCGGCCGCCTTCTGCGCGGTGACGTCGGTGAGCATCGCCAACGCGCCCGCGTAGTCGCCCGCCTCATCGTGCAGCGGGCTGGTCGAGATGCGTGTCCACACCTCGTGACCGTCCTTCGCGCGAAACGGGAACTCGAGCTGCTCGCTGACGCCCTCGCGACGGAGCCCGAGGCTGCGCCGGGCCTCCTCGACGTGCATCTGGTCCACGAACTCGAACACCGAGCGGCCGAGCATCTCCTGCGGCTCGAAGCCGAGCATCTCCGCCAGCGCGGGGTTGGCGAACGTAGTCCTATCCTGCTCGTCGATCGTCCAGATCCCCTCGCTGGCGGTCTCGACGATGATCCGGTAGCGCTCGTCCACCATAGCCTTGACCTCGACCCAATTTCGACCCTCCTGAATCTGGTGAACCATTCCTAGACAAAGAGCGCGCAGAACTTAAGCCGCTACCGGCTGGGCAGCGGCAAAGCGCGGGCGCAGCGCTCAGACGACCACCAGCCGGGCCGGCGAGGCGAACGTCTCGCCCGAGTGGGACACGCAGAGCTCGCTGCCGAGATGCGGCTCCATACGCAAGAAGGCCGAGACCAACTCGGGGTCGAAGTGGGTGCCGCTTTCGCGCTGGATTTCCGTGTCTCCCGCGAGAAGCCGCCGACGTTCGCTACTGTCAAGTCATCATCAACAGGCAGCTTCAGCTTCACGTTCTCGGCACCCACCGGCCAGCACGTCGCTATCTACAGCACGAGCGCCCGGGTGCTGGTGAGCGCGCGCAGCAAGGTCAAGACGGCCGCGCCCGGCGTAGCCCGGGTGATCGCACTTGGCTGAGCCGCTCGCGCGGTAACCGTACCGATAAGAGTCGGGCTTACCCGGGGCCGTATGGTTGCGCGATGGCGAGCGACCGTTTGAGCGTGGTGCTGAGGGCGATGGGGGACGCGGATCGCGGCGACTCCGCGTCGATGGTCGACCGGGTGTGCGGCGCGGCAGTGGAGCTGCTGTCGCTGAGCGGGGCGGGGCTGTCGCTGATGGTGGATGGCGAGCTGCGTGGCACCGCGGGCGTTTGCGAGCCGGGGATAGCGGCGGTGCAGGAGCTCCAGCTGACGCTGGGCGAGGGTCCGTGCGTCGACGCGTGGCGGAGCATGGAGCCCGTGCTGGAGGCGGATCTGGCCGATCCGGCGCAGGCGCGCTGGCCGGCGTTCGCCCACGCCGGCGTGCAGGCCGGCGTGCGGGCGGTGTTCGCCTTCCCGCTGCAGCTGGGGGCCGTGGGGCTGGGCGTGCTGGCGCTGTACCGCGATCGCGCGGCGCCCCTCAGCGACGAGGAGCTCGCCCTCGGGCTGGTCCTGGCCGAAGTGGCGACCCAGACGATTCTCGGCCTGCAGGCCGGGGCTCCTCCTGAGCAGCTGCACGTGCTGCTGGCCGACGAGCCGGCGCATTGGGCCGAGATCCATCAGGCGACGGGCATGGTCTCCGCCCAGCTCGGGGTGTCGCTGGACGAGGCGTTCGTGCGCCTGAGATCGTTCTCCTTTGCCAACGATCGTCAGCTGCGTGAGGTGGCGGAAGACGTCGTCGGGCGTCGCCTGCGTCTTGCCGGCTCAGGATGATCTACGGATCGACGCCGGGGCGCGCGCCATAATGTCGTATATTCGAATGATCGGGAAGAGGGTCGGCAGAGGGGGCATCCTCAAGCGATGACGCGAGAAGAACGGATCGTGGAGACGTTCGTCGAGCTGGCTGACACGATGGTCGACCACTTCGACGTGATCGAGTTCCTGCACCGCTTGGTGGAGCGCAGCCTGGAGCTGATGGACTGCGTCGAGGTGGGGCTGCTGCTCGCGAATGCCGCGGGCACCCTGCAGGTGATGGCATCCTCGAGCGAGCGCTCCGAGGCGCTCGAGCTGCTGCAATCGCGCAACGACGAGGGACCGTGCTTCGAGTGCTATCGCAGCTCGAGGCTGGTGTTCAGCGAGGATCTCGCGGCGGACACCGATCGCTGGCCGACGTTCGCGCCCGCTGCGGTGCAGAGGGGGATCAACTCGGTTCACGCGATTCCGATGCGGGTCCACGGCCGCACGATCGGAGCGCTCAACCTGTTTCGTGCCGAGACCGGCCGGCTCGCCGAGCGCGACGTGCCGCTCGGGCAGGGCATGGCGGACATCGCCGCCGTGGCCCTCATCCAGGAGCGTGCGATGCGCGAGACGCGCGGCGTCGTGGCGCAGCTGCAGGGCGCCCTGAACAGCCGGGTCCTGATCGAGCAGGCCAAGGGCGTTCTCGCCGAGCGTGGACGTGTCAGCGTGGACGCGGCGTTCGCCAGCATTCGTGGCTACGCGCGAGATCACAACAGCCGCCTGAGCGACGTCGCGCGCGATGTGATCGACGGCCGCCTGGATGCGGCTGCGCTCGCCGAGCTCTCGCCCGGCGCCGCGTCGTAAACACGACGCTGACGAGCCGAGGCGCCCGCGGGCGCCGGCGCCAGCGCACCGATTCATTCTCCCCAGGGGGCGGATTCCCACCATCCACTTGTGGCAGACCGCACAGAGTGCTACGCTATGTGACGCGTCGCTCCAGACCTTGGTGGCGTCCTTGTAGATGAGGCACACGTCTGGAGGCACCATGCAACGCAAGCAGGCTCTCGCCGTTCCAGCACGCGAGGCGCGCTCGTGACACCCGAGGAGCACGAGCGGGACATCGCAGACCAGGAGCAGACCCTGTCCGACGCTGAGCAGAACAGCGCTGACGTCGATCAGATCCTGTCCGACTCCGATCAGACCGGCTCAGAACACGATCAGATCTCATCCGACCGCGACCAGGCCGCGGCAGACATCGACCAGGCTGTGAGCGACGGGGAGCGCACCCAGCGCGGCGATCCGCTTGCCTATGAGCGGACCCGTCGCATGCGCGCGGACAGCACGCTCGAGCGCCATACGGCCAGCCGGGCGCGCGGCGCAGCTCAGTCGTGCGCGACGGGGTCGCCGAGCAACGCGACAGACTGGCGGCCGCGCGCGACCTGACGAGCGCCGCACGCGATCAGCTCGCGGCCGCCCTCGATGCCGAGATCGAGCGCCTCGAGCGCGAGCATCGCGCAGAGGAGGACGCACAGCTCAATGGTCGCGGGATCCAGCTCCGGGCGGCCCGCGAGCGCCGGCTGGCCGGGCAGTCGCGTGCGCGCGCCGCGCTCCAGCGCCAAGCGGCCGCGGAGGATCGCGCGCACGCCGCGCGCGATCGTGAGTTCGCGGCGCTCGATCGGAAGGCCTACGCTCGAGAACTGGCGAGCGCCGCGACCGACGAGGTGACGGGCGCGCTACGGCGCGGGGTGGGCCTGGCAGCTCTGCAACGGGAGATGGACCGCACGAAGCGCACCGGCGAGCAGCTGATCGTCGCGTTCGTCGACGTCGATGGCCTGAAGGCGGTCAACGACCATCAGGGACACTCGGCGGGTGATGCGCTGCTCCAGACCGTCGCTCGCCTTGTCAGTGACGAGTTCCGCTCATACGATCTGATACTCCGCTTCGGCGGCGACGAGTTCGTCTGCTCGTTCTCGGGCGACGGCCTAGATCAGATCGGCAGGCGCTTTGAGCGAGTGGGTTCGCGTCTGAACGAGGCGATACCTGGCGCCAGCATCAGCATTGGCGTGAGCCAACGTCGCCTCGAGGACACGACCCAGACGCTGCTCGACCGCGCGGACGCCAGGATGATCGCCACGCGCCGTGAGTGCTCCAGACGAGTGGCCGGGATCGATCTGGCCGGCAAGGTGTCCGTGCCGGGTGAAGCTCAGCAGGCCCACCACCTCGGAGAATGATGGACCGCCTTCTCCCGATCCTCGTACCCGGCGCTGCGTTGGCCATCGTCGTATTCGCCATCGCCCTCTGCCGGGCGGCCGCCCGAGCCGACGCGACCGAATCGCATCAGTGTGGCGAGCGTCACGGTTGGAGTGAACGGGCCGTGCGCTCCGCGATGCCTACTGCGCCGTCCTTCGCATGGGAGGAGGGTCACAATCCCGTCCTCGGCGAGCGCCGTGCGAAGGCGACTTCGGTGTTCCTCGTCGATGAGCAGGGCGACGGCGAGAAGCCGATCAAGCTCAAGCTCACGACAAGCCGCAGTCGCGCGGCGTGGTCTCTGGGCCTCTGGGGAGCAGGCGGTGACCATCGACGACTGCGGCGGCAAGGTCGATGAGCTTGCGGTTGCAACTTCGGCGAGCGCACAGCCTCGCCAGCAAACGTCCGACGGCGGTCGTCTCCTCTGCCGTCGACGAGCGAGCGGCCCTTCCCCGTGCCGCTCACGCAGGCACACGTGAACCCGCCCGCCCGGCTTCCCCCGCCGGGCGGGCGGCTCGTGTGCGCGCTCAGACGAACAGCGCGTCCACCGAGACCTCGATCCGACGCTGTGGAGACGCCTCTCCGCTGCCGGGTGGCGATGCTTGGACCCGGCAAGTGACGGTGAACAGATCCTGGACCGCGGCGGTCAGGAAGCGCGAGGCTTGACCGTATCCGTGTGCGTCGTCGCCGCCGCGGGGACGGTGGTAGTAGCGAAACGGGACGTAGACATGCAGCCGGCGCCGTGCTCGCGTCAGCGCGACGTAGAACAGGCGCCGCTCCTCGGCGACGCCCTCCTCGGTCGCGGTGCTCATGTCTGCCGGGAAGTTGCCGTCGTATGCGCCGATCAGGTGAACGGCGTCCCACTCCAGGCCCTTGGCAGAATGAACTGTGCTGAGCGTCAGGTAGTCCTCGTCGAGGTGTGGCGGCCCGGCGAGATCAGCGCTCGACGCCGGCGGATCGAGCACGAGCTCGGCGACGAAGTGGCGAACGTCCTCAGCGCCGCGCGCGATCGCCACGAGCTGGTCGAGATCCGAGACGCGCACCGCCCCGTCCGCGTAGCGAAGGCGGATCAGTGGCGTGATCGCCGCGCACAGCCGCTCGACCTGCGTGCCCGTGCTCGCGCTCGAGCCGGCGCCCGCGCCGGCGAGCGCGTCGATCAGCGCGGTGGCGTGCCCCAGTGAATCCTCGGGAACGTGCGCCGCGGCCCGCGCCCAGCGGCTCAGCTCCGGTGCTCCCCCCGCAGCCGGGCGCAGCGCGTCGAGCACGCGGCGGGCACGGATCGGGCCGACCCCGTCGAGCAGCTGCAGCAGGCGAAACCAGCTCACCTCATCGGCTGGGTTGTCGGTCAGTCGCAGCAGCGCGATGAAGTCCTTGACGTGCGCGGCCTCCAGGTAGCGCAGGCCCCCGTACTTCACGAACGGGATCCCCCGACGCGTCAGCTCGAGCTCCAGCAGGTCGGAGTCGTGGCCCGTGCGGAACAGCACCGCCTGCGCGCGCAGCTCCATCCCCTCCTCGCGCGCCGCCAGCACACGCTCGCACACCTCCCCCGCCTGCTCGCCCTCGTCGCGCGGAAACGCGAGCTCCGGCGGCTGACCGCCCTCGCGTTCGGTCCAGAGCCGCTTGGGAAACCCGAGCCAATCCTGCTCGGAGACGGCGTTCGCAACCGCGAGGATCGGTGCCGTCGAGCGGTAGTTGCGCTCGAGCTTGACGGTATGGGTGTCCGGGAACTGGTCGGGGAAGTCGAGGATGTGGCGCGCGCTGGCCGCGCGAAACCCATAGATCGCCTGAAAGTCATCGCCCACGACCGTCAGGCCCGGGCGTCCGCGGCGCAGGCTTCGCACGATCTCGACCTGCAGGCCGTTGACGTCCTGATACTCGTCAACGAGCACGTGCTCGAACGCGTCAGCCATGCGCGGACCGACCACGTCGTCGCTCGCGAGCGCGCGCCAGTAGAGCAGCAGATCGTCGAGGTCGATCACACCGAGCGCGCGCTTGCGCGCGCCGTATGCACGGAAGATCTCAGCGAGCGCGTCGCGATGCTCGGCACACCACGGAAACGACTCGACCAGGACCTCCTGCAGGGGCCTCTGCGCGTTGACCGTGCGCGAGTAGACGTCGAGCATCGTCTGCGCCCGCGGGAAGCGCCGGGCGCTCTTCGCGCAGCCCTGCTCCTCGCGCACGAAGTCGAGCAGGTCGGCCGCGTCGCCGGCGTCGAGCACCCCGAAGCCCGGGTCGAGCCCGAGCGAGGACGCGTGCAGGCGCACCATGCGGTGGGCGATCGAGTGAAACGTGCCCCCCACGACCGCGCCCGCGTGCGGCGCGACCCGCTCGGCAAGCACACGCGCGCGCTCGACCATCTCGCGTGCCGCGCGCCGGGTGAACGTCAGCAGCAGGATCCGATCGGCCGACGCGCCCTCGGACAGCAGCCACGCCACACGGGCGCACAACGTGGTCGTCTTGCCGGTGCCCGCGCCGGCGAGGATCAGCAGCGGACCGCCGGCATAGGTGGCGGCGGCGCGCTGCTCGTCGTTGAGCCCGTCGAGCCAGGGGACCGCGTCGGAGTCGTCGAACATCTGTTCGCCACGCTAGGGCTGCCACCGGACGGCGTGCAAGCGGCGTTGCCTACTGCCCGGCGGCGCGCCGGTAGCGGGCGACCGCCAGCGGCGCGAACACGACGATGATCGCGAGCGCCCACACGACGGCGCCCCACACGTTGTTGCCAGCCGGCGCTCCGAGCCACAGCGAGCGCATCGCATCGACGGTGATCGTGAACGGGTTGACTTCCGCGAACGCGCGCAGCACCGCCGGCATCGACTTCACCGGCACGAACGCCGAGGAGATGAACGTCAGCGGGAACACGGCGATGAAGCCGACCGAGTTGGCCGCCTCGGCCGTGGAGACGAGCATCCCGAGGAACGCGAACACCCACGAGAACGCATAGCCGAACAGCAGCAGCAGACCGCCGCCGGCGATCGCCTCGAGCACGCTCGTGTGAAACGAGAACCCGATGATGAGTCCGGTGATGACGAGGATCGAGGCCGAGAGCCCGTTGGTGACCACGTCGGCGAGCGTTCGTCCCGCGAGCACTGCCGGGCGCGCCATCGGCAGCGAGCGGAAGCGATCGATCAGGCCCTTGTGCAGGTCCTCGTTGAGGCCGAGCGCGGTGACGAACCCGCCGAAGGCGATGTTCTGCACGATGATGCCCGGGATCAGGAAGTCGGCGTAGCTGAAGCCGGGCGTCTTGATCGCGCCTCCGAACACGTAGCGGAACAGCAGCACGAACATGATCGGCTGCACCGTGAACGCGACCAGCAGCTCGGGGGCGCGCGGCAGGCGCACGAGATTGCGCTCGGCGATCACGAGCGTGTCTGTCACGAGGCGCCTCACGCGGCTGCCTGATCGTCCTCGGCGGCTTCGGCCGCGTGCCCGGTCAGCGCCAGGAACACGTCGTCGAGCGTGGGGCGGCGCAGCGCGATGTCCTCCACACCGACGCCAGCCTCGTCCAATCGGCGCACGGCCTCGACGATCGCGCCGCCGCGCCGGTGTACGCCCACGGTCACCAGGTCATCGCTGACACCAGGCGGCTCGTCCGCCATCGACGCGAGCGCGCCCACGGCAGCCTGGGCGCGCGATGCCTCGTCGAGACGTATCTCCAGGCGCTCGCCGCCGACGCGATCCTTGAGCTCGTCCGGCGTTCCCCCCGCGATCACGCGACCGTGGTCGATGACCGCGATCTCGGTCGCGAGCCGGTCGGCCTCGTCCAGGTACTGCGTCGTCAGCAGCACGGTCGTGCCGTCGGCGACGAGCCCCTCGATCGTCTCCCACAGCTGCAGCCGGCTGCGCGGATCGAGACCGGTGGTGGGCTCGTCGAGGATGCGAAGGGGGGGTTGGAAAGGAGCGCGTACCTCATGGGCGTGCAGAGCATCAGCAAGAATAAGGGCCTCGGCGCCGAGGCAACTGACGTGATCGACGCGGTGATCTAT
>JBEKGK010000052.1:0-23148 GCA_050012835.1 Solirubrobacteraceae bacterium | reverse complement strand
GCCGTCGAAGCCCATCCCCGCCTCGAACGCGTCGTCCAGCTCCGCCGCGTTGATCGAGAACGACTTCAGCTGGCCCAGGATGTCCGTGAACCAGAAGCGGATGAAGCGGATGTCGCGCTCCTTGACGAACGCCTTCACGTCCTCCGCGGTCTTCGGCTGGTCCGTCATCGCGCCGGACCTTAACCGATGGCCCCGCCCGCCGCTATCGACTAATGGCCAAAATGCTCGCGGCCGGCTCAGGGCCAGGTTGGAGCAGCTGTCGCCTCAGTGGCCCGCGACCGCTGCCACGAACTCCGCGACCTGTTCGGCTTCCTTGCCCTGGTACAGCAGCGCCGGCATCTGTCCGAGGCCGCGCGCGCGGCCTTCGGCGATCGCGTTCAGCACCAGCGCCTTGCGTCCGGCTTCGGTTGGGATGTCGTCACCCACGCGAATGTCGAGGTTGGGGCCGATGCGTCCGACGGACTTGACCGCCGCCAGCGTGTGGCAGACACCGCACGTGTGCGCGAACAGTTCGCGGCCCTTCTGCTCTTCCTTGTTCAGGTGTACGCCGCCGATCGCCACGCTCGCCTTGTGTTCTGCGTTGAACGCGAGCACGATCGCCGGCACGACCAGCCCCGCCACGAACGTCACGATGACCCCCAGCGTCACCAGGCGCTGGCCGAGCCCCGATTCCGCGCCCACCTCCCCGGCGCGGCGGGATCCGCCGCGCATCGCCAGCAAGAACACCACAAGCCCGACGAGGACCCAGAAGAGAATGAAGACGATCAACATGCGCGCGAGAAGATATCGGGTGGCGCCGCCGAACGCGCACGTGAGAGCTCTCCCACCTTTAGGAGCGCCAAAGCGTCCGCGCTACCCTGGTAGTGGTCCGGCAATCCAAAGGACGTGGACGCACCGCCGTGAACATCCTTCGTCGCCTCCCCCTCTCGCGCCTGCTGTTGCTGTGCGGGGTCGTGCTCGCAATCGGCGTATCGGCCACCGCGCTCGCCTCCGCGCTCGGCTCAGGACCGACGCCGCCGCCCAAGCCGCTTGCCCAGGCGATCCACGACGCGCTCGGCGGGGCGGGCGGGGAACAGATCCAAGGCGTCAGCGCCAGCGTCACGCTGACCGACCATCTCCTCGAAGGCGCCAGCCTGGCCGGCGGCGGCCAATCCGGCGAACTGACCTCCAACCCGCTCGTCACCGGCGCCTCCGGTCGGCTGTGGGTCGCCAAGGACGGCCACGTGCGCCTGGAGCTGCAGTCCCAGCAGGGCGACACGCAGATCGTCTACGACGGGCACACCATCTCGATGTACGACGCCGCCACCAACACGCTGTACCGCTACACGCCGCCGGCCGGCGAAGGCGGATCGAGCTCCAGCACGCCGGCTGGCAGCCAGCACGAAACCCCCAGCGTCGCCAAGATCGAAGAAGCGATCGCGCACCTGAGCAAGCACGCGGACGTGTCCGGCGCGACACCCACCGACGTGGCGGGCCAGGCCGCCTACACGGTGCGCCTCTCGCCGAAGGAAAGCGGGAGCCTGTTCGGCGGCGTGGAGCTTTCGTTCGACGCCGTCCACGGAGTGCCGCTGCGCGCCGCCATCTACTCCTCGAGCAGCGCCGCGCCCGTGATCGAACTCGCGGCCACCGAAATCTCCTACGGCCCCGTCGCCGACTCCGTGTTCGAAGTCAACCCACCGGCCAACGCCAAGATCGAGGAAGTCAGCCCGCCGTCCTCCAGCGGCGCGCACACAGAACCCAAGTCGGGTGCAGCGGACAAGCCCAACGTCACCACCCAGGGACACGGCCCGTCCACGATCGCCGTCCTCGAGAGCAAGACCAAGGCCGGCGCCAAGAGCGCAAGCGAACCACTCGGCGGGCTCCCCAAGGTCACCATCAACGGCATCAGCGCCACCGAGCTGCGCACCGAGCTCGGCACGCTACTGACGTTCGAGCGCTCCGGCGTGCGCTACCTGCTCGCCGGCTCCGTCACGCCCGCCGCGATCGAAGCGGTCGCACGGGGCCTCTAGCGTGAGCGACGACACGCCGCCCGTACGCGCGCGGGGGCTGGTCAAGCGCTACAAGGAGGTACTCGCGGTCGACCACATCGACCTGAACGTGCGCCACGGCGACGTGTACGGCTTCCTCGGCCCGAACGGCGCCGGCAAGACCACCACGCTGCGCATGGCGCTCGGCCTGATCACGCCCACGGAGGGCAAGGTCGAGCTGTTCGGGCGCGACCCGCTGCATCACGGCGCTCGCGCCCTGGAGGGAGTCGCCGGCTTCGTCGAGGCGCCGCGCTTCTATCCGTATCTGACCGCGCGCAAGAACCTCCAGCTGCTGGCCGCGCTCGACGGCGACGGCGCGGTCTCGCGCATCGATGAGGTGCTCGACGTCGTCGAGCTGGCGCCGCGCGCCGGACACAAGGTCGGCGGCTATTCGCACGGGATGCGCCAACGGCTCGGCATCGCCGCTGCGCTGTTGCGCCGGCCGCGCCTGCTGATCCTGGACGAGCCCGCCACGGGTCTCGATCCGGCGGGGATGCGCGACATGCGAACGCTGATCCGCCGTCTCGCCGGGGAAGGGATCACCGTGCTGCTCTCCAGCCACCAGCTGCCCGAGGTGCAGGAACTGTGCGACCGCGTCGCCATCGTCGACTCCGGACGCGTCGTCTACGAGGGAGCGCTCGCAGACCTGCGCCGCCAGGGCGGCGCCGGCTACCGGCTGCGCACCACCGACGACACGCGTGCGCTGGACGTGGCGGTTGCCCAGTCCGGCATCGAGCACGCCTCCGTCGGCGAGCACGGCCTGGCCTTCCAGGCGCAGGAGCACGACGTCGGCGAGCTGTCGCTGGCGCTCGCGCGGGCCGGGATCGGCATCCTCGCGCTCACACCCGAGCTGGCCACGCTCGAGGACCTGTTCTTCAGGCTCACCGAGGGCAACGGACACGGTGTTCACACGAGCGCCTCCGACGGGGCGCCCGCCACCGGCGTGGACGCCCAGACCACGTCGGCGCCCGCGCTCGCGAGCGCTCACGGCGCCGTGGAGACCAGATGAGCAGCGTCGCCGCCGCCCCGCCCGCCAGCGCGCCGGCGTTCGCGCACCGACGACGCCCGTCCACGCTCACCGTCTACCGCTGGGAGCTGCGCAAGCTCGTCTCGCAGGTGCGCACCTATCTGGGGCTGGGCCTTCTCGCTCTGCTGCCGCTGATCTTCGTGGTGTTCGAGAGCCTGCACCATCAGCACGATCACAGGGACAACATCTTCGCCGCGCAGATCACCCAGTCCGGCCTCGCTTCGCCGGTGCTGATGCTGCTGTTCATGTCAGGCTTCTTCCTGCCGGTCGTCGCCGCGCTCGTCGCCGGGGACATCTTCTCCAACGAGGACGGAAACGGCACGCTGAAGACGATCCTAACGCGCTCGGTCGATCGCGGCCAGGTGTTCGCCGCCAAGACGCTCGCCGCGCTGACCTACGCCGTGCTCGCCGTGCTCGTCGCAGTCACGGTCGCCACGGTCGCAGGGGTCGCGTCGTGGGGCTTTCACTCGGTCAGGACCTACTCCGGCACCCTCGTCTCCGCGCCCGAAGCCCTCCTGCTCGTGTTCGCCGCCAACGCCGCCTACCTGATCCCGCTGTTCGCCGTCGCCAGCATCGGCCTGCTGCTGTCCGCCGCCACGCGCAACAGCGCCGCCGCCGTCGTCGGCACGATCGGCCTGGTGATCCTGCTGTTCATCGTCGCCCAGATACCCGGCCTCGAACCGATCCAGCCCTACCTGCTCACCGAACAGTTCCAGGCCTGGCAGGGCCTGCTGCGCACGCCCACCGACTGGGCGCCGATCGCCCACTCCGCCTGGCTGTGCGCGCTCTACGCCGTCCCCGCGCTGATCGCCGGCTATCTCGTGTTCCTGCGGAGGGACGTCGCCGGCGGCTAGAAGGCTGCACCCGCTGAGACGGTCGAGGGTCAAGCAGAGCAAGGACGCAGCGAGCGTGGCGTGCTACGCACGCGAGCGAACGAGGACGCAGCTATGCGAAGGCCATCGGCCGTCTCAGGCGACCTCGGCGGGTAGATCAATGACGGTCAGCTCCACGCCGCCCATCAGCCGCCGCGCCTCGCGCGGGTCGATCAGCCCCGCGCCCAGACGCGCCGTGGACTCGGCTCCACAGGCCACACCGAAGCGCAGGCACTGGTCGGGCGCGCGGCCTTCATAACGAGCCGCCAGATAGCCGGCCAGGAAGGCGTCGCCGGAGCCGCTTCTGGCGACCGGCTCGCGCATCTCGATGTGGGCGCGCTTGAGCAGCCGCTGGCCGTCGATGAGCACCTGCGCGAAGCAGCCGTCGGGAAGCGTCATGATCGCCTCGCGCGGCCCAAGCGCGGTGATCTCGGCCACCGCGAGCGAGCGCTCCTCCTCGCCGGCGAACTCGTGGCCGACGAGCTCCTCCGCCTCGAGCACGTTGGGCGAGACCACGTCCGGCTCGGCGCGAACCGCCTGGCGCAGCGGCTCGCCGTCCGTGTCGACGACCGTGATCACGTCGAGCCGCTCGAGATCCCTGATCAACGACGCGTAGATGTCAGGCTCGACCCCGCGCGGCAGCGAGCCCGCGAACACGACGATCGCGGCACCCCGCGCCAGGTACAGCAGCTTGTCGCGGAACAGCTCGACCTCGCGCGTCGACACCGACGGCCCGCGTTCGTTGATCTCCGTCTGATCGCCCGTAGTCGGATCGAGAACCGAGGTGTTCGTGCGCGACTCGTCGCGAATGCGCACGAAGTCGTTGAGAATCGACTCCTCGGTGAGCTGCTCGACGATGTGCGTCCCGGTGGCGCCGCCGGCGAAGCCCGTCGCGATCACCGGCTGGCCGAGCGCCTTCAGCGTACGCGCGATGTTCACGCCCTTGCCGCCGGCCATCGTGCGCTGGTCCACGGTGCGGTGGCGGCGTCCGAGCCTGAAGTTCGGCACCGCGAGCGACTTGTCGATCGCCGCGTTGAGCGTGACCGTGATGATCATCCTGGCTCTGTACCAACCTTCCGGTGCGCCTGAACGTCAGAAGATGCCCCGGCCTGCACGACACAAAGGCTAGCGGAACGGTTCCGCATGACAAGCGCGACGCGCTCGTGGCCGCGCACGCGGCCAGTGCGCGGATGCGCCCGCTCGCTAGCCGACCCGCAGAACACGATCGGAGAGCTCCCACGCGGTCTCCCGCAGTCGTTCGGCCTCCGCGCGCGCCGCCGCGGCGGGCTCCCCGCCCGCCGTGCGATGAGCATCCGCGATGCTGCGCGAGGCCGACACCAGCCCGCCGGCCCGACCGGGCGAGAACGCCGCCGCCAGGTCCTCCACGCGCCCGCCCTGCGCACCCACGCCGGGAAGCAGGAACATCGCGCTGGGCATCAACTCCCGGGCCCGCTCGAGATGGCCGGGCTCGGTGGCGCCGACGACCGCCCCGATGTCGCTGAGGCCCGCCTCGCCCACACCGGAGGCGCCGAGCTCGTCCACGAGCGCCGCGATCCGCTCCCACACCGTCCCCGAGTCCGCCAGCCTCAGGTCCTCGACGTCCGCGGCGCCGGGGTTGGAGGTGCGCACGAGCACCAGCACCCCGCGGCCGGCTTCACGGGCTGCGGTCACGAACGGCTCGACGGCGTCCCTGCCCATCAGCGGGTTGACGGTCGCCAGATCGGCGCCCAGCCCCTCGATCCGGCCGAACGGACTGTCGATGCCGCCGATCAGCGCGCCGGCGTACGCACGCGCCGTCACATCGATGTCGCCGCGCTTGCCGTCGGCGATCACCAGCAGCCCCAGGCCACGCGCGTGCGTGACGAGCGTTTCCAGCACCGCCCATCCGGCGGCGCCGAGCACCTCGAAGCGCGCCAGCTGCAGCTTGACGGCCACGCACGACTGCGCGGTGGCGTCCATCAACGCACGGCAGTGCCCGAGGACCGCGCCGGCGGCGGCCTGCGCCGGCGAGGACCCTGCCGGCGCTTGCGCGCCGCTGCCCGGCCACAGCGCTCCAGGGTCGGGGTCGAGGCCGAGCACGAGCTGCGACTCGCGCTCGGCTACCCGAGCCGCCAGGATGTCGCCGAAGGAACGCGCCGGCCTCAGCGACCCTTCACGGCGCTCTTCAGCCCGCTGCCCGCGGTGAAGCGCGGCACCCGCGAAGCGGCGATCTGGATGCGCTCCCCGGTGCGCGGGTTGACGCCCACGCGCGCACCGCGCTCACTCACATGGAACTTGCCGAACCCCGAAACCGACACCTCGCTGCCGCGGCGCAGCGCGTCTTCCACGGTGGCGAGCACCGCGTCCACCGCCCGCGAGGCATCCTGCTTAGTCAGATCGGCGCGATCCGCCACCTGGTCGACCAGCTCGGACTTTGTCACTTCGCCCTCCTCGTTTGTGAAACCGTTGTAGCGAAGCTAACACCGCGTGCGGACACGCGTGTCAGCGTTCGAACGGGCGCATCGGCAAGAATACGCAAATGGCGATCGCCCGCATGGCATGGCTGGTGACGGTGCTGGTGGCGCTGGTCACCGCGCTGTTGCTGCTGCTGTCCGGGTACACCGGCTACGCCGGGCTCGGCGTGGCCGTGGCTGCGTCCGCCGCGATCAACCTGCTGTAGCCCAAGCGCGCGCGAAGGAGGCGGGCGCCGGGAGTGGCTTTCGCGAAGGTTCGTATAGCAATAGATATACGGCGTTCGCGTGGCATGACTCGCGTAGCGGCGACCGTATAGCGATGGTAATACCGCGTTCGTCATGGGGATGGACTCGCGCAGCGGCGACCGTATAGCGATGGTTATACGGCGCGTGTCATGGGATTACTCGCACAGCGGCGACCGTAGAGCAATGGTTATACGGCGCGGCCGTCGAGCCACGCCTGCAACGCCCGCGCGGCGCGGCCGCGGTGGCTGATGGCGTCCTTCTGCTCGTCGCTGAGCTGCGCCATCGTAAGGCCCGACGGGCAAGCGTCTGCAAGGAACGCGGGGTCGTAGCCGAAGCCCCCCTGTCCCCTGGGCTCCTCCGCCAGCCGTCCCGAGCAACGACCCTCGAACACCTGCTCGGCGCCGCTCGCCGGATCGACGTAGGCGATCACGCATACATACTCCAGTGGGCTGCCCGCGGGTGTCTCGCGCAGCAGCTTCTCGAGGTTCTGCTGGTCGGTGGCGTGCTCGCCCGCGTAGCGCGCCGAGCGCACGCCCGGCGCCCCGCCGAGCGCCGCGGCGGCGATGCCGGAGTCGTCGGCGATGCTCGCCCGGCCCGTGGCCGCTGCCGCCGCGCGGGCCTTGTCGAGCGCGTTCTCGGCGAACGTCTCGCCGTCCTCCGGCGGCAGGATCACTGTCTCCGGCAGCGCCTCAAGCTCCCAGTGGCCGGCGGGGGCCGCTCGATCGAGCAGGCGCTCGAGCTCGCGGCGCTTGTGCTCGTTGTGCGTGGCCAGCAGCAGCTTCAAGTGGCCGCGGAGATCGCCTGCTCCTGGGCGCCGCGCAGGCGCTCGATGCCCGCGGCGGCGAGCGCCAGCAGCTCGTCCAGATGCGCCCGCGACAGCGGTGTGCGCTCGGCCGTCGCCTGCACCTCGACCAGACCGCCGCCGGCGCTCATCACGACGTTCGCGTCGACCTCTGCGGTCGAGTCCTCGGAGTAGTCGAGGTCGAGCAGCGCGGCGCCGTCGATGATCCCGCACGACACCGCCGCGACCGAGCCCTTCAGCGGCGAGCTCTCCAGGCGGCCCTCGGCCTGCAGTCGTGCGCACGCAAGCGAAAGCGCCACGTACGCGCCCGTGATCGACGCGCAGCGGGTGCCGCCGTCCGCCTGCAGCACGTCGCAGTCGAGGTAGACCGTCCGTTCGCCCAGCGCCTGGAAGTCGACCACCACGCGCAACGAGCGCCCGATCAGGCGCTGGATCTCGATCGTGCGCCCATCCTGACGTCCGCGCGTGGCGTCGCGCTGCTTGCGTTCGCCCGTCGACGCCGGGAGCATGCCGTACTCGGCCGTCACCCAGCCCCGCCCCTTCCCGCTCATCCAGCGCGGCACGCCCTCCTGAGCGGACGCGGTGCAGATCACCCGTGTCTCGCCCACGGAGATCAGCGCCGAGCCGGTCGCGGTACGCACGAACCCGGGCTCGATCGTCGTCGGGCGCAGATCGTCCGGCCCGCGGCCGTAGCTGCGCTCAGTTGCTCCGCTGTGCACGCGCGCCATCATTCCAGAGCGCTACGGTCGGTGGATCTTGCGCGCGCTGGTGGTCTCCAACATGCTCCCCGATGCCGCTCATCCCGAGCGCGGGCGCTTCGTCCGCGACCAGGTCGCAGCGCTGCGCCAACTCGACGGGCTCGAGGTCGAGCTGCACGAGTTCGCACCCGGTGCGCTCGCGCTTGCCGGCGCCGCGCTGCAGCTGCGCCGCCGCTTCGCCGCAGGCGCGACGCTCGCCCGCCGCACGCCGCCGCGCTTCGACGTCGTGCACGCGCACTTCGGCCTCACCGCCTGGCCCGCGCTTGCGATTCCCGCGCGCGTACGCGCGCTCACCGTCCACGGCACCGACGTGCGCCATCCGCGCACGCGGATGGCGACCGCCGCGGTGCTGCCGCTGATCGATCTGCTCGCAGCCGCCTCCGCGTCGCTGGCTCAGGAGCTCCCCGGCCGGGCTGCGCGCCGGCGCGCGCAGGTGCTGCCCTGCGGCGTGGACCTCGAGCGCTTCCATCCGCTTCCCCGTGCGCAGGCGCGCGCCGAGCTGGGCCTGGACGCGGACGTGCCGTACGTGCTGTTCGCCGCCGACCCCGCGCGCGTGGAGAAGCGCCACGATCGCGCGCTCGCGCTCGCGCAGGCCGCCGGAGCTCGGCTGCTGACGCTGGGCGGCGTCGACCCCGAGCGCGTGCCGCTGTGGGTCAACGCCGCCAACGCCGTGCTGGTGCCGTCCGAGCGCGAGGGCTTCGGGCTGGCCGTGCTGGAGGCGCTCGCCTGCGACGTGCCCGTCCTCGCCACGCCCGTCGGCATCCACCGCGACGCGCTCGAGCAGGTCGCCGGCACCCTCTGCGCGCCGTTCGAGCTGGAGCGCTGGCGCGCCGCGCTCGCGCCGCATCTGAGCGAAGCCGACCCCCGCGTGCAGGGCCGCGCGAGCGCGAGCCGCTTCTCGGCACGGGAGATGGCCGTACGCGTGGCCAGCGCGTGGCGCGAGGCGCTTGCGCGTTCCGCAAAGCGCTCCGCGCTCGCGCCGTCCCGGTGACGGCCTGCTCGCGCGGTCTGGTAACGGTCTGGGTAGCATGAATCCGACGTGGATCAAACTGGCACGCCCCCCACGGACCCTTCGCCGCAGGCGCAGGACGAGATCCCGCCCACGCCGCCCGCGGGCACGGCCCCCTCGTCCGAATCGGCCGGCTTCCAACCGCGCGGTCGCGCGCGCCGTCGCGCGCGCTTCCTGCGCAAGGCGCGCGAGCTCGCCTACCGCGACCTCGGCGGCCTGGTCTTCAACCTGCACCGGTTCGGTCAGCGCAACGACGCCCTCGTGCTCGCCAAGCTGACAACGCTCGCGCAGATCGACGCCGAGCTGCGCACGATCGAAGGCGCGCTGGGCGAGCGCCGACCGATCACCGTCCTGCGCGAGGCGGGCATCACCGCATGCCCCCGCTGCGCCGCCATCCACAGCAGCGAAGACAGCTTCTGCCCCAACTGCGGGCTGGCGATGGACCGCCATGCCGATCTACCGATAGCCGGCGCCGCGGCGCCGCCGGCCCCAGCCTCTGCGCCGCAGCCGCCACCCGCCGCGACGGGATCCGCCCCAGCCCCGCAGCCGCCACCCGCGGCAATGGGATCGGCCCCAGCCCCGCAGCCGCCACCCGCAGCAATGGGATCAGCGCCAGCCCCGCAGCCCGTCCCATCCGCTCCAGCGCAGACGCCACCGGCCCAGCCCGCGCCGGCCGCGCCCGACCCGGCGCGCGAGCCAGTCCCGGCCACATCGCCAACCGGGCGCTCCCCGGTGCCGCCCGCCACCGACCGACCCACCGAGATCCTCCGCCCCCCGGTGTCGAGCTCATGAGCGTCACGACCTCGCCTCCCGCTGGCGGCACACCGGCCGTAGCACCCCCGCCGGCACCATCTGGCGAGGTATGTCCGCTCTGCGGCGCTGCGCTGCACTCCGATCAGGAGTGGTGCCTTCACTGTGGCGCCGCCGCCCGCACGCGCCTGGCGGCATCTCCCAGCTGGAAGGGCCTGGTAGCCACGCTCGCGGTCGTGGTCGCGCTGTCGCTGGGCGTGCTCGCCGCGGCGCTCGTGAGCCTTGTCGGCGGCTCCGGCTCGACGACGCCCGCCATAACGAGGACCGTGACGACCGCGGCGGCGGTTCTCACCACCACCTCCAGCACCCCAACGACGACCACGCCGAGCAGCATCCCGACTGGAGCGAGCACGTCCACCGCGACCAAGCCCGCGACCAGCGCGCCGGCGAGCACCGTGCCGCGAACCACCACCGTGCCGGGCCTGACGCACACCTCCACCGCGTCCACGCCCGCCCCCGTGCGCCCGAAACTCAGCCCGAAAAGTCACCATGAACTCAGCAAGAAGGTCAAAGAAGAGCTGAGCAAACTCGGACTCGGAAAAGTGACGCCCTCCGCGAGCAGCAGGTGACGGACGCCGACATCGCGGTGGTGGGCGCAGGCGCCGCCGGGCTGTACGCCGCGCTGTGCGCCGCACGCGACCGCGCCAACGTGGTGCTCGTCTCGGCCACGCCGCTGGCGCAGACGGCCAGCTACTGGGCGCAGGGAGGCCTCGCGGCGGCGCTGGCGGCGGACGACAGCTTCGACTTGCATCTACGCGACACCGAGCTCGCGGGACGTGGGCTGGTGCGGCGCACGGCCGCCGAAACGCTCGTGCGCGAAGCGCCGGAGCGCGTCCGCGACCTGCAGGCCCTCGGCGTCCACTTCGACGCCGATCGCTTCGGGCACCTCGCGCTCGGCCTCGAGGGTGGCCACTCGGTCAGGCGCGTGGTGCACGCCGGCGGCAGCGCCACCGGGCGGCGACTCGTTCGCCAGCTCTCTGCGCTGGCGGCCGAGGAGCCTCGGATCACGGTGTTCGAGGGCGCCCGCGCACAGGCGCTCTGGATCGATAAAGGCCCCACCCACCCCCGCTGTCGCGGCCTGGTATGCGACGACGGGCGCGTGATCGCGGCGCGCGCGGTCGTGATCGCCACCGGCGGCGCCGCCGCACTGTGGGCACGGACGACCAATCCACCCGGCTCTCAGGGAATCGGCCTGCTGCTCGCCCACGCGGCCGGCGCCACGCTGGCCGACCTGGAGCTGCTGCAGTTCCACCCCACGGCGGTGACCGGCGTTCCCGGGCGCGAGGGCTACCTCGTGACCGAGGCGATCCGTGGCGAGGGCGCGACGCTCCACGACGCCCAAGGCCAGCGGTTCGTGGACGAGCTCGCGCCCCGCGACGAGGTCTCGCGCGCGATCCACGCGCTGCTGGAGCAGTCGGGACAGCGATCGGTCGGCCTCGATATGCGCGCGATCGATCCAGCCCACTTCCCCAACGTCGTGGCCTCGCTGCGCGAGGCGGGCCTGGACCCTACCCGCGAGCTGATTCCCGTTGCGCCAGCCGCCCACTACATGATGGGAGGCATCGTCACCGACCTGGACGGCCGCTCGACGCTCCCCGGCCTGTACGCGGTCGGCGAGTCCTCGTGCACGGGCCTGCACGGCGCCAACCGGCTCGCGTCGAACTCGCTCAGCGAGTGCTTCGTCTTTGCCCGTCGCGCCGTCACCGACGCCCTGTCGCGGTGCGCAGACGAGCATCCGGCGGCTAGTGACAGCGAGCTGGAGCGGCTGCGCGCGATCCCAGCGTCCGCGACCGCCGAGCGCTCGACGCGCGCGGCGCTGTGGCGGGACGCGGGCGTCGTGCGCACACCTGAGGGCCTTGAGCGCCTGCTGCGCGACCCGCACCCGCTCGCGCGGCTGATCGCCCGCTGCGCGCTCGCGCGCACCGAGAGCCGCGGAGCGCACCTGCGCGCGGACCATCCCGAGCGCGACCCCGCGTTCGACCTGCGCCATGTCCTCGTCACGGGCGAGGACGCGCTCTCCTGGCAGACCTGGCGCTGACGCTTCATAAGAACTTCGGAAGTTCTCGCCGAATTCTTAACCTCGCGATCCATTCGAATCGCAAAGGTGTTGGTGGTTGTGGAAGTTCCTGGAGTCGGCGGAGTCTCTAGGAACGGCGGGTGTGCTCTCTGACCATCAGATTGAGCGAAAGAGGGCGAGGAGCAGACACCATGTACCAGTTCAGCAGGGCCATCTACAGGGAGCTCGCTCCCCAGATACAGGCTCCTCCACCGGGCGCGCCTGCAGCCAGCAACCACACGGCCGTGCTGCACGCCTGCGAGCAGGTGATCACCCGCATGGCGACCGACCGCCACTACTTCGCGCGACCCGCGCGCACGCTGTTCCTGGACATCCGCAACTACTTCCCGATGTCCGCTCAGAGCCACGTGCACCGCGTGGTCAGCCGCTACGTCGGCTACGCGCAGCTGTTCCTGGCCGAACACCCCCACGAGGGCTACACCGCCATCAGCGGCGCCCCGCCGCAGTGCCGCGCCACCACCCGCAAGGGCTCGGCCTGCCAGCGCACGCCGCTGCCCCACAACGGCTACTGCCCCTCCCACCAGCACCTGGCCGACACCGAGAATCGCGAGCTGGCCGCCGCGTGAAGGTCGCGTAGGCTCCAGGGCATGCTCCTGGGCGTGGACGTCGGCGGCACCTTCACCGACGCGGTCCTGCTCGACGACGACGCGACGGTCCACACCGCCAAGGTCCCCTCGACGCCCTCCGAGCAGGCGCTGGCGGTGCTCGGGGCGGTGCAGGCGGTGCTCGAGCTGGCCGGCGCGCGCGCGCAGGACGTCGAGCGCTTCGCGCACGGCATGACCGTGGCCACCAACGCGCTGCTGGAGGGCCGCACGGCGCGCACCGCGCTGCTCGCCACGGCCGGCTTCACCGACGTGATCGAGCTCGCTCGCCAGAACCGGCCCCGCCTCTACGAGCTGTGCCTCGCCGCGCCGACGCCGCTTGTGCCGGCGGAGCTGCGCTTCGCGGCGCCAGAGCGCATGGGGCCGGACGGTCCGTTGCGCGCGCTGGACCCGGCCCTCGCGCGCGAGCTCGTGGAAGAGCTCGCAGCGAGCGAGCCGAAGGCGGTGGCGGTCTCGCTGCTGCACTCCTACGCCGACCCCGCCCACGAGCAGCTGCTCGGGATGCTCCTGGCAGAGCTCGCGCCCGAGACCCACGTGTCCCTCTCGTGCGAGCTGGTGGGCACGTTCCGCGAGTACGAGCGCACGGCCACCACCGTCCTCGACGCGGCGCTCTCCCCACTGCTCGCCTCCTACCTGGGCCGGCTCACAGCAGACTCTCGCGCGCTCGGTCTGTGCGAGCCCCAGATCATGCAGTCCTCCGGCGGCCTCACCGACCCCGACCGTGCGGGCGCCCACGCGGCGCTGACGGTGCTCTCCGGGCCTGCGGGAGGCGTGAGCGGCGCGCTCGCGCTGGCGGAGCTGGCGAGCGAGAGCGACGTGCTGTGCTTCGACATGGGCGGAACCTCATGCGACGTGTGCGTGATCGAGGGATCCCAGGTCCACGAGACCGCCGAGCGCACGATCGCCGGCCGGCCGCTGGCGCTGCCCGCGCTCGACATCAACACCGTCGGCGCCGGCGGCGGCTCGATCGCGTGGCGCGACCCCGGCGGCGCGCTGCGCGTCGGACCGGCCTCCGCGGGGGCCGATCCCGGACCCGCCTGCTATGGGCGCGGCGGTCAGGAGGCGACGGTCACCGACGCCAACCTGCTGCTCGGACGACTGCTCGAGGACTCGCCGCTGGCGGGTGGGCTGTGGCTGGACCGGCGTGCGGCCGAGCGCGCGATCTCACGCCTCGGACGCGAGCTGGATCTGGAGCCGATCGCATGCGCGCTTGGGATCGTGCGCGTGGCCGAGGCGGAGATGCTGGGGGCGCTGCGCGTGATGAGCGTCGAGCGGGGGATCGACCCCCGCGGCTTCGCGCTGATGCCGTTCGGCGGCGCCGGCCCCCTGCACGCGGCGGCGCTCGCGCGCGAGCTCGGCATCTCGCGGGTGCTGTGCCCGCGCGCCTCCGGCGTGCTGTGCGCGCTCGGCCTGGCCGCCGCGGCCCCGCGGCGCGACGCCGCGCGCACGGTCATGCTGAACGGTGGCTCGCTCTCGCCCGAGCTCCTGTCGCGGGAACGCGACACGCTGATCGCCGAGGCGAGCGCGGCGCTCCCGGGCGGTGTGTGCCGCGTGCGCGTTCGCCACGAGCTGCGCTATCGCGGCCAGTCGTTCGAGCTTCCCGTCGACGAGGAGCTCGAGCCGCGTTCGCTCGGGCTCCGGCCTGGGCCCACCGGCGCGCAGCCGGCCGGGCTCGATCCCGACGCGCTGCGCGACGCGTTCGCGCGGGCGCACGAGCTGCGCTACGGCTACCAGGACGAGAGCGCCGAGGTGGAGCTCGTCAACATGCGCGCGTCCGTGTGGGGACCGGCCCCGGCGCTGCGCCCACGGGCGCAGGCGGCGCGCGCGCCAGCCGCCGAGGAGCGTCCGATCGTCTTCGACGGCGAGCCCGAGCCGCTCGCCGCGAGCACCCTGCGCGGCGAGCTGGCGCCCGGCACGCGCGTGAGCGGCCCGGCGCTGTGCGCGCTGCCGGAGGCCACGCTGCTCGTCCCGCCCGGCTGGTCGGGCGAGGTCGATCAGCACGGGACCATCCGCCTGGTGGCCACCGACGTGGCGAGATCGGTATGACCATCGCTATACAGATCTCGCGCGATGGATCTGCGAGCTTGGCCTGGGTCGAGAAGTGAGCACACTCGACCCGATCGAACTGCAGGTGGTGACCGGCGCGCTGCGCGCCGCGTGCGAAGAGATGGGCGTCGTGCTGATCCGCTCGGCGCACTCCTCGAACATCAAGGAGCGCCGCGACGCGTCCACGGCGCTGTTCGATGCCGCCGGGCAGATGGTGATGCAGGCAGAGCACATCCCGGTGCACCTCGGCGCGATGCCCGCGGCGGTGGCGGCGGTGCTCGACGAGCAACACGCGCCAGGGCGCTCCTGGATTCTCAACGACCCGTTCGCGGGCGGCACCCACCTACCCGACATCACCGTCATCACTCCCGTGTTCGCCCCCGGCGGGACGGACGGGGCAGGCGCGCTCCTGATCGGCTTCGCCGCCAGCCGCGCCCATCACGCCGACGTGGGAGCGCGGGCGCCCGGCTCGATGCCGGCCGACAGCCGCCGCCTGCAGGACGAGGGCGTCGTGATCTCGCCGCGACCACTCGACGAGCGCACGATCGACGAGCTCGTCGCGCGCATGCGCCAGCCGCGCGAGCGTCGGGCCGACCTGCGCGCGCAGGTCGCCGCCAACCGCACCGGCGCGCAGCGGCTGGCCGAGCTCGCTCGCCGCATCGGAGCCGACCGGCTGCACGAGGCGACCAACGCCGTGCTCGACTACTCCGAGCGGCGCACGCGTGCCTGCCTGGCGGCGCTCGCGGACGGCACGCTGCACGCCGAGGACCTGCTCGAGGCGCCGGAGGGCGACCTTGCGCTGCGTCTGCGCGCGGTCGTCGACGGCGAGCGGCTGCTGCTGGACTTCTCAGGCAGCGCGTGCCAGCACGAGGGCAACCTCAACTGCCCGCTCGCGGTCACCCGCTCGGCGTGCCTGTTCGCGGTGCGCGTGCTCACCGACCCGGACATTCCGCCAACGGCCGGGGCCTACCGGCCGATCGAGGTGCGCGCGCCGGAGGGCACGCTGCTCAACGCCCGTCCGGGCGCGGCGGTGGCGGCCGGCAACGTGGAGACCTCCTCGCGCGTCGCCGATCTCGTACTGACCGCCTTCGGCCGCGCCCAGGGCCAGGGCACGATGAACAACCTCACGCTCGGCAACGACGACTTCTCCTACTACGAGACGCTCGGCGGCGGCCAGGGCGCGTGCGCGGACGCCGACGGCCCCAGCGGGGTTCACGTGGCGATGAGCAACACGCTCAACACCCCGATCGAGGCGCTCGAGCGGGAGTTCCCGTTGCGGGTGCTCGAATACGCGCTGCGCCGCGGATCCGGCGGCTCCGGGCGCCATCGCGGCGGCGACGGCGTGGTGCGCGAGCTCGAAGCGCTCACCGAGATGACCTTCTCGCTGATCGCCGAGCGCCGTCGCCACCGCCCGCGCGGTGCGCACGGCGGCGAGCCCGGCGCTTGCGGACGCGACACGCTCGACGGGCGTCCGCTCGCGTCCAAGAGCACCGGTACGCTGTTGCCGGGCCAGCGGCTGCGCATCGAAACGCCCGGTGGGGGAGGATTCGGACATGCCTGAGAGTGAGAGCACCGAGCGCGTCGGCTTCCTCGGCCTGGGAATCATGGGCTCGCGCATGGCCGCGAACGTCGGCCGCGCCGGCTTCCCGCTGTCGGTCTGGACGCACACACCCGGCAAGGCCGAGCGATGGGCATCCGAGCATGGCGCGACCGCGTTCGCCACGCCGGCGGAGGTGGCCGAGCACAGCGACATCGTCGTGAGCATGGTCGTCGACGGGGAGCAGGTCGCCTCGGTGCTGCTCGGCGAGCAGGGAGCCATCCAGGCCGCGCGCGCGGGCCTGCTGTGCGTGGACATGTCCACGATCGGGCCCGCGGATACGCGCCCGATCGCGGCAGCCCTGGGGGAGCGCGGGGTGGCGATGCTCGACGCCCCGGTGACGGGCTCCTCTCCGCGAGCCGACGAGGGCTCGCTGACGATCATGGTCGGGGGCGAGCCGGAGAGCTTCGCCCGCGCCCGTCCGCTGCTGGAGGCGATGGGCAGGCTGATCGTGCACGTCGGCGAGATCGGCCAGGGTCAGATGCTCAAGCTGATCAACAACTCGCTCGGCGCCGCGAACGCCGCGGCGGTGGCCGAGGCGCTGCTGCTGGCGCGCGCCACCGGGATCGATCTCGACGCGCTCGTCGAGGTCACCTCCGCCGGCTCGGGCGCCTCCGCTCAGCTGACGCTCAAGTCGGGCCCGATGCGCGAGCACGACTACACGCCGCTGTTCAAGACCGCCCACATGCTCAAGGACGTGCGCCTGTGCCTGCAGGAGGCGGAGAGCGCCGGCGTGCCGTTTCCAGCGGCCGCCCATGCGCGAGACATGCTGGCCGCGACTATCGCACGCGGGCACGCCGAGGACGACTATGCGGCGATGATCGAGGCCGCGGAGGGCTTCGCCGGGCGCCGACTGTAGGCGCGCCGCGCGGCCCGGACTGGCTGCGCGGCCAAAAAAACCCCTAATTTGCAGGGGATTTGGGATTTCTGCTCAGGTTTCGTATCTTTAATGGATGTGCGGTCCTCCCCTCGGGGGGACGTACGCAGTTTAGACCTGACGTTTCTGTCCATCTCGTTCGCCTTTCTTTCATGCCAATTGCTTTCAAAGAATGGGCTGTCACCGTCCGCGCCCTGGCGGAAGGAGAGCAGCTCCTAACCCTCCGCAAGGGCGTGCTGCCGCCCAACGGCAAGCCGTTCAAGCTCGCCCACGAGCGCTTCTTCCTGTACCCCACGTTCGACCATCAGCCCGGTGACCTCGTACGCGAGTCCCACCAGCCCGAGCTGCGCCGCGCGCTCGAGGAGGGGGTCTGGAGCGACGGCGAGCCGCCGCTGCACACGTTCGTATCGGGTGCCCCGCTGCAGCAGCCCGACCGCGTTCGCATCCGTGCCTGGGCGGAAGTGACCGACCACTTCACGATCGTCGACCCGCGCTGCGTCGACGCGCTCTCGCCGTTCTACGTGTGGACGCCCGACTACGCCGAAAAGCGTCTGGGCTGGCGCGGACGCCAGCCGCTGCATGTGCTGCTGCTGCGCACCTACCGCATCCCGCGGCCGGTCACGGTCAAAGTCAAGGACGAGTACACCGGTCAGAACGCCTGGATCGAGCTCCAGCGCGAACTCCCGTTCGAGGGAACTCCCGTTCTCTCCGACGCCGAGTTCGAGCGCGCCTCCGAGGAGATCCGCGCGATCACCTCGGAAGCAGCCGGCCAGCCCGTCCTGGTCTAGACGGGTCTCTCCCACTTCAAGGCTTCGCGCGCGGCCTCGGCCCCGGACTCCGGGACCATGATCTCGCGCGGGCCGATCATCGGCGAGTAGCCGCCGATCGAGTTGCGCAACAGGCAGGGGATCCCCTCCTCGAGCAGCAGGCCGGCGATGAACTCGGCCTCGGGCTGGTTCTCAGCGTGGGCGACCTTCACGAGATCTCCCTCGGCGTATTGGGGCTTGATCTTGCGCGCCTTGCGCTGACGCTCGCTGGCATGGAGCTCGGCGCCCGTCGAGTGCACGAGCGGCATCCCGCAGGCCTCGCAGAAGCGCTCGCTGGGCGGATGCGCCCGCGCGCAGGTCGGACAGACGATCAGATCCTCCTCCATCACCGCACCTCGAGCGCGACCTCCCGGACCTCACCCGCCTCGATCAGATAGGAGCGCACCTCCGGCTCGCCGCTACCGGCAAGCCCGACGATGATCCACTCGACACCCGGCCAGTTGGCGGCGAAGTTGATGTCCGTCTGCGACGGGTAGGGCCGGCTGCGTACGTGCGAGTGATAGATCGCACCGAGCAGTTGCCCGTCGGCCTCGATCCCCAGGTACAGCTCGAGCAGCTCCTTCGGGTCGATCTCGAACTTCAGCGGGCTCGCATGCACGTTCGTGGCACGCAGGACGCGCACGGCCTGTGTGGGCGGCTCGCTCGCCGCCGGCTGCCCGCCGTCCGGCTCCAGGGCGTCGACCGCGACCACCCCGCAGACCTCGTTGCCGGGGTCCTCGAGCGCGTGCGCCACCAGCTCGTCGAGCAGCTCGCGGGAGATGTTCATGTCCGCCCGCGGGCCTTGCGCAGGGTGGTGAGCGCGCCTACCACCAGACGGTCGAGTCGAGATTCTCGATCTCGTCGACCGGCAGTGTGTAGATGCCGCTCGAGAGGTACTTCCAGCCGTCGTCGGCGACCACGAACACGACGTTGCCCTCATCCAGCTCGCCCGCGATCCGCACTGCGATGCTCGCGATCGCGCCACTGGAGACCCCCGCGAACACCCCCTCCTCGTCGAGCAGCCGCCGGGTCCACAAGATCGCGTCGCGGTTGGTCACGAAGATCTTGCGGTCGAGCAGCGAGATGTCGATGATCGGTGGGATGAAGCCGTCCTCGAGCGAGCGCAGGCCCTGCACGGGCTCGCCCTGCATCGGCTCGGCTGCGACGATCTTGACGGCGTCGCCGAGCGTCTCCTTCAACCGCCGGCCGTTGCCCATCAGCGTGCCGCCTGTGCCCAGGCCGGCGACGAACGCGGCCACCTCGTCGAGCTCTTCGAGGATCTCGAGCGCCGTGCCGTTGTAGTGGGCGTTGGGATTGGCCTGGTTGCCGTATTGGTAGGGCATGTAGTACGACGAGTCTTCGGCGGCCATCTCGAGCGCCTTGGCGACCGCGCCGTTGGAGCCCTGATCGCCCGGCGAGTAGACGATCTCCGCCCCATACATGCGCAGCAGCTGCGTACGCTCGGGCGTCACGTTCTCCGGCATCACCACCTTCAGCCGGTAGCCCTTGCGCGAGCAGATCATCGCCAGCGAGATGCCGGTGTTGCCGGAGGTGGGTTCGAGGATCGTCTGACCGGGGCCGATCGCGCCCTTTTCCTCGGCGTCCTCGATCAGCGCCCGCGCGACTCGGTCCTTGACCGAGCCGGTCGGGTTGCGCGACTCGAGCTTGGCCCAGATGTGTACGCCCGGCTTGGGCGACAGACGTCGCAGCTCGACCAGCGGCGTGTGCCCGATCGACTGCACGATGTCCGCATATCGGCCTCCGCAGGGCCTGTTCCTCAGCCTCTCCGCCGCCATTACTTCACGGAATATAGCGGGGTGCGCCGGCTGTATCGAACCGCCTCGGCGAGAGCTGCCGAGCGGACCGTCGATCAGATGCCGTGGGCGCTGGTAGGCTCCTGGCGCGTTTCGGCGTACGAGCCAATCTTCGGAGATCGGGGGCGATAATGGGCGTGATCGGGTTCCTGCGATGGCGCGTGGCGTGCGGCGCGTCCCTCTTGCTCATGTCTCTGGCCATGCTCGGCTCGCCGCCGGCGGCGTCGGCGCGGGGCGGCGTGTCGTTCCAGCCCTTCTTCGAGTACAAGATCGTGTTCACCGGTAAGGGCAGCTACAACCGGTCGGTCACCAACAGCGAAAGCCCGGAGGTGCTCAAGGAAGAAGCCAGCTGGACCTGGAACACGATCTATCCGGACGTGCTGGTCCCGACGGTCGCCTCGAGCCCGCTGTCCGGGTCCGGCTTCCCTGCCTTCGGCCTCGGCCAGGAAGCCGACGGCAAGTGGTCGATCACGAACACCGGCAGCGAAGGCGAGGACTGCTCGCACAGCGGCACGCTCGGGCTGCCCAAGCAGGGCGACGGGAGCGGCGGCGGCGGCGTGACAGTCAAACGTCCCGCCGGCGGCAGCAAGGGCGTGATCTTCATAATGAACGCCCTCGACACCTACGAAACCACCTCGGGCGCCGGCAACGGCGCGCTCGCGTGCGAACCCGAAGACTGGTGGCACGACATCATCGAAAGCTTCGCCGGCGTCGGGACCAAGCACACCGAAGCGGGCCTGCCGGAAGTGCGCCCGCTGACGGCGAAGATCCAGCTCGCGCCGAGCGAACTCAAGCACGGCAGCGTCACCAAGCACGTCTCGGTCGGCCCCTCCGAAACGGTCCCGTCGGACTGCGGCAGCGGCAGCGGCATCACCTGCACGCAGGCTTACACGTGGTCGGGAACGGTCACGTTCACCAAGCACAAGTTCAAGAAAGGCAAAGGCCCGGCCGGCTGAGCAGGGCGCCGATTTGGCTGTACGGCCAGCCGAGGGCTAAGATCCAGCCCCCGCGAGACGAAGGGCACCTACGCATGGACGCATCCCAAGACAGATTCGACTTCGACTGGCTGGTGATCGGCTCGGGCTTCGGCGGCAGCGTCTCGGCGCTGCGCCTGTCGGAGAAGGGCTACTCGGTCGGCGTGCTCGAGTGCGGGCGGCGCTTCGCCGACCACGAGTTTCCGAGCTCGACCGCCAACCTGAAGCGCTACTTCTGGAATCCGCGTCTCGGCATGAAGGGCATCTTCCGGCTGACCACCTTCAAGGATGTCTCGGTGGTCTCCGGCTGCGGCGTGGGCGGCGGCAGCCTCGGCTACGCGTGCACGCTGTACGTACCGCCGAAGGCGTTCTTCGAGGACCGCCAGTGGGCGGAGATGACCGACTGGGAGAGCGCGCTCTCGCCCCACTACGACGAGGCCCAGCGAATGCTCGGCGTCGTCGAAAACCCGCACGAGGACCCCGCCGACCAGCTCCTGCGCGAGCTCGGCGAGGAGCTCGGCGTAGGCGACACCTACAAACGCACGCCCGTGGGCATCTTCTTCGGGGAGTCCGGCAGGACCGTGCCCGACCCGTTCTTCGGCGGCGAGGGGCCCGAGCGGACCGGCTGCCATCTGTGCGGGCGCTGCATGGTGGGCTGCCAGCACGGCGCCAAGAACACGCTCGTGAAGAACTACCTCTACTTCGCGGAGAAGCGCGGCGCGCGGGTGATGCCCGAACGGACGGTCATCGACATCCGCCCGCTGGGCTCGCCCGACGGAGGCGACGGCTATGAAGTTGAAAGCGTGCGCTCCGGCGCTTGGCTTCGCAAGGAACGCCGTGTCCAACGCACGCGCGGCGTCGTCGTGTCAGCCGGGCCGCTGGGGACCAACAGGCTGCTGCAGATGTGTCGCGTGAAAGGCTCGCTGCCGCGCATCTCCGCGCGCCTGGGCGAGCTCGTGCGCACGAACTCCGAGTCGATCCTTGCGGTGACCGTGCCGGAGGACTACCCGGACGTTCTGATCAAACGCGTGGCGATCACCTCCTCGATCTATCCCGATCCGCACACGCACATCGAGACGGTCACCTACGGCAACGACGGCGACTCGATGCACCGCCTCAACACGCTGCTCGTCGGCGACGGCACGCGCGTGACGCGCCCGCTGAAGCTGATCGGACAGAGCCTCTTGCACCCCAAGCGCGTGGCGCAGGTGCTGTTTCCCAAGCACTGGTCGCGGCGCACGATCATCCTCCTGGTGATGCAGACGCTCGACAACGCGATCGCGCTGCGCCCCCGCAAAGGACCGTTCGGCACGTTCTGGCTGAAGACCGAACAGGACCCCGAGCGCCCGATCCCGACGTTCATTCCGGTCGCCAACAAGGCCGCCGAATGGTTCGCCAAGCGAACCGGCGGGATCGCTCAGAGCTCGCTCACCGAGGCGTTCCTCAACATCCCCACCACCGCCCACATCCTCGGCGGCGCAGTGATCGCGCCAGACCCCGAGCGCGGCGTCGTGGACGCCCACCAGCGCGTGTTCGGCTACGAGAACCTGCTCGTGTGCGATGGCTCGGCCGTCCCCGCGAACGTCGGCGTCAACCCGTCGCTGACTATCACCGCACTCGCCGAGCACGCCATGAGCCACGTGCCGGCGGCCGGCGCGGTCGCGGCCGCGCCCGCGGCGGCGGAGCCGGCTCAGAGCGCGACGGCGGCGTAGCTGCTCACAGGCGGCTTCGACCCGCGGACACATGGACGGCAGCCGCGGTGAGCGTGCCGCTCTGTAGGCGCAGGCGTGCAGCGCCGCGCAGCGAGACGAGTACGTTGAGCACGCCATAACGGTCGGCGTGCAGGCGCGCGATGGCCCGCCATGCGCCGCCGGCATGCACCTCGCGCTCGAGCAGGGCCGGCTGGCGCGGATGCATCAGCAGCGCCCATACGCGCACGTGGCCGCTGTCAACCCGCAGCGGATCGAAGGGAAGGCTGAAGCCCTGCAGGAACGGCTTCGGCTGGGCGAGTGCCGGGTCGCCGCCGGGGCCGGCACCGTAGAGGCCTGCGGGTCGCGGATACTCAACGGTGCCACCGGTCGGCGACTCCGCGCGCACCCCTGGAACGGGATCGATGAGGAACTGCCACGCGACGAGGCTGACGCCGGCGATCCACAGCCTGTGCAGCGCGCGTGAGATCCAGCTTGCCTGAAGCCGCGGCGGCGCGCCGCCGGGCGACTGAGGCGCACTTTCCCAGTTGAGCTCTGTCACCCACACCGGCTTGACACCCGCGGGCAGCGCGGTGTGCAGATGCTCGGCCTGCTTCAACAGACCGGTGATCTTGGCGGCATCCGAGATCGACACATCGAGCG
>JBEKGK010000051.1:0-23259 GCA_050012835.1 Solirubrobacteraceae bacterium | reverse complement strand
GGCGCGCAGCTGCAGCGCGAGCGCCGTGTCGAGCACGTCCGATGAGGTCAGCCCGAAGTGGATCCAGCGACCGGCCTCGCCGACCGACGCGGCCAGCACGTCCACGAACGCGGCCACGTCGTGCTCGGTCACCAGCTCGCGCTCGTTGACCTCCCCCACCGTGAACGCGGCGCCGCGGATCGCCTGCAGCTCTGCGTCGCTGGGACCGCCCTGGCCGAGCAGGCCCGGCAGCTCCTCGCACGCCGCCAGCTCGACCTGGCGCCAGGCGTCCATGCGCGCCTCGTCGCTCCACAGACGGCCGAGCTCGGGGCGGGTGTAGCGGGCGATCACCGCAGTGATTATCGCCGCCCACCCGCCCGAAGCCCTGGCGGCTACTCGTTTGCGGTCGTCTGCAGCGCGCTCAGCTGCGGGTCGAACGCCTCGACTGAGTCTCCAGTCGTGCCCTCGATCGGCACGCAGATCAACGCCAGCGTCGTGGGGGCGGTGGTCGTCAGCTGCCCCTGGAGCGCCATGTCCGTGCTCGCTCCGTATTCCCCTTTGCTCGATTCGGTGAGCGTTTGCAGCCAGACGGACTCGCCGATCGCCTTGCCTGCTGGTTCGAGGATCGCGGGAGTGCCGGCGCTGTCGGCTATGCCGCACGCAACCACCACGAACAGGGGCGATTTCGCTTCCCCGACCAGGATGGTGGTCTGCGCGGTCACGAAGTAGGACCCGGCGGGGAGCGTCTTTGAGAGGACCACGTCTTCGCCTCCGGTCGCCAGGCGGGTGCCTTCGGCGCTGACTTTCGACGTCGCGTAGTCGACGCCGACGCCGTTGGCGCCCGGCTTGCCGGCTGCGCCCGGGGCGCCCGGCGCGCCCGCCGGCCCTGCGGGGCCGGATGCGCCCCACGAGAGCCTGCGCTCCCCGCGCCGGCACTTCGCCTTCGCGCTGACGATCCGCATCGCCCCGCTCTTCTTGTTTACACAGGCGTAGATCGCTGCCGAACTGGGTGCGGCCGTGGCGCTGGCTGGCGCCATCGCGAGCGCGAGCAGCACAACGGCCCCCGTCGCGCTGATGAACGTCGTGGGACGCACTGCACGGATACGGCTTGACATCGGCTCCCCCTCGCTGGTCGATTGGCGACTCATGCCCACGGAGGGCACGGCTTCGCCAATTCTGCACCCCGCGGCTGTCGTTCAGGCGCCGAGGATCTGCGCGGCGAGGATGGCGGCGTTGCGCGGGTTGTCCAGGCCCACGCACGCGACCGGCACGCCCGGGGGCATCTGCACGATCGACAGGATCGCGTCGAGCCCTCCCGCGGCGGTGAGGCGCCCCGACAGCGGCACGCCGATCACGGGCAGGTCGGTGTGCGCCGCGACGGCGCCCGGCAGCGCCGCGGAGATGCCGGCGCCGGCGATGATCACGCGCAGGCCGCGCATGCGCGCGTTCTTGGCGTATTCCGCGACGAGGTCGGGCTCGCGGTGGGCGGACATGACCCGCATCTCGTGCAGGATGCCCCGCTCTTCGAGCTCTTTTGCGGCCTTCTCCATCGTCTCCATGTCGCTCTTGGAGCCCATCACGATGCCCACGCGCGGCGCGTCGACGTCGATGTCGTCGAGCTGTGCCTGCACTTCCGCCTCCTGCATCGGCTCGGGCACCAGCGAGATGCCCGGGGCGCCCGCGGGCCTGCCCTCGTGCGCGGATGGGTCCTGTGTGTGCTCGCCGCCGATGCCCGCCACGTTACAGAGAGGCGATGAAGTCGTCGATCGGGATCGCCGCCAGCGTCTCGTAGCGGGCGGTGCCGCGCGATCCCAGCTCGAGCGAGAGACGCGCCATCGCACCCTCGTCCGGCGCTTCGACCACGGAGATGAAGTCGATGTGGCCGAGCGTCGCCCACTGCGCCTTGACCGTGGCGCCCAGCTGTTCGACCTCCTTGTTGACCTCGTTGATCCGCTGCGGGTTGTTCTTGACGGTCTGCACACCGTCCGGCGTGAGGGTCGTGAGCATGATGTAGGTGGGCATGGCTGTGGCCTCCTCCGAAGATTGGCGTCGTGTGCTCGCTGAGGCGGACATCCGCCGTATGCGGTTGTACCCGATCGCGAGGGCGTGCGCCAGCCACGATCAGGCGTTGCGTGCGCCCTGCCGAGGTGACCTCCCGCAACAAGCGGGTTGACTTGGTCGGCGGCGATCGGGAGGATCTTGCGATGCCCTCGAGCTTTCGACGAGTCGTGACGGTCTTGGCATGCGGCCTCGCGGGAGCTGTCGGGGGCGCGGCGAGCGCGCAAGCCGCGGCGCCGGTGGTCACGTCGATAAGCCCGAACAACGGCGCCACGGCGGGCGGCACGCAGGTGACGATCGTCGGAAGCGGCTTCGCCGCCGGCTCGACCGTCCAGTTCGGCGGCGCCGCGGCGACGGGCGTGACGATCCAGTCGCCTGGATCGATCACGGTCACGAGCCCGGCCGGCGGCGGCAGCGAACCCGTCAACGTCACCGTGAGCGGCTCCACCGGCACGTCGGCGGCTACTCCGAGGGACCAGTTCGCGTACGACCCGTCGCCCGCCGCGTCCTGGCTGGGCCTCAACGGCAACAGCGGCGGCGTAAAGCCGGAACGCGCGCGCGAATTCGCCGCGAAGGGCATCGTGTACGACCGCGGCGGCGGCCCGTGGCTCGACTGGACCGCCGGCGAGCTGCTCGAAGAACACGGCAAGCGGACCGAAGGCGGCCTTGCGCTCGCCAGCTCGACGGCAGCGGGGATGATCCCTGATGTCGTGATCGAGTACCGGGCATACAACGGTTACTACATCTCCGACCCCGAATTTCCGCAGCAACGCACAAAGGGGCAGGAAAAGCGAGGCAAGGAAACGATCACGCGATACGTCGAAGGGTTCATCTCCTCCGCGAAGGCTATCCATGCGAAGTATCCGGCCGCGATATTTGAACCGATGAACGAGCCTTGGGGCTACACCACTCCGCAGTACAACGCGGCTGAGTACGCCAACGTGATCGCGAGGCTGCTACCCGAAGCCAAGGCCGCAGGCATCCCCCTGAGCAGCATCTATGTGGCCGCGACCGGACACGACTGCACAGCGCCGACGAAAAAGCGTGGGCACGGTACCCCCTCCGAATGCACGAGCAACGGATGGGTGTCGGCGATGTACGCCGCCCAGCCGCAGCTCGAGACCGAGATCCAGGGCTGGTACTTCCACCCCTACGGGCCGCCGAACAGCGCGGGGGAAAACTACTTGGACGGCATCCAGTCCCTGCCGGTGGTGCAGCAGACGATGACCTCCGGGCAGAACAACATCGTCGTCTCGGAGGTCGGCTACTGCGCGGTCGACGTCAACGAAGGCGCCAGCTGCCAGGGGGGGCACCGGGAAACGAGCGCCGAAGCGGCCGGACACCTCACCGAAATGCTCGACAATGCGCTCCCCTACCACCAGGCAGGGTGGTTGCGGGCACTGCTCGTATACGCACGCAGCGACGGCGGCTGGGCGATGCAGCTGCACACTGGCGCGCTCACCGCTCAGGGTCACGCGCTCGAGAGCTTCGCATCCTCGCTTTTCGCGCCTTCGCTAGAGCCGCTCGCCCGCCAGTTCGACCCAAGGGCCTTGGGAGAAGTTCGACTCACCGCGCCGATCTAGTCGCTCTAACTGTTTTGCGTGGTCTGCACCGCCGCGATCTGCGAGAACGTGGCGCCGATCAGCTGGGCGTCTTCGTCGGGAGACAGGTCGGAGCACACCAGCGATAGGACGGTAGTCGCTTTGACGCTCACGGCTGCCTGCAGGGAGAGCGTCGCTTCTCCTATGTATTTGGCCGACTCTTGCACGAGCCCCGCATCCCACCCTGACGTGTCGACCACGGCGCCGCCATCCAGCAGCTCGCAGACGCCCGCTGCTCTGATGCCCAAGGTCGCGGACGAGGAGAGGACGGTCTTCGCAGACACGATGTAGCTGCCGGCGGGAACCGTCTTGGCGAGAATCGTCACTTCTTTCTTGCCCGTGAATTCCATGAACGCGGGTTCGCTGGCCGAATACCCGGCGACGGCTCCGTTACTGCCATTTATGCCGTTGGTGCCATTTTTGCCCGTTGGGCCGGTTTTCCCGGTCGCGCCGTTCCTGCCGTTCGCTCCATTCCTTCCGGCTGGGCCTTGCGTATTCCACGAGAGCCTCGCTTGACCGCGCTTGCATCTCGGCGCCTTCGTGTAGAACAGCCGGGCCGCCCCTGTCCTCTTGTTCACGCAGGCGTAGATGGTCGCGGCGCTGGTCGGCGGGGGCGAGACGAGCGCGGCCAGCGCCAGCGTCGCGACCGCACCGGCGGCGGCTGTAATGCGTGGGCTGATGCCTGTTGAGCTCATTGGTCGCTTCCTCCGATGTCGATGGACTGGCGCTACTCGCGTCAGTTCTCACTTTACGTAGCGGCGACTACCGGGTCGCCCGCGAGCTTCTCCAGCGCGAGCTCCCCGTCGACCACATCCACGTCGACGGAGTCGCCGGCGCGGATCTCGCCGGACAGCAACGCCAGCGCGAGACGGTCTGTGAGCTGCTTCTGGATCACGCGCCGCAGCGGGCGGGCGCCGTATGTCGGGTCATAGCCCATGTTGCCGAGCAGCTCGCGCGCCTTGTCGGTGAGCGTGACCTGCACGCCGCGCCCGGCCACGCGCTCGACCACGAGCGCGACCTGCAGCTCCACGATCTCGGAGAGCTGCTCGCGGGTGAGCGACTCGAAGCGCACGATGTCGTCGAGGCGGTTGATGAACTCGGGCTTGAAGTGCTCGATCAGCGCCATGCGCAACGCTGTGTCATCGCCCCCGGCGGGCACCGGAAGGTTGGACGTCATGATCAAGACGGTGTTCTTGAAGTCGACCGTGCGCCCCTGCCCGTCGGTGAGGCGGCCGTCGTCCATCACCTGCAGCAGCGCGTTGAACACGTCGGGGTGCGCCTTCTCGATCTCGTCGAGCAGCACGACCGCGTACGGGCGCCGGCGCACCGCCTCGGTGAGCTGGCCGCCCTCTTCGTAGCCGACGTAGCCGGGGGGCGCGCCCACGAGCCGCGACACGGAGTGTTTCTCCATGTACTCGGACATGTCGATGCGGATCATGGCGTCCTGCGAGTCGAACATGAACTCGGCGAGCGCGCGCGCGAGCTCGGTCTTGCCGACGCCGGTGGGCCCGAGGAACAGGAACGAGCCGATCGGGCGATCGGGGTCCTGCAGGCCGGCGCGCGAGCGCCGCAGCGCGGTGGCGACCGCCTCGATCGCCTCGTCCTGGCCGACGACGCGTTCGTGCAGTCGGTCCTCCATGTGGATCAGCTTCTCGGTTTCGCCCTCGAGCAGACGGCTGACGGGGATGCCGGTCCAGCGCGCGACGACCTCGGCGACGTCGTCGGCGTCGACCTCCTCCTTGAGAAAGACCGGGGCAGCAGTGCCGCCGTCGTCCTCGCTGGATTCGCGCTCTGAGAGCTCGCGCTCCAGCTCGGGGATGTCCTGGTAGAGCAGTTTGGAGGCCCGCTCGAGGTCGGCGTCCCGCTGCGCGCGCTCGGCGTCGATACGCGCCTGCTCGAGCCGCTCCTTAAGCTCGGAGATCCCCTGGATCGCCTGCTTCTCGCTCTGCCACTGCGCCTTCATGCCGGCCGACTGCTCGCGCAACTCGGCGAGCTCGCGTTCGATCGCCTCGCGGCGCTCGGCGGAGGCCTCGTCGGTCTCCTTGCTCAAGGACGTGAGCTCGATCTCCAGCTGCATCACGCGCCTGTCGACCTCGTCGATCTCGGTGGGCAGCGAGTCGATCTCGATGCGCAGCCCCGACGCCGCCTCGTCGATCAGGTCGATCGCCTTGTCGGGCAGGAAGCGGTCGGCGATGTAGCGGTCCGAGAGCGTTGCGGCGGCGATCAGCGCGCTGTCCTGGATGCGCACGCCGTGGTGCACCTCGTAGCGCTCCTTCAGGCCGCGCAGGATCGCGATCGCGTCGGCGACGGAGGGCTCGCCGACCATCACCGGCTGGAAGCGCCGCTCGAGCGCGGCGTCCTTCTCGATGTACTTGCGGTACTCGTCGAGCGTCGTCGCGCCGACGCAGCGCAGTTCGCCGCGCGCGAGCATCGGCTTGAGCAGGTTGGCGGCGTCGACCGCGCCTTCGGCGGCGCCCGCCCCGACGATCGTGTGCAGCTCGTCCAGGAACAGGATCACGTTGCCCTGCGCCTCTGACACCTCATTGAGCACGGCCTTCAGGCGGTCCTCGAACTCTCCGCGGTACTTCGCGCCGGCGATCAGCGACCCGATGTCGAGCGCGATCACGCGCCGTTCGCGCAGCGAGTCGGGGATGTCCCCCGAGACGATCCGCTGCGCCAGGCCCTCGACGATCGCGGTCTTGCCCACACCGGGCTCGCCGATCAGCACGGGGTTGTTCTTGGTGCGCCGCGAGAGCACCTGGATCACGCGCCGGATCTCCTCGTCGCGCCCGATCACGGGGTCGAGCTTGCCCTGCTCTGCCATCTGCGTGAGATCCTGGCCGAAGCGCTCGAGCGCTTCGAGCTTCTCCTCCGGCGACTGGTCTGTCACGCGGTGCGAGCCGCGCACCTCGGCCAACGCCTGCAGCAGGCGCTCGCGGCTGGCGCCCACCGAGCGCAGCGCTGCGCCTGCGCGGCCTTGGTCGGCTGAGAGCGCGAGCAGCAGGTGCTCGGTGGAGACGTACTGGTCGGACAGCGCCTGCGCCTCGCCCTCGGCGGCCTGGATGACCGCGGTGAGCTCGCTCGAAGGCACGGTGGCGGGCGGCGAGGAGCTCGCGGACAGGCGCGGCAACTCCTCCAGCGCGCGCGCCGTCTCCGCGCGCAGCGCCGGCAGCTCCACTCCAAGCTTGGCGAGCACCGGCAGCACGACGCCGCCGGCGGCGCTCGCCGCGTCGGGCGCGCCCGAGCCGCCGCCGTCGAGCAGCGCGCTGAGCAGGTGCACGGGCACGGCCTGCGGGTTCGCGCGCTGCTGTGCGAGCCGCGCGGCCGCGGCGAGCGCTTCCTGGGACTTGATGGTGAAGCGGTCAGGTTGCATGTCTAGATCCTCTTCGGGGGATTGCGAAACGGAGAACGGGCGTCGGCGGCACGCACCAGCTCGAGACCGCCGCGGTAGGGGACGGTGAGCTCGGCGCGGAAGGAGCGGCGCACCTCCTCCAGCTCGTTGGCCAGGCGCACCTGCGCCTGCAGCGCTTCCAGCTCGATCTCCTCGATGCGCGCCTGCATGCTCTCGATCTCCTGCTCCAGGCGCAGCACGCGCTCGACGCCCGCGAGGTTGAGGCCGAGCTCGGCGGTCATCTCCTGGATGCGCCTCAGCTTCTCCACGTCCTCCTGCGAGTACAGGCGCGTGCCCTTGGGCGAGCGCTGCGGCTCGATCAGCCCGCGTGTCTCGTACATGCGCAGCGTCTGCGGATGCATGTTCGCGAGCTGTGCTGCGACCGAGATCATGAACACGCCGCGGTTCGTCTCGAGCGTGATGGTGGTCGTCTTACGAGGCATCGTCGGCGCCCTTCGCAGCTGTGTCGCCAGCTGCCTTCTTCGCGCCGTCGCCCGTCGCGGAGCCGTTCGGGAACAGTCCTGCGCGGGGGTCGCCTCCGAGCGTCTTGGAGAGCTGCTCGACGGCGCTCTGCTGCTCCTTGCTGAGGCTCTGGGGAACGTCGATCACGAAGCGGTAGTGGATGTCGCCTTTCTCCTTCCCGCCGAGCTTCGGCGGCCCCTCTCCGCGCAGGCGCTGGACGGTTCCGTGCGCGGTGCCGGGCCGCACGCGCAGCGTCTTGGTCCCGTTCAGAGTTGGGACCTGCACCTCGGCCCCCTGCAGCGCCTCGGGGATCGTGAGCGGCACCTCGACCTCGAGATTGTCGCCCTTGCGGGTGAACAGCGGCGAGGGCGCGACTTTGGTGATGAGGTAGAGGTCGCCGGGCGGCCCGCCGTTGCGGCCGGGCTCGCCCTTTCCCGCCAGGCGGATGCGACTGCCGTCGCGCACGCCCGCGGGAATGTTGACGCGCAGGCGCTTGACCGTGCGCACGGCGCCGGCGCCCTTGCAGGTGGGGCAGGGATCCTCGATCACGGTGCCGGTGCCGCCGCACAGCGAGCACGGCTGCGAGATCGAGAACATGCCCTGGCCCTGGGTCTCGATGCCGCGCCCCTCGCAGCGGGGGCACACCGACGGCGCGGTGCCCGGCTTGGCGCCGGTGCCGTGGCAGGTGGGACATGACTGGTGCATCGGCACCTGCAGCGGCACCTGCGCGCCGGCGACCGCCTGGTCGAACGTGATCGAGACGTGCGCCTCAAGGTCGGCGCCCTTCTCTGCGCGCGGTTTCGTGCGCACGCGCCGTCCGCTGGCGGAGCCGCCGAACAGGTTCGACAGGATGTCGCCCATGGAGGAGCCGTCGAAGTCGAAGTTGCCGAAGCCGCCGAAGCCGCCTCCGGGGCCGGCGCCGGTGGCGAACGGGCCCGAGCCGCTGTCGTACTGCTTGCGCTTCTCGGGGTCGCCCAGCACGTCGTGCGCCTGGGAGATCTCCTTGAAGCGCGCCTCGGCCTGCTTGTCGTCGGGGTTGCGGTCGGGGTGGTACTGGCGCGCGAGCTTGCGGTAGGCCTTCTTGATCTGCTCGGGCGTGGCTTTCTTGTCGACGCCGAGCGTCTTGTAGTAGTCGGGTCGCGTTGCCATGCGGGAAGCCTCGCCCTACGCGGCCACGACCACGCGCGCCGGGCGCAGGATTCCCTCGCCCAGCCGGTAGCCGTCCTGGTAGACCTCGACGACGGTGCCGCTCGGCCTGCCGCCGGGCGGCTGCTCGGCGGTGGCCACGGCCTCGTGCACAGAAGGGTCGAACGGCTCGCCGAGCGGACAGAAGGACTCGATCCCCGCCCGCGCGAGCGCAGCCTTCAGCTCCGCGCGCACGAGCCGCACCCCCTGCAACAGCGGGTCATCCTCAGCCGCCGCCTCGAGCGCCCGGTCGAGATTGTCGAGCGCCGGCAGCAATTCCTTGGCCAGCGACCCAACCCCCCGATCACGCGCAGCCGCAGCGTCGCGAGCAACCCGCTTGCGGTAGTTCTCGAAGTCCGCCTGCGTGCGCTGCGCAAGCGCAAGGTAGTCGTCGCGCTGCTTGGCGGTCCGTATCAGCTCGTCAAGCTCGCCCTCGATCTCGACGGCCTCGTCCTCCGACGCGCCCTGCCGATCGGCCGTGTGGCCGCCCGGCCCCGTGGAAGGGGCGGCAGCACCTTCATCTGGCGCGAGAGCGCCGGAGGAAGATGCGGACGTCCCATCACCGCCCGCGCCGTCCGCCCCCGACGCCTGTGAAGCGTCGGGGGACAGCTCGGACTCAGACTCTCCGTCGACCGTGATCTTGATCTCCGTCATCGGACGCCCTACGCCTTGGGCTCTTCGACGACCTCGGCATCGACGACGTCCTCCTCGTCCGCGGAGGACGACTCGCCGGCACCGTCGGCTGACGCGCCGTTGCCGGCCGCGGCGGCCTGCTCCTGCGCGCGCTGGTACATGGCCTCGGAGACGGCGTGGAACGCTGTCTGCAGGGCCTCGGCCTTGGCGTTGATGGCGGCGGGGTCGTCGGACTCGAGCACCTCGCGCACCTCCTTGATGGCCTCCTCGATGCGCGCCTTCGAGTCGGCGTCGACCTGGTCGCCGAGGTCCACGAGCTGGCGCTCGGCCTGGTAGGCGGCGTTCTCGGCGGTGTTGCGCGCCTCGGCGAGCTCGCGCGCCTTGCGGTCCTCCTCGGCGTGGGACTCGGCGTCGGAGACCATGTTCTTGATCTCCTCGTCGGAGAGCCCGGAGCCGGCCTTGATCTCGATCTTCTGCTCCTTGCCGGTGCCGAGGTCCTTGGCGGAGACGTTGAGGATGCCGTTGGCGTCGATGTCGAAGGCGACCTCGACCTGCGGGATGCCGCGCGGCGCGGGCGGGATGCCGGTGAGCTGGAACTTGCCGAGCGACTTGTTGTACTGCGCCATCTCGCGCTCGCCCTGCAGCACGTGGATCTCGACCGACGGCTGGTTGTCCTCGGCGGTGGAGAAGACCTCGCCCTTGCGCGTGGGGATGGTCGTGTTGCGCTCGATCAGCTTGGTCATGACGCCGCCCTTGGTCTCGATGCCGAGGGTCAGCGGCGTGACGTCGAGCAGCAGCACGTCCTTGACGTCGCCGGCGAGCACGCCGGCCTGGATGGCTGCGCCGACGGCGACGACCTCGTCGGGGTTGACCCCGCGGTGCGGCTCTTTACCCGTCAGCTCTTTGACCTTCTCCTGGACCGCCGGCGAGCGCGTCATGCCGCCGACGAGCACGATGTGCTCGATCTCCTTGACGCCCTTGTTTTTTGCGTCGTCCATCGCCTGGCGGACCGGCGCGACCACGCGGTCGAGCAGATCGGAGGTGAGCTCGGCGAGCTTGGCGCGTGTGAGGCGCGTGTCGAGGTGCTTGGGCCCGGAGGCGTCGGCGGTGATGAACGGCAGGTTGATCTGCGTCTCCTGCGTGGTGGAGAGCTCGATCTTGGCCTTCTCGGAGGCCTCGTACAGGCGCTGCAGCGCCATCGGGTCGGCAGAGAGATCGATGCCTTGACTGCGCTTGAACTCCGCTACGAGCCAGTCGACGATCGCCTTGTCGAAGTTGTCGCCGCCGAGGTGGTTGTCGCCGGCGGTGGACTTGACCTCGAACACGCCGTCGCCGATCTCCAGCACGGACACGTCGAAGGTGCCGCCGCCGAGGTCGAACACGAGGATCGTCTGGTCTGCCTCCTTGTCGAGGCCGTACGCCAGCGACGCGGCGGTGGGCTCGTTGATGATGCGCTTGACGTCCAGCCCGGCGATCTTGCCGGCGTCCTTGGTGGCCTGGCGCTGGTCGTCGTTGAAGTACGCGGGAACGGTGATGACCGCGGAGTCGACGGCCTCGCCCAGATAGGCTTCGGCGTCGGACTTGAGCTTCTGCAGGATCATCGCCGAGATCTCCGGCGGGGAGTGCTGCTCGCCGCCTGCTTCCACGCGGGCGTCGCCGTTGGGGCCGGAGACGACCTTGTAGGGGACGATCGACTCCTCCTCGCGCACCTCGGCCTCCTTGCGGCCCATGAAGCGCTTGATCGAGAAGACGGTGTTCTGCGGGTTGGTGACGGCCTGGCGCTTGGCGACCGTGCCGACGAGTCGCTCGCCGGATGCCGTGAACGCGACGACCGACGGGGTCGTGCGGCCGCCCTCGGAGTTCTCGATCACCGTGGGCTCGCCGCCCTCGAGAACCGCCATGCACGAGTTGGTCGTGCCGAGGTCGATGCCTATGGTCTTGGCCATATCCAAATGCTCCTTCTAATAAGCTTTATAAATCTGAGCGCGAGTATGGCAGATTTCCTCACAGGCATCAAGTGCGCTCCCGAGCGAGGCGCCGCCCGGGCGGGCGAAGTGCGGCCGGGGGTGGGGATCTCGCCCAGCCGGCACAGCGGCCGCCGCGCACCCCCCAAACGGGGGGAGCTCCGTAACGGATTGCGTACGCGCGGGTATCAGCGAGACAAGTGACCCGCCTCGAGCGCAACGCCAACATCACAGCGGTGGTGATCCCGTTCCTCGGGGTGATCGCGGCGGCGGTGGTGCTGTGGAACCACTTCCTGGGACCGCGCGACCTGGCGATCTTCGCGGTCATGTACCTGCTGAGCGCGCTCGGCATCACCGTGGGCTTCCATCGCCTGCTGACCCACCGCGCGTTCCAGACGCGCCCGTGGCTGCGCTACACGCTGGCGATCCTGGGGTCGATGTCGCTGCAGGGCGGCGTGATCGACTGGGTGGCCGACCACCGCAAGCACCACACGTTCACCGACGAAGAGGGCGACCCGCACAGCCCGCACGCCGGCCACGGCGCGGGCCTGCGAGGCATGGTCGCGGGCCTGTGGCACGCGCACGTGGGCTGGCTGTTCGAGACGCACGGTCAGGCGTCCTCGAAACGCTTTGCCCCCGACCTCGTGGAAGATCCGACGATGCGGCGCATCAACAGGGGCTTCCCCCTGATCGCGCTCGGCAGCCTGGTGATGCCGTTCGTGCTCGGCTTGGCGCTGAGCGGCGGCTCGCTCGTGGACGGCGGCCTGTCCGCGCTGCTGTGGGCGGGCCTGGTGCGGATCTTCCTGGTGCACCACATCACCTGGAGCATCAACTCGATCTGCCACTTCTTCGGCAGCCGCCGCTTCGACACCGACGATCAGTCGACCAACGTGTTCTGGCTGGCGCTGCCGTCGCTCGGCGAGGCCTGGCACCACAACCACCACGCCTTCCCGCAGTCGGCGTTCCACGGCCTGCGCTGGTACGAGCTCGACCCTTCGGGCTGGCTGATCCTCGGGCTGGCGCGCGTGGGACTCGCGTGGGACGTGGTGACGGTCACGCCCGAGCGCGCCCGCGCGAAGCTCGCGGGCGCCGCCACTTCGGCGCCCAGCTGAGCGCGGCCGCCGGGACGCAACTTCGCGCCAGGCGCTTCCCCGGCGGCTGAAAGAGCGCTACCGTCTGCATATGAACACGGTCACGTCGGGGCCGTTGAAGCCCCGGCTACGCGGCGTGCTGCACGAGTACGGCTTCTTCGTTTCGCTCGTCTGTGGTGTGGCGCTGATCCTCGCGGCATCCGACGGACGCGCGCGGGTGGCGGCCACGATCTACGCGGTCGCCGTCTCGGGCCTGCTGGGCACGAGCGCTTTGTATCACCGCGTCACGTGGCGTCCGCGCGCGCGGCGCTGGATGAGGCGGCTGGATCACTCGATGATCTTCGTGCTGATCGCTGGCACCTACACGCCGGTCGCGCTGATCGCACTGAAGGGATCGCTCGCGACGACGATCCTGATCGTGATGTGGGCCGGGGCGCTCGGCGGCGTCGTGTTCAAGCTGCTGTGGATCGATGCGCCGAAGTGGCTGTTCGCGGGGGTGTACGTCGCGCTGGGGCTGGTGACGGCGGCGGTCTTCGGCGAGCTGCCGGCCGCGATCGGCTGGCTGGGCGTGGCCGGGCTGGCGAGCGGCGGCCTTCTGTACCTGGTCGGGGCGGTCGTGTACGCGAGCGGCCGGCCGAACCCGTGGCCGAAGGTGTTCGGCTACCACGAGGTCTTCCACACGCTGGTGCTCGTCGCGGCGGCCCTGCAGTACGCGGTGATCGCGTTCGCGGTCCTGCCCCGCGGTTGAGGCGGGCGTTCCGCGGCGTCAGACGCCACCCGCGATGCTCGACGTACCACCAGTACGCCTGCGCTCGCGTGCGTCGTCTGCCATCCACGGCCCGACCGCCTCTAGGTGAAGGTGTCCCGGCTCGGGCACATGCGCGCTAGCGCGCATTCGTGACACGCGGGCGAGCGCGCGTGACAGGTGCGCCGTCCGTGGCGCAGCAGGTTGACGTGCAGCTCGAGCTCCTGGCCGGGCGGCGTCAGCGCGAGCATCTGGTCGTGGAGCTGCTCGAACGGCGCGCCCGGTTGCAGCAGGCGCAGGCGCATGCCGACCCGCGAGACGTGGGTGTCCACCGGTACCTCGTGCAGCCCGTATGCGAACAGCAGCACGCACGCGGCGGTCTTGCGTCCGACGCCGGGCAGCGAGACGAGGTAGTCGCGCGCCTGCTCGATCGGCGCGCGGGCGAGCCAGTCGAGCGAGAGCTCTTGCGACGACCCAGCGGACGCCGACCCACTGACCGCCGAGCCGCCGACCACCGAGCCATCGGATGCGGACCCGCCCGGCTCGTCGGAGATCGCCCGCAGGATCGCCTGGATGCGGGCCGACTTCACCTTCGAGATGCCGCCCGGGCGGATCGCCTCCTCGATCTCGGCGACGGGCGCGTCGCGCACCTGCTCCCACGACGCGAAGCGCTCGCGCAGACGCAGGTAGGCGACGTCGCGGTTGCGGTCGTTGGTCGACTGCGAGAGCACGGTCAGCACCAGCTCGGCGAGCGGGTCGCCGTGCGGGCGCATCAGCGGAACGCCGTACACCTCCCGCAGGCGTTCGCGGATCCTCACGACGCGTGCGCGCGAGGGCGGCGTCCATGCGACGGTGGGCGCCTGTGCGGAGCGGCGCGAACTGCGCGAGGCGGTCGGTGGCACGGGCCAACGGTAGCCGCAGAACGGCCGGTGACGAGGCCCCCCACGGCGAGCGCGCGTATATCCTCGGCCGGTGCCCGAGGTGAGCGACCACAGCGGCGAGATCGACGGGCTGCCGGTGTTCTGGCGCCGCGCTCCGCCGCCGACCGACGCCGGCAGCGCGGCGGTGCCGCCGCTGTATCTGCACGGCGTGCCGAGCAACTGCGATGAATGGACAGGATTCCTGCGCCGCAGCGGCGGGCTGGCGGTAGACCTGCCGGGCTTCGGGCGCTCGGGCAAGCCCGGATTCCTGAAGTACACGATCGACGAGTACGACCGCTTCATCGAGCGCTTCCTGGATGAGGTCGGCGTGGAGCGCATTCAGCTCGTGGTGCACGATTGGGGAGCAGTCGGGCTTGCGTTCGCGCAGCGCCTGCCAGAGCGCGTCGAGCGCCTGGCGATCATCAACGCGGTGCCGTTCCTGCCGGGCTATCGCTGGCACCGCACGGCGCGCGTGTGGCGCACCCCCGGCCTGGGCGAGCTGGCGATGGGCGCAACCCATCGCTCCATCCTGCGCCTGCTCTCCCGGGAGTCCAACGCCACGCCCGGGCCGATGCCGGAGGCGTGGCTCGACAGCGTGCTCGAGCACTTCGACCAGGGCACGCAGCGCGCGATCCTGCGCCTGTACCGGAGCTCACCCTCCGACGTGCTGGCGAGTGCCGGCTCGCGCTTGGGAGCGCTTGACATGCCCGCGCTGGTCGTGTGGGGCATGCGCGACCCCTACATACCGGCACGCTTCGCCGGCGAGTACGCGCAGGCGCTGCCCCACGCGGAGCTGGTCGAGCTGGAGGACGCCGGCCACTGGCCGTGGATCGACCGCCCGGACGTGATCGACCGCGTGGTGGACTTCCTGAGCGCCGGGTGAGCGCGACCGCTCCTCGACCAGGCGGCGCGTGGCCCGCGTGGAGCGACGGCCCGCCGGCGGTCACGCGGCTGACGCGCCTGCCCCCGGCCTGGACGCTGACTGCGGCGCTCGGCGTCGTGTACCTGATCCTGGCGCCGCAGAGCCCCGACCTCGCCGCCGCAAGCTACCGCAGCAGCTTGTTCTCCTCGGCGGGGTTCACGCTGTGGGACAACTCCTGGTACGCGGGCCATCATCTGCTCGCGTACTCGCTGCTGGCGCCGGCGCTGGGCGCGCTGATCGGCCCGGCGCTGCTGGCGGCGGTCTCGATGGTGATCGCCACGGCGCTGTTCGCGCGCCTGATCGACGGCTGCTTCCCGGCGCGCGCCACGCGCATCGCGGCGCTGTGGTTCGCGTTCGGCGCGTCCGTCTCCCTGCTGTCCAGCCGCGTGCCGTTCGATCTCGGCCTGGCCGTCGGCCTCGGCGCGCTGCTGCTCGCGCGGCGCAGGCGTCTGACGCTCGCGCTGACGCTGAGCGTGCTCGCCACGCTGGCCAGCCCCGTGGCGGGCGCGTTCCTCGCGCTGGCCTACCTAGCGTGGGCGCTGACCGGCCCCGAGCGCGCGTGGCCCGCGGCGCTCGCGATCGCGGCGCTCGCGCCGATCGCGCTGCTCGCGCTGGCGTTCCCGGAAGGCGGCACGCAGCCGTTCGCGGCCTCCGCCTTCTACCCGGACCTGGCGGGAGCGCTGGTGGTCGGCGCGCTGGTCGAACGCGGCCGACCGGAGATCGCCCAGCGTTCGATCAGGATCGGCGCGGCGCTGTACGCGCTCGCAATGATCGGCTCCTACGTGCTGCCCACGCCCGTCGGCGGGAACGCCGATCGCCTCGGCGCGCTGGCGGCCGGTCCGGTGGCCGCGTGCGTGCTCGTCGGCGCCTCACGCGGGCGCCGGCGCCTGTTGATCGTGCTCGCGCCGTTGCTGCTCTACTGGCAGGCCAACTCACCTGCGACGGACTTCGCATCGACGGTCTCCAATCCGTCGGTGCACGCCTCCTACTACGCGCCGCTGCTCGGCGAGCTGCGCGCGCTCGGCGTCGGCTACGGCGCGCGCCCGGCGCGCATCGAGGTGGTCGCGACCGCCGACCACTGGGAGGCGCGCTATCTCGCCCCGCACGTGATGATCGCCCGCGGCTGGGAGCGCCAGCTGGACACCTACCGCAACGGCCTCTTCTACGAAGAATCCAAGCCGCTGACGGCCGCGCGTTACCGCGCGTGGCTGTCCGAGAACGCGGTCTCCTATGTGGCGCTGCCGCTGCGCGCCACGCTCGACTACTCGGCACACTCCGAGACCCGCCTGCTGACCACGGGTCGGCCGTCGTACCTGCGCGAAGTCTGGCGCTCGCGGAACTGGCGCCTGTTCGCGGTGCTCGGCGCGAGCCCGCTCGCGCAGGCGCCGGCGCTGTTGAGGAGCGCGAGCAGCGACTCGCTCACGCTGTACGCGCCACACCCCGGCTCCTACACGGTGCGGGTGCGCTTCACCCCCTACTGGGCGCTCGCGAGCGGCAGTGGGTGCGTGGCCCGCACGGCGAACGAATGGACCGAAGTGCGTGCGCGCCGCGCAGGCAGCTTCCACGTGGTCATCCGCTTCTCGCTCGCGCGTGTGTTCAGCGACGCTCCTCGCTGTCGCTGAGCATGGTCTAGGCTTACTCGGTTGATGGTCGCCCGCGCTCGTCTCCTGCAGAGGCGCGTCCTGCCGCACGGATGGCTGGACGTGCTGCGACAGGTATCGCTCTTTGCCGCCGCCTACCTCGCCTACCGGCTGGTGCGAGGGCTGGTCGAGGGAGACGCCAACGCCGCGTTCGCCCACGCGCGCGACCTGATCTCGCTGGAGCGCACGCTGCACGTGTTCGTAGAGCCCTCGATCCAGGCGTGGGCGTCGAGCAGCCACTTCCTGATGGTCCTCTCCAGCTGGCTGTACGTGAACGCGCAGACCACCGTGACGGTCGCGGCGCTCATCTACCTCTACGTGCGCCACAACCGCAACTTCTACTTCGTGCGCAACATGTTCATGGTCGCGATGGCGATCGCGCTCGCAGGCTACGCGGCCTTCCCGACCGCGCCACCGCGCTTCATGCCCGAGTGGGGCTTCATCGACAGCGTGTCCGACTTCACGGGCGTCCATGTCTCGCACACGAGCGCGTCGCTGAACGCCCTCACCAACCTGTACGCCGCGGTGCCCTCGATGCACGTCGCGTTCGCCCTGATGATCGGCTGGACGCTCGCGCGCCTGGTGCGCTGGCGGGTGGTGCGCGTCATGTGGCTGCTCTACCCGTTCCTGATGACGTTCGTGATCGTGGTCACCGCCAACCACTTCATCATCGACGCGATCCTGGGTGCGCTCACGGCGGGTACGTCCGCGTACGCCGCGACCTGGATGGCGCGCGCGCGGCCGCAGGCGTGGCGCTTCTCGCCCGCCGCCACCCCCCAGCTGAGCGCGAGCGGTTAGAGCGGCCGAGCACGGATGGCACCGCCCAGGCAACACACGCGCTCCCGTCGCACCCGGCGCGCCTCCTACCGCTCCGGCCGACCGCGCACGCGCACGCCGATAGGGGCGGGACAGCGCCGCGAGCTCGTGCGCAACCGGCTGATCGAGTCGCGGCTGACGCCCAACGCGATCTCGCTGACGGGCTTCGTCGGCAACGTGGTGGCCGCGGCGCTGGTGTGGGAGCGGCTGTTCTTCCTCGGCGGCGTGACGTTCATCCTCGGCTCGATCATGGACACGCTCGACGGGCGCTACTCGCGCATGTCGGGCAAGGGCACCCCGTTCGGCGCGTTCCTGGACTCGACGCTCGACCGCATCGAGGAGGGAATCGTGCTGACGGCCGTCGCCGGGTACTTCGCGCTGCACGGCAACCGCGTGGCGGTCGCCGCCGTGGTGGTCGCGGTACTGGCGTCGCTGATCGTCAGCTACACCCGCGCGCGCGCCGAGGCGCTGGGCGTGGAGTGCAAGGTGGGAATCGCCACGCGGCCGGTACGCGTCGTGATCCTGGCGATCGGCCTGATCTTCGCCAGGGGCGCCTCGCTCGGCAACTTCGAGCTGCTGCAGCCGGCCGTGTACGTGCTCGCGGCGCTCAGCGTGATCACCGTCGCACAGCGCATCTGGCACGTGCGTCGCGAGCTCTCGGTGTGACCTTCACGAGCCGGCGGAGTAGTCTCTTGCCGTGACCAACGACGACAAGAACGGCCGCGCCCGGCACAATGGCGCAGCCTCAATCAACGGCGCCGGGCGCTACCAGTCTGAGAAGGTGCGGGTCGCGATCGTCGGCGTGGGCAACTGCGCCTCGTCGTTCGTGCAGGGCGTCCACTACTACCGCGACGCCGACCCCGCGCAGCGGGTACCCGGCCTGATGCACGTCGACCTCGGCGGCTACCACGTGCACGACATCGAGTTCACCGCCGCGTTCGACATCGACGCCACCAAGGTCGGCAAGGATCTCGGCGAAGCGATCTGGGCTGGGCAGAACAACACGATCAAGTTCGCCAAGGGCGCGCGTGGAGTCCCCAAGAAACTCGGCGTGCCGGTGTACCGTGGCATGACCCACGACGGCCTCGGCAAGTACCTCAAGGAGAAGATCACCAAGGCCCCCGGCGAGACCGCGGACATCGTGAGGATCCTCAAGGAGACGCACACCGACGTGGTCGTCTCCTACCTGCCGGTCGGCTCCGAGCAGGCGACCAAGTGGTACGTCGAGCAGGTGCTCGAGGCGGGCTGTGGCATGGTCAACTGCATCCCCGTGTTCATCGCTCGCGAGGACTACTGGGACAAGCGCTTCAAAAAGGCGGGGCTGCCGATCGTCGGCGACGACATCAAGTCCCAGGTGGGAGCGACGATCGTGCACCGCACGCTCGCGCGCCTGTTCGCCGAGCGCGGCGTGGAGATCGAGCGCACCTCACAGCTGAACGTGGGCGGCAACATGGACTTCTACAACATGCTCGAGCGCGAGCGCCTGGAGTCGAAGAAGATCTCCAAGACCAACGCGGTGACCTCGATCATGGACCACGAGCTGCCGGCCACCGACATCCACGTGGGGCCCTCCGACTACGTGCCGTGGCTGACCGATCGCAAGTGGGCGCACATCCGCATCGAGGGCCAGGCGTTTGGCGACGTGCCGTTGAACCTCGAGCTGAAGCTCGAGGTGTGGGACTCGCCGAACTCCGCCGGCATCGTGATCGACGCCGTGCGCTGCTGCAAGCTCGCGCTCAACCATGGCGTCAGCGGGCAGCTCGACGGACCGTCCTCCTATCTGATGAAGTCGCCCCACAATCAACGCCCGGACGAGCAGGCGCGCACGGACACCGAGGCCTTCATCGCCAAGTATTCCGGCCGCCCCGGCACGAAGGCGAAAGGCGGCGCGCGGGCGGCGGGGACGACGAAGACGGCGGCTCGCGCAGCGAAAGCGCGCGCGATCAAAGCGCCGGCCGCGAAGTAGCTCGCCGCTTCGAGTAGCCACCCGTCTGCCCGTAGGCGGGATAATCGTGCAGCAGATGGCCGCTTCGTTCTCGATAGCCCACGTGACGCCATACCCGTGGGAGGCTGAGGACAACGAGGTCAACGCCCACGTGAAGCGGGTCACGGCCGAGCTCTCGCGCCGCGGCCATCGCGTGCTGGTGCTCGCGCCGTCGCGCTCGCAGGAGCGTGTGCGCGCGTCGCGCAAGGCGCTGCGCGCCGCCAGGAAGAATCCACAATCCCTGCTCGAGGGAACCGATCGCGGAACGCCGCGCGTGATCGCCGTCGGCGAGGTGCTCGATTTTCGGGATCCGGGGCGGGCCGACAATAACCGCCGGCGGCCGTCGGCGCTGCCGATCGACGTGGCGCGGACGGTCGAGGAACTGCTCACCACGGTCGAGCTCGACTTCGTCCACGTGCACGAGCCGTTCGCGCCGAGCACGTCGAACGCCGCGCTGCGCCACTCGCGCGCGCTCAACGTCGGCTCGTTCCACTCGTCCACCGAGCGGCTGCTCTCGACGCTGGTGGCGCGCCGCTTCGTCGAGAGCTTCTTCGGCCGCCTGGACGCGCGCACGGCGAGCCTGCCAGCGACCGCCGAGCTGATGGCGCACCACTTCCCGGCCGAATACCGCCTGGTGCGCGACGAGGACGGCGCCGCGGATGAGCTCGAAGCGATCTACAGCGCGCTGGCCGCGCGCCGGCACCCGGCGGACGGGGACCCGGCGCTGTCGCAGCGCCTGTCCACGCGAGCGCTGATCGAGGTCGACCTGCATATGCACACGGATCATTCCTACGACTGCGCGACGCCGGTGGAGGTTCTGCTGGCAAGCGCCCGCGAGCAGGGGCTGGGGGCGATCGCGGTGACCGACCACAACGAGATCTCCGGCGCGCTCGAGGCACAGGCGCAGGCGGACAGATTCGGTCCCCACCCGCCCGTGAAGGTGATCGTCGGCGAGGAGGTCAAGACGGCCGGCGAGGGCGAGGTGATCGGGCTGTTCATCAACGAGAAGATCCCCCGCGGGCTGAGCCTGAAGGAGACCGTCGCCGAGATCAGGCGCCAGGGCGGGCTCGTGTATGTGCCGCATCCGTTCGACCGCATGCACTCGGTGCCCGACTACGAGCACCTGCTGAAGATCATCGACGACGTCGATGCGATCGAGGTGTTCAACCCGCGCGTGGCGATCAGCGCGTTCAACGACGAGGCGGCTCGCTTCGCCGCCAAGTACCGCATCCCGGCCGGGGCCGGCTCGGACTCGCACGTCGCCCAGGGGCTCGGCTCGGTGCGGATACGGATGCGCGACTTCGACGGGCCGGCGGAGTTCCTGCAGTCGCTGCGCGACGCCGAGATCCTCACGCGCCCGTCCTCGCTGCTGTACGTGCAGGCACTGAAGTTCCTGCAGACGCGCGCCACGCCGCGCTCGGCGCGACGGGCGAGCAAGGCGCGACGCCTGAAGCGACTGAACCGCGCCCACGGCGGTGGCGGACGGAGATAGGCGATCCTCGTCGCCGATCGCGAGGGCTGCGAAAGCGCAAGTACTGATGCACCGTCAAGGACAAGACGACGCCCCGTCAAATCCCTCGGGGTCGATGCCCGTGACCGATGACGAGATCCGCGAGAAGTACCTGGAGCGCGCCATCCGCGAGCTGAACACGCTCACGCGCGAGCTGCAGGCGTGTCCGCACTGCCCGCGAGGCAACCTCATGCCGGTGCTCGGGTCGGGGCATCCGCAGGCGGACATCATGCTGCTGAAGTACTCCGCGCTGCCTTCCGAGATCGAGGAGGGAGTGGCCTTCTACGGGCGCGCGGGCGGTGCGCTGATGAAGTCGCTCAAGCGGCTGTCGATCGACCCGCTGGCGGTGTACGGCACGCTGTGCGTGAAGTGCCCGCTGAGCGACGCGTCGCTGGCGGACTTCGCGTGCGTCTCCCGCGTGGTCGAAGAGATCGCGATCGTGCAGCCGAAGATCGTGGTCGTGATGGGTGCCGACGCGCTGAGCGCGCTCGGCGAGATGGACATCCCGCTGGCGCGGGAGCTGCACGAGGAGGTCGGGGAGATCCAGCAGCTGACGCCGACGCTCGACGCGCTGTACGTGCCCAGCATCGACGACTCGCTCGACGAGCACGACGCCAAGCGCGAGTTCTGGGCGGCGTTCCGCGTGCTCGGCGACTGGTACGCGGCGCAGCCGCCGTACTGAGCGCCAGAGACAGTCGCCGCCAAGCCGTCAGGGGGCCGGCAGGCCCTCGACCCAAGCGCCGACGGCGGCGATGAACGACGGGAGGTGCAGTCGCTGGTGGTTGACAGCAGCATGCACGTCATCGGGTGTGAGGGTCCAATATGCGTGCTGGCTCGTGTTGCGCAGGTCGATGACCTCCTGCATGACCAGTTGCGCGTTTGTTGAGAAGAGACCCAGTCGGCGGAGCTGATCGGCCGACGGAGTCTTGCGGTCCGCGGCAATCGCGCCCAGATCCTGCGCAGCTCGCACGCTGCGATCGATCAGACCCTGGCAGAGGTTGTTGCAGGTCGTCCATGTTCGATCGCACGAGCATGGCCTGGTTGCGCTTCTCCGGGATCTTCGAATGCCACGCCTCTCTGAATGTTTCGAGGTCGAAGTCGGGCGGGAACGCCGAGACCGCCGCCTCCAGCTGCTCCATTGTGCGCGCGAGCTGTGTCAGCGCTTGCTCGACGGCCTTGCGGCGCACGTCCGCCGGGATCGGCGGACGAGCAGAGTCGCTCATCGACCGGCGGCGGGTGGCTGAGCACGTTCGCTGGCCAACCGCTCGAAGTAGCCAAGCGCCGCGCGCGCCTCCTGGCGCAGCTCGCGTCCCGCATGGTCAGCCTGCGTCTGTGCCTGGTCTCGCTGCTCCTGAAGCCCAGGCCATGCTTCTGCGCGATCCACCAGAGGCCGACCGTCGCGCAAGACCTCGTACAGCAGGCCGGGATCGCGCAACGCAGCCTGCAGGGGCACCAACTCGACGTTCGCGTTCAGGCGCTCGTTGAGCCGCAGGCGCAGCGCCTCGAGGGCCCCTGGAGATGGGCGTCGTAGCTCGACCAGCAGGTCTATGTCGGATGCGCCCTGCACATCTGCTCCGCGTGCCACGGAGCCAAAGAGCACGCAAAGCTCGACGTTGGGCTCTGTTCGCAGGACCGCAAGCAGCTGACCAACCAGCGGCCAGTGGGAGCCGACCCATTTCATCTCCTGGTCCGACAGGGACAGCCGCCGCGAGCTTGGCCGCTGTGCGCGGATCAGGCCGCCACCGACCGCTCGCCGGAGCGTACGCTCGTTAACCCCTACCTCGCGCCCCAGCTCTTCCAGCAGCAGGCTCATGTGTCCAATCTAGCACTGTGTGTCCGATCACACCGTGAGCACGATCTTGCCGAGCTTGCCGCCGGCGGCGAACCGCTCGTACGCGGCGGCCGCCTCCCCCAGGGGAAAGATCTGCGCGATCGGGACCCGCAGCGCGGGTGGGCGGGCTTCGAAAAGCGGCAGCACCTCATGCTCGAGCAGGCGCGCGGCGATGGCTTTCTCCTCCGGGGGCCGCGCGCGCAGGGTGGAGCCGTGGATTCGCGCGCGCTTGCCCATCAACGCCAGCAGGTTCAGCTCGCCCTTGGCGCCGGCGGACACGCCGATGATGGCGATGCGCCCGCCGGTGGCGAGCGCCTGCAGGTTCTCCGCCAGGTTCGGGGCGCCGACCAGCTCGAGGATCACGTCGAACGGGCCGTGCTCGGCGAAGCCCTCCGGCGCGATCACCTCGGCGCCGAGCGCAGCCACCTGCTCGTGCAGCTCCTCGCGGCGCACGGTCGCGGCCACGCGCGCGCCCACCGCCCGCGCGAGCTGGATCGCCGCGGTGCCCACGCCTCCGGCGCCGCCGT